>NZ_SOGP01000009.1:0-509230 GCF_004403435.1 Cryobacterium sp. TMT1-66-1
CCACGCTCTCCACCGCCAGCAGCAGGGTCAGTGATTCTTCATCGCCCAGCAACCCGAATGACACCCCGCCCAACGCCGCCAACAACGCATCCCGAGCCTGCTCCACCGCCGCAACGACGGGGTTCGAACCGGCCTCGCTCGGGTTTTCCATGAACATGGGCGCCATTGCCTCCTTGACACCCATTCTACCGCCAATCGAACACAAACGCGAGAGAAACTCAGAAATAGTCTTGCCGGCAAAGTTGATCGATTAATCCATGATTGCCGCTCTTAGCGCCTCTTCCGCCCGTCAATACGTAAAGCGTTGCTCGCAATTCACGGCCTCAGCGTCGTGGTGCCACTTGTGCGGTTTCGAAGTAGTAGACGATTCAGCATCACGAACTAGAGCAGAGCGCTCGTGTGCGGCCCAAGTCCGATCAGTCGCGCGGCTTCGAGGTCGGCCGCGGTGTCGACGTCGCGCCGCAGAGACGAAGTCGGCGGCAGGTCGAGCACGACGTGTCCGTCGCCCTGGTGCGCAGCGCGGGAGCCGAGACCGAACCGCGGCGTGACCGTGACTCCTACGCGGGCGAGCAGGGTCGTCGTGCCCACACCTTCGGCGTCGGGCACCATCGAGCGCGGCTGCGCTGCGGCGAGCGCGAATGCAGCGTCGATGTCACCTGGCCGCAGGGCGGGCAGATCCCCGGTCATCACCGCCAGATTTACTTGGGGATAGGCGAGCCGAGCGGCAGCGATGCCCTGCACGATCCCGGCGTTCAAGCGGGCATGCCCCGTTTCAACGACCGGCGCCTCCGGCACGATGACAGCACCGAGCCCGCCGAGCAGCGCGCCCAAACGCGCACTCGCGGTCACCACGAACACGCGCTCCACAGCGGATGCTGCCACCAGCGCCGTCACCGTGTCAAGCGCGAAAGCGTCGGCGAGCGCCGCCCGCCCCGGCCCGACACCGAGCCGGCTCTTCGCCTCGGAGCTTCCCTTCACCGGGACGACGACGACCCAGTTATCGGCCAACGATTTCAACCCGAACGCCAACGGCGTCATATGTTGGCTTGGCGCGAGAATCCCGGGTGGCGAGAACACAATCGTTTTCCTGCGCCGCGAGGGCCACCACGGCGTCGTAGACGGCACCACCTGCAATGCCCAAGTTCGCGAGTAAGGCTGGCAAACGAAAGGCCGTTTCGGCGGTCATCACAAGGGGCAGAGCAAACCGCGACGCCAGGAGCCGTGCTGCCGTTTCAGGCGCAAGCCGGGCCTCGCTCGGCAATCTCGTGAGCACCGAATAAGTTTCCGCCAGAGCGTGACCCGCCAATGCGACTTCACGCCCCTGCCACCAGTCAACGACAGCGTGGTGCGCTGGGTGGGTCGTGACGAGCAGTGGCACCGCCACACTGGTATCGAGTGCGAGCACCTTCAACGACGTCCGGCATCGATCAGGCCGAACATGGTGTCATCGTCTATGGCCGTCGAGGACGTAGCGACGAGGACCCCGTCTTCGTCGACGAGCCGAGCCGTTCGCCCTGCCGGTACGACCTGCAGCCCGCTGCCGTACTGAGAAATATCCACGGTTGAACCGGGATGGAGCCCCAGCGCATCGCGCAGGGCCTTGGGAACCATGAGACGCCCGACCGCGTCGAGGGAAACTTCCATAGGGAATACGTTACCAGCGACTTCCCGCTCCGGCTAGGGCGATCCCTGGCGCGCCCGGCGCGCGGTAGCCTCAAGGGTCGACTGCAAACATCCGTCGACTCGATTACGTTCGCTTTGAACGGCCCAGGAGGTTCCATGTCACTCACCACTCAGTCCCGCACGTTGCCGATGGCCATCATGACCTACCTCGAACGCAGCGCCAGCGCGCAGCCCGCCTCCGCTGGAGCAACCTTCACCGAAAATGCGGTCGTCATCGATGACGGCAAGACCTACACGGGCGAGACGGCCATCACCGCCTGGCTCGCCGGCAGCGCCGCCGAATTCGAGTACACGACCACCCAGCTGCGCACCGAGAAGGACGAGTCGTCGACGACCGTCGTCAACCGCGTCGAGGGCAACTTTCCGGGCCGTAGCGTCGATCTGAACTACCGCTTCGAGCTCGACGCCGAGAGCGGCCTGATCCAGGCCCTCACCATCTCGATCTAGCTTTTACCGGCCGCTGCAGCCAAGCCGGCCGCGAACCCCTCGGCATACCCTTCAGCGCGCGCTTCGGCTGTGCCGAGTCGGAACATGTCGGTGTCGCTCGGTCGCTGCAGCGCCCGAGCGCCAGCGGCGTCCAGCTCGCCGACCAGTCGTCCGAGTCCGCGCACGACGGCGACCGGGTTGCCGCTGGTCTTGCCCTTGACCAGATCGGCGGCGCCGGCGATCTCGTCGGCGACCGCCGCGACGGTGACGTCGAGGCGACGACCCGAGACATCCGCTGTGCCGCGCAGGTCGTCGAGCACGGCGAGCCCTGCCGCGCCAATGGCGATGTCGGTCTGGCCTTCCCGCCAGGGGCGCCCGGCGGTGTCCGTGATCAGCACGCCGAGGCGCAGCCCGGTGCGTTCGCGGAGGGCCGAGCAGATCGCGCGCGCCGACCCGTCCGGATCGACCGGCAACAGCAGCACCACACCCTCGGGCGCATTGCTCGTGTCGACGCCGGCCGCCGCCATGACGAGGCCCTGCCGGTTCTCGACGATGCGGGTGACCCCGCCCGGGTGCGCCCGCGATGCTACGACGCGCACGGTCTCGTCGGTGATCGCCTGCTCGCGGTCGGCGGCCTGAACGACTCGCCCCTCGGCCTTGGAGACGATCTTGCTGGTCACCGCCACAATGTCCCCATCGGCCAGGCGGGACTGCGCGGCTTCAGCGATCAGGGCCGCGAGGTCGTCACCCGCAGTGATCTCGCCGAACCCCCCGAGGGTGAATACTTTGAGACCGAACAGCTCCATGGCGCCCACTTCGGCGGCGGCAGCGTCGGGCAGCGAATCGTGCGGCATCTAGCGCACCAGTTTCGGCAGAACGGATGCGCCGAAGACGTCGATCCACTGTTTCTGGTTACGGCCAACGTTGTGCAGGTAGATACGGTCGAAACCGAGGTCGACGAACCTCTGAATGTATTTGCGGTGCTCGTCGGGGTCGGCCGAGATGATCATGCGACCCTCGAAGTCCTCCGGGCGCACGAGTTTGGCCAGCTGCTCGAACTCGAATGGCGAACGGATGTCGCTCTTCGGAAATCGCATGCCGCCGTTCGGCCACTCGTGCAGCGCATTGGCCATCGCCTCTTCGTCGGTCTCGGCCCAGCTCAGGTGCAGCTGCAGCACCCTGGGCATCGTCGAGGGGTCTTTTCCGGCCTCGCGCGCACCGTCGTCGAACTTGCCGAACAGCATCGAGATCTTCTCCAGCGGGGCGCCGACCGTGATCAGGCCGTCGGCCAGCCGACCGGCGCGCTTGGCGGTGACCGGGCCGGCGGTGGCGACCAGAATCTCGGGGGCAACCGGCGGCATGGTCCACAGCCGGGTCGACTCGAGCTTGAAGAACTGGCCGGCGTGCTTGACGTCCCGGCCGGCCAGGGAGCCGGCGAACAGTTTGGAGATGATCTCGATGGCCTCGAACATGCGGTTGATGCGCTCGGGGGCCTCGGGCCAGTAGCCGCCCACGATGTGTTCGTTCAGAGCTTCTCCACTGCCCAGTCCCAGCCAGTGTCGGCCGGGGTACATCGAGGCGAGCGTCGCCGAGGCCTGGGCGACCATGGCGGGGTGCCAGCGAAACGTCGGAGCGGTCACGCCGGGCCCGAAGTTGCCGGTGGTGCGCTCGGCGATCGAGGCGAGCACGCCCCAGACAAAGCTCGACTGCCCCTGCGCCGGAACCCAGGGCTGAAAGTGGTCGGCCGCCATCACACCGGTGAAACCGTGCTGCTCGGCGTACGCCGAGAGTGCGACCGCTTCGGCCGGTGGGAACTGCTCCAACATGGCCGCATAGCCAATTTGCAACTGGGTCACTGTGACCTTTCCGCGCTCAAGAATGTTGTACCCATTCAATCGCAACACGGCCGGGGCCGCTTTCGATACCGCCGCCTGGCATCCGCTTCAGGCTTATAGGCTTGACGAATGCGCATTGCCACCTGGAACGTCAACTCCGTTCGTGCCCGCTCCGGGCGAATCGTCGACTGGATGGAACGCGAGGACATCGACGTTCTCGCCATGCAGGAGATCAAGTGCAAGCCGGAGCAATTTCCGTCGCAGGCGTTCGAGGATGCCGGCTACGACCTGGCCATTCACGGCCTGAGCCAGTGGAACGGTGTGGCGTTCGCGAGCCGGGAACCGATGACGGATGTTGTCACCACCTTTCCGAATATGCTCGGCTTCCAGAAGGGGTCAGTTGGCCCTGACCAGCCGCTCGAGGCGCGCGCGCTCGGCGTGACCGTGAACGACCTGCGGCTGTGGAGCCTCTACGTGCCGAACGGTCGCGCGCTCGGCGACCCGCACTACGCCTACAAACTGGCCTGGCTGAAGGCGCTCCAGAACCACGCGGCCGAAGAACTCACCGCCCACCCGACTCTCGCCCTGGCCATGATGGGCGACTGGAACGTCGCTCCGCGCGACGAAGATATGGGCGACCCGAGCTTCGTACCCGGCCAGTCCACCCATATTTCCCCCGAGGAGAGGGCGGCGTTCGACGCCTTCGAACGGGCAGGACTGACCGACGTCGTGCGGCCGATCGTGCCCGAAGGATTCACTTTCTGGGACTACAAGCAGCTGCGTTTTCCGCGCAACGAGGGCATGCGCATCGACTTTATTCTCGGCTCCCCAGCCTTCGCCGATCTGGTGACGGATGCCAGCATCCACCGCAACGAACGCAAGGGCGACGCCCCGAGCGACCATGTGCCGGTGCTCGTCGACCTCGATCTCGGCGGCGATGACGACGACCGCCCGATGATTTTCTAGATGTCTCTCACACCCCCACCCGCGTCAGCATCCGTCACCGTTTCCATCACCCGCACGGTCGATCCGGCGCGCTTCACCGAGGCGAGCGAATGGGTGCAGTACGGCATCAACCTCGCCCACAAATACCCCGGGTTTCTCGGCTCGGGCTGGGTGCGTGGCAGCGAGGATTCCGCGACCTGGAACATGCTATACCGCTTCTCCGACCACGAGAGCCTTGCGGCCTGGGAGAACTCCGACGAGCGCGCCGAGTGGCTCGAAGCCGGCACCGACCTGGTACTCGACGCCCACGTGGAGAAACGCACCGGCATCGAGGGCTGGTTTGACGGCATGCAACCGGAGCCGGGAGAACCCGCCCTGGTGCCGCCGCCGCGCTGGAAACAAGCGATCAGCATCTGGCTCGGCTTCTTTCCGGTCAACCTCGTCTTCACCCTGCTGGTGACCTGGCTCGTTCCCGGCTGGGGCGACCTCGCGACGGCGCTCAAGGTGCTGCTGACCACCCTCGTGCTCACGCCGCTGATGGCCTACTTCGTGCTGCCCTGGGTGACCCGGATGCTGCGCCCCTGGCTGCAGAAACAGCCCCGCTGACCAAGGCCAACACCAACACCAACGGCATCCGTCGGCGAGAAGCCGACGACGGATGCCGCCCAGGTGTGAAGCGCGAGGTGCGTTAGACGGACACCTTTTCGGGCGCCACGTACTTCGAGTGCGCCTGTTCGGCGGCCAGATCGAACTCGGCGTCGATCTCAGCGTTCGGCTTGTAGGTGAGCAGCGAAACGACGACGGCCACGATCAGGCTGGCGGCGAAGCCCGGCACGATCTCGTACATCACGCCGGCCAGGGGGGAATTTCCCCAGATGAACACGACGACAGCGCCGGTGACCATCGAGGCGAGCGTGCCCCAGGTCGAGAGCTTCTTCCAGAACAGGGAGAGGAGTACGACCGGTCCGAACGCGGCACCGAAGCCGGCCCAGGCAAAGCCGACCAGCGCGAGGATGGTCGTGTCGCGGTTCAAGGCGATGATGCCGGCGACGACTGCCACGAGCAAAACTCCGATACGGCCGAGCATCACCAGGTGCTTTGACGAGGCGTTCTTCTTGCCGACGATCTTGTAGAGGTCTTCGACCAGCGCCGAGGACGAGACGATCAGCTGCGAGGAAATGGTGCTCATGATAGCGGCGAGAACGGCTGCCAGGACCAGACCCGCGATGAACGGGTGGAACAGGGTCTGAGCCAGCATCAGGAAGACCGTTTCGGGGTCGGCCAGAGTCAGGTCCGGGTTCTGCTGGAAGTAGGCGATGCCGATGAGGGCGGTGGCGACGGCGCCGAGGGCGGTGAGAATCATCCAGCCGATGCCGATGCGGCGACCCGCCGTGGCATCCTGCGGGGTGCGCATGGCCATGAAGCGCACGATGATGTGCGGCTGGCCGACGTAGCCGAGGCCCCAGGCTGCGGCGGAGATGATGCCGAGTGCGGTTCCACCGGCCGTGAGCGAGAGCAGGTCGGGGTTGAACTCACGAATGGAGTCCAGGGTGGCCGTGATTCCGCCGGTGGCGTTGAGGGCCACGACGGGAATCGCAATCAGCGCGACCAGCATGAGGATGCCCTGGGCGACGTCGGTGAGGGTGGCGCCGAGAAAACCGCCGAACAGTGTGTAGAGCAGGGTCACTCCGCCGACGATCAGCATGCCGGTGAGGAACGTCGAGCCGAAGGACGTCTCGAAGAACACGCCGCCGGCGACCATGCCGGAGGCCACGTAGAAGGTGAAGAACACCAGGATGATCACGCCGGAGACGATGCGCAGCAGGCGTGATGAGTCTTTGAGCCGGTTCTCGAAGAAGCTCGGGATGGTGATCGAGTTGTTTGACACGAAGGTGTAGGAACGGAGCCGCGGAGCCACGAACTTCCAGTTCAGCCAGGCGCCGATGGTCAGGCCGATGGCCATCCAGGCTTCCACCAGGCCACCAACGTAGATTGCTCCGGGAAGGCCAAGCAGAAGCCAGCCGGACATGTCGGAGGCTCCGGCGCTCAGGGCTGCTGTGCCCGGTTTGAGGCCTCGGCCGGCGAGCATATAGTCGTCAAGATCTTTCGTTTGCCGAAAGGCGAAGTACCCGATGGCGACCATGCCAACGAGGTATAAAACGATTGCGATTAACTGAAATGTTTGATCCGTCAATGGGATTCCTTTGTTGGGATGCCCGACGTACTGGACGTGATTACCCGAGGTGCCGGGCAAGCTCAAAGCTTCAGTCTCGCAGAAACACGGGCTTTTTACCATTGTTTGTCCCCCATTTACTCATCCAGCTCGCGAGGGTGTGCGATCCTGAGTGGTCATGCACACAAATGACAGAGCTGTCGGCGTTGACCGCAAACTGACCAATTATGCCGACCGGGATTTCAGCAAATTCATTCGGCGGGCCTTTCTTGCCTCGGCCGGATTGGACCCCGAAGACCTCGACCGACCGGTCGTTGGCATCGTCAATACCTCCTCGGATTTCACGACCTGTCACCGGGATATGCCTCAGCTCATCGAGAGCGTGAAGCGCGGTGTGCTCGAGGCCGGCGGCCTGCCCTTCGTCTTTCCGGTCATGTCCATCGGTGAAATTCTGACCACCCCCACGAGCATGCTCTTTCGCAATCTCATGGCCATGGAACTCGAAGAGCAGCTTGGCAGCCAACCGATGGATTCGGTGGTTCTGCTGGGAGGCTGCGACAAGACCGTGCCGGCCGAACTCATGGCGGCGGCGTCGGCCGACATCCCGGCAATCTCGCTCGTCGTCGGCCCGATGTCCGTCGGCAGCTACAAGGGCGAACGGCTCGGCGCCTGCACCGACTGTCGACGCCTGTGGTCGGAGTTCCGCGCCGGTACGATCGACGAGACCACCATCGGCGAGATCAACCAGGAACTCGCGCCGACCGCCGGTACCTGCATGGTGATGGGGACAGCCTCTACCATGGCCTGCGTCGTTGAAGCGATGGGAATGTCGCTCCCCTTCGCCGGCACCGCCCCGGCCGTCTCCGCCCACCGGCTGCGGCTCGGTGTGCAGACCGGTCGTCGGGCCGTAGAGATCGCCGCCGCCGACCGCCGACCGTCGCAGATCATGACCGCGGGGGCATTTCGCAACGCGGTGACCGTACTCGCTGCCATCTCCGGTTCGACGAACGCGATCATCCACCTGACGGCGATTGCCCGGCGGCTCGGCATTGAGCTCGACCTTGACGATTTTCACGAGATCGCGGCGCGCACTCCGCTGCTGGTCGATTGCAAACCGGCCGGCCAGAACTACCTGCCGGACATGCACCGCGACGGCGGGGTGCCCGCCTTGCTCAAAACCCTGTCCCCGCTGCTCGACCTCGATGTGCTGACCATCACCGGGCAGACCCTGGGCGAGGCCCTCGACGGAGCCGTTGCTCCCCAGGCCTGGCAGAGCACGGTGCACGCGCTCGACGATCCGCTCGGACCGACCGGTGCGCTCGTGGCGTTGACCGGCTCCCTCGCGCCGGACGGCGCCGTGATCAAAGTGGCGGCGGCATCCGCTCACCTGCTGGTGCACGAGGGGATCGCTGCGGTGTTCGATTCCCTCGATGATGTGGAGGCGCGGCTGAACGATGAGAGTCTCGCGCTGACCCCGGATCACGTGCTGGTCATGCGCAACATCGGCCCGGTCGGAGCCGGCATGCCGGAAGCCGGATCGATTCCCATCCCCCGCTATCTGGCCCGGCAGGGCGTTCGCGACATGGTGCGCATCTCGGACGGGCGCATGAGCGGCACCGCCTATGGCACGATCGTGCTGCACTGTGCACCGGAGGCCGCGATCGGCGGGCCGCTCGCTTTGGTTCGTGACGGCGATCGGATTCGGCTCGACGTGCCCGGTCGCACAGTCGACCTGCTCGTGGACGACGAGGAGCTCGCCCGTCGGCGTGCCGACCTGCAGCTGCCGGCCCTGCCTGCGCGCGGCTGGAGTCGACTGCACGCGTCGACGGTTCTGCAGGCCCCAGAGGGTGCCGATCTGGCCTTCCTGCAATAGGTACTGTTGCGCTAGTTGTCAGGACGGGTCGAGCAACTGCGCCAAGTGGATGCCGCGGCGGTCGCTGAGATCCTGCAGCTGGGTTCGGCAGGAGAAGCCATCGGCGAGCATCACGGTCGCAGCCGCGGCGCCGCGCACCGCCGGGAGGAGTTGCTGTTCGGCCACGGCGATCGACACGTCGTAGTGGCCGCGCTCCACGCCGAAGTTGCCGGCCAGCCCACAGCACCCGCCCAGTTGGGTCAGTTCGGCGCCGGCCTGCTGCAGCAGCGCAGCGTCGGGGCGCCAGCCCATCACGGCGTGGTGGTGGCAGTGCGGTTGGGCCACGACGGTGGTGCCTTGAAGGTTCGGCGGTACATAGTCGGGCAGCGTCGCCAGAAATTCGGCGAGCGTATGTGTGGCCGCGGCCACCGGCTGCGCCGCCTCATGGCCGAGTAGTTCGAGGGCGTCGGAGCGGAGCACACCGGTGCAGGAGGGCTCGAGTCCCACGATCGGGATACCGGCGTGCGCGACCGCGGCGAGCTGGCCGACGGTTCTGCCGAGAATGGTGCGCGCCGCATCGAGCTGCCCGGTGGAGATCCAGGTGAGGCCGCAACAGAGCGGCTGCTCGGGGATCTGCACGGTGCATCCGGCGGCTTCGAGCACCCGCACGGCGGCGCGGCCGACCTCCGGCGTGAAATAGTTCGTGAAGGAATCCGCCCAGAGCAGTACCGGGCGCGCATTCTCGGCGCTAGGGCGCGGCTCGCGAGCCTGAAACCAGTCAGTGAAGGTCTGTTCGGCGAAGGTTGGGATCGAGCGACGGTGGTCGATGCCGGCCAGCCAAAGAGCCAGTCGGCTCAGCAGGGGCAGCCGCACCAGCCGGTTGAGCAGCTTCGGGGCGACGGAGGCCAGGCGCGCCCACCGCGGCAGCCAGCCGAGCGAGTAGTGGGTGATCGGCCGCAGCCGACCCTTGAAACTCTGGTGCAGCACCTCCGCCTTGTAGGCCGCCATGTCCACCCCGGTCGGACAGTCCGAGGCGCAGCCCTTGCAGGACAGGCACAGATCGAGGGCATCGTGCACTTCCGGCGAGCGCCAGTTCGCGCCACCCTGGTTGATCATCTCCTGCAGCACCCGGGCCCGGCCCCGCGTGGAATCCTTCTCTTCCCGGGTCGCCAGGTAGGAGGGGCACATCACGCTGTCGCCGGTGTTTTCGGCTCGGCACAGGCCCACTCCGGTGCAGCGGTGCACGGCCTGGCTGAAGTCGCCCCCGTCAGAGGCATAGGACAGGGCCAGCCCGGTGCGCACCGACGGCGCGTGCGCCGAGCGGATGTCCGCATCCAGCGGGCGCGGATCCACGACGATCCCCGGGTTCAGCACGTTGTCCGGGTCCATGATGGCCTTCACCGAGCCGAACAGGGCGAGCGCGGCCTCGGAGTACATGATGGGCAGCAGCTCGCTCCGGGCCCGGCCGTCGCCGTGCTCGCCGGAGAGCGACCCGCCATAGCTGGCTACGAGCCGGGCCGCATCCGTCATGAACGCCCGGAATCGGGCCCGGCCGTCGGCGCGGCCGAACGGAAAGTCGAGGCGCACGTGCACGCAGCCATCGCCGAAGTGCCCGTAGGGAAACCCGACCAGGTCGTGCTCGCGCAGGAGCTCGTCGAAGTCGCGCAGGTAGGCGCCGAGGCGCTCCGGCGGCACGGCGGCGTCTTCCCAGCCGGAATGGGCTGGTGCCCCGACCGGCGACCGGCCGGCCAGTCCGGCGCCGTCCTCCCGAATCTTCCACAGTTGGGCGGCCTGGCGCGGGTCGGTGATCACCCTCGCGTCCACGGCCGCACCGATCTGGCTCACGCGCCCGGCGCGGTCGGTCACCTCCTGCAGGTCTCCTCCGGACACCTCGATGAACAACCAGGCGGTGCCGGCCGGAAGGTCGGGAACGGCCTCCGGGCCTTTTCGGGTACGCACGACATCGACGATGCGCGAGTCGAGCCCCTCGCAGGCGGTCGGCTGAAAGGGCAGCACGGCCATGACCGCGTCGCCGGCCGCACCGATGTCGGAGAAGCCGAGCACGACCATCCGCTTGTGAGCGGCGTCGGCGACCAGGCTGACGCCGGCTTCCAAGACGATCGCCAGGCTGCCCTCGCTGCCGACCAGCGCGCGCCGCAGGTCGAAATCGCGCTCGGGCAGCAGATGTTCGAGGGCATAGCCGGAGACCTGGCGGCCGAAACGGCCCAGTTCGGTGCGGATGGTGCCGAGCTCACCGCGCACGAGTTCGCGGAGGGCTTCGGTTTGGGGTGAGGCGGGGGTGCCGTCGCCCCCGAGAAATAGCCGTTCGCCGGTTCCGGTCAGCACGTCAAGGTGGGTCACGTTGTCGGCGGTTCGGCCGTAGGCCAGGGTGCGCGAACCGCAGGCATTGTTGCCGATCATGCCGCCAATGGTGCAGCGGGTGTGCGTCGACGGGTCGGGGCCGAAGCGCAGACCGAGCTTGAGCGCCGCCTGCTGCAGGGTGGCGTGCACCGTTCCCGGCTGCACCACCGCCGTGCGGGCCTCCGCGTCAATCGACACGACCTGGTTCAGGTACCGGCTGAAATCCAGGATGACGCCGGCACCGATGGCGTTTCCGGCCACCGACGTGCCGGCGCCGCGCGAGGTGAGGGGAATGCCCCGGTCTCGGCAGAGCGCCAACGTCGTGGCCACGTCATCGACGTCGCGCGGCAGCACGACGGCCGACGGAACGACGCGGTAGAGCGAAGCGTCCGAGGAATACGCCGCCCTCGTCGTTTCGTCGTCGCGCACATGCCGCACCCCCCGGGAGCGCAGAGCGGTGGCCAGAGATTGCGGCTGTGCGACGACGGTGTGCATGGGTAGCAATGCTACCGGCGTCGTATTGTGCACAATGCGCTCCGAAAGTTCTTGCGCCCGAGTCTTTGACTCCCGCCTCAAATTGGATACAGTATCCAAATGAGTCTTTGCAACGATGCAATCCAACCGACACTCGCTCCGGCGCACGTTCCTGCACCCTGTGGCCGGAGCACGCGATGACCGGCAGGACGAATGACTGGCTCGGCCTCGCCACCCAGCGCGTTCTCGTGGCGGGTGCCGGGGGAATCGGCACCGCCTGCGCTCTCGCCTTTCTGGAGGTTGGTGCCCAGGTTGTCGTGGCCGATCTCAGCCCAGAGCGTCTCGCCGAGCTGGATCCCCGCATCATCGGCGTACAGGCAGACCTGACGACCACGGCCGGGTGCGAGAGTGTGGTCGCCACGGTGGTGGAACGCCTCGGCGGCCTCGATGTGCTCGTGCACGCCGTGGGGATCAACCATCGGGTTCCCGTGCTCGACCTGAACGACGACGACTGGCAACGCATCCTCGACGTCAACCTCTCCAGCGCATTCCGTCTCGGCAAGGCTGCCGGCCGAATCATGATCGATGCCGGCTACGGGCGTCAGGTATTCTGCTCCTCGGTTTCGAGCACCCTCGCCCACGCCGACCACGCGCCGTACGCGGCGAGCAAGGGCGGCCTCAACCAACTCGTGCGGGTGATGGCGCGCGAATGGGCCGCCTCCGGCGTCACGGTCAACGCCATCGCGCCGGGTTACACCGAGACCGAGCTGACCCGCGCACACCTGGACCGTCCCGGAATGCGGGACCACTACACCGAGCTGGTGCCGGCCGGCCGGCTCGGCACCGTGGATGACCTCACCGGTTCCGTGCTCTTTCTGGCCTCACGCCAGGCGGCCTTCGTCACCGGTCAGGTGCTGTTCATCGACGGCGGGCGGACCCTTGTCTGATCGAGCCGTGATCGAACACGCACAGGGCGGGCGTCTTCCGCTGCTATCCCCGTCCGACCTCGACCCCGCCGGGCGACGCCTCTACGACGAGATCATCGCTCCCCCGCGCGGCGACGGGCCGTTCCTCGTGGTCGACGATGACGGGCTGCTGGCCGGCCCGTTCAACGCGCTGCTGTACTCCCCCGCCCTGGGTCAGGCCGTTTCGGCCCTCGGTGCCTCGCTGCGTTTTGCCGGCACGCTCGAGAACCGCACCCGCGAACTGGTGGTGTGCCTGATCGCCGCCGTATATGGCTGTGAGTACGAGTGGTACGCCCACAGCCGAGTGGCGGCCACGGTCGGCATCACGCCGCTTGAATTGCGGGCGCTCGACCAGGGGGTGACGCCCGAGACGGCCACCGAGGCGGAGGCATCCGCTCTCGCCTTCGCGCTGGCGCTCGTGCGGGGCCGCGCCGTCGATGCGGCCACCCACGCCCGGGCGGAGCAGCATCACGGCCACGCCGGCCTGGTCGAGATCACCATCTTGGCCGGGTATTACCAGCTGCTGGCCGGTCTATTGATCGCGTTCGACGTTCCCGCTCCGTCTGGCGTCACGGAGGTCTCCTCATGATCGACACCGATACCGGGTCGCCGCTCGGCGGCATCAAGGTCGCCGATTTCTCCCGGGTATTGGCCGGTCCGTTCGCCTCCATGATGCTCGCCGACTTTGGAGCCGACGTCATCAAGATCGAGCACCCGGCCGGGGACGACACCCGGGCCTGGGTTCCGCCGGTCGACGCGAACGGCATGGGCTCCTACTTTGCCAGCGTGAACCGCAACAAGAGATCCGTCGTCTGCGACCTGCGCACCGAAGCCGGGTTGGCCGAAGCCCGCAGCATCGCCCTCGCCGCCGACGTGGTGATCGAGAATTTTCGTCCGGGCGTGATGGAAAAGTACGGACTCGACGATGCTTCGCTCCGACTGGAACGACCGGATCTGGTCTACTGTTCGATCACCGGTTTCGGTACGGATGCCGGGGCTCACCTTCCCGGGTATGACCTGCTGGTGCAGGCCGTCGGTGGTCTCATGAGTGTGACCGGATCCCCCGATTCCGAGCCCAGCAAGGTGGGCGTCGCGCTCGTCGATGTGATCACCGGCCAAAACGCCGTCGTGGGAATCCTCGCCTCCCTGCGGGTGCGCGATCGCACCGGGCAGGGGCAACGCGTGGAGGTGAACCTGCTCTCCTCGCTGCTGGCCGGCATGGTCAACCAGTCGTCGAGCACGCTCGCCACCGGAACGGCTCCGCGCCGAATGGGAAACGCACACCCGAGCATTGCGCCCTACGAAACCTTCGGCACCCAGGATGGCCCGATCGCCGTAGCGGTCGGCACCGACAAACAATTCGTCAACCTGGTGCGCGTACTCGGTCTGCCCGAGCTGGCCGACGACGACCGTTTCGGCAGCAATACCGAGCGTCTGGCCCACCGGGCTGCGCTCAAGGAACTGCTCGAGGAGCGCTTGCAGCATCGGCCTGCCGCAGAGTGGTCGGCCGCTCTGCTCTTGGCCGGAGTACCGGCCGGCAAGGTGAACTCGATTCTCGAAGCGCTCGAGCTTGCCACGACGCTCGGCCTTGCTCCCGTCGTGGACGTGACAGACGGCTCCCGTACCAGTCGGCAGATCGCTAACCCGATTCGCCTCTCCCATACCCCCGCGCGCTATCTGCGACCGCCACCGTTGCTCGGCGAACACGCCGGAGCCACGTTCAACACCACAGCACTGAATACCACAGCAACCACCACGACCAGAAGGACAGCCCATGCTTGACACCTCAGATCTCATCGGCATTGAATCCCTGCTCACCGATACGGAGATCGCCCTGCGCGGAGAAGTTCGTTCCTTCGTCGACTCGTCGATCAAACCAAACATTGCGAATTGGTACGAGAAGGCGATTTTTCCGCTCGAAATTGTGCCGGAAATGGCCAAGCTCGGTCTTCTCGGCATGCACCTCAAGGGCTACGGCTGCCCCGGGCGCACGTCGGTGGAGTATGGCCTCGCGGCGATGGAACTGGAGGCAGGCGATTCCGGGCTGCGCACCTTCGTGAGCGTGCAGGGCTCCCTCGCCATGAGCGCGATTCACAAGCACGGCTCCGAGGAGCAGAAGAACGAGTGGCTGCCCCGCATGGCCGCCGGTGAGATCATCGGCTGCTTCGGCCTGACCGAGCCGACGGCCGGGTCTGACCCGGGAAGCATGACCACCTTCGCCCATCGTGATGGCTCCGACTGGGTGCTGAACGGCACGAAACGGTGGATCGGACTCGCCTCGGTGGCCCAGGTGGCCATCATTTGGGCGATGACCGGAGACGGTATCCGCGGGTTCATCGTGCCCACCGACACTCCCGGCTTCGTCGCGACCCCGATCGAGCCGAAGCTGTCGATGCGGGCGTCCATTCAGTGCGAAATCCAGCTCACCGACCTGCGACTGCCGGAGTCAGCGATGCTGCCGAAGGCTCGCGGTCTGCGCGGACCATTCGAGTGCCTCAACGAGGCGCGCTACGGCATCATCTGGGGCGCGATGGGCGCTGCCCGAGACAGCTACCTGACCGTTCTCGACTTCTCTCGCGAGCGGATGCAGTTCGGCAAGCCGCTCGCCGGCTACCAGCTGACCCAGCAGAAACTCGTCAACATGGCACTCGAAATCAACAAGGGAACCCTGCTGGCCCTGCAGATCGGGCGGCTCAAGGACCTCGGAACGCTGTCGACCCACCAAATCTCGGTGGGCAAGTTGAACAACTGCCGGGAGGCCATCGAAGTCTGCCGGGAAGCGCGGGCCATGCTCGGCGGGAACGGCATCACCCTGGACTATTCCCCGATGCGCCACGCGAACAACCTGGAAAGCGTGCGCACCTATGAAGGTACCGATGAGGTGCACACCCTCATTCTCGGGCAGCACATCACCGGCATCGCGGCCTTCCGCTGAGTAGGAGTGAGTGAGGGGTGGGTTAGAGTCATGACCGTGACACGACTAACTCCCCCCTCGGTGACCGGCCCCCGGCCATCGACGGCCCCGGAATTCGTCCTCAAGGAGCTGCGGCGGCTGATCGTCGTCGGCGAGCTGGTTCCCGACCAGCCGCTTCGCCAGGACACGCTCGCCGAACGCCTCGGGGTGAGCCGGGTGCCGGTTCGCGAAGCCTTGAACACGCTGGCCGCCGAGGGCCGGGTGGTGCACGAGCCGCACCGTGGCTACCGGGTGGCGCGGTTGTCGTTGGGCGACCTGCTGGAGGTCTACCGACTTCGGCAGCTGCTCGAGACCGAAGCTGTGCGCACGACCATGGCCAATCCGCCGGCCGGCGTGCTGAGCGATTTTCGCGACGCTGCCCGCGCGGTCGAAATCGCCAGCGACGGTGGCGACCTCCTGACGATGACCGAAGCCAATCGACGGTTTCACTTCGTGCTGGTGGCGGCAGCCGGGCTGCCGCGGCTGGAACGTATTGTCGGAGCCCTGTGGGACTCGACCGAGGCCTACCGGCTGCTGTACTACGAAACCCCCAGCAACCGGGAGCGCGTGGAGAGTGAACACTCGCAAATGGTGGAGGCATTCGCCGCCGGCGACACCGACCGGCTGATCCAGCTCCTGGACGATCACCGGCGACACGCCACGAACGCGCTCCGCGCCCTGCTGACTTAGAGCACCAAACTCGTCCAAACTATAGCCGGTAGGATTTTACTATGGCACGAGACGACGCACCGGAACGCACAACGCACGCTGACAAGGTCTACGCCCTCTTGTTCGGCCAGTTGATGAACGGCACGTTCGATCCGGGTGCTGCGCTGAACATTCCCACGCTGTCGCGCGAGTTCGAGGTGAGCCAGACGCCGATCCGCGAGGCGCTCGCCCGTCTCGAACACACCGGGCTCGTGCATCGCGAAGCTCTTCGGGGCTACTTCGTGGCGCCGCTGTTCAGCGAAGTCGAGCTGGACAAGCTGATGGAAGCCCGGCTCGTGCTCGAGCCGGCCCTGGCGCTGGAGGCTGGCCGGCGGGTGACGCCGGAGTTCCTCGCGAAACTCCTGGTGCCGATCGATGACCTGCTGCGCCTGTCGGAGTCCCAGGTGGTGCGTTCCTTTCGGGAGTACTGGTCGGCCGACGAGGATTTTCACTCTCTCATCGCCGAACAGTCGGCGAACCCCTTTCTCGAGGGGGCCTATCGGTCCCTCGGCGGTCAGGTGCAGCGCTTTCGCCTGTTCGTGAAACTCGGTTCAGCGGATGCCCGATTCGCCGCCGCAGAACACCGGCAGATCTACGATGCTTTCGTGGCGCGTTCGCCCGAAGCCGCTGCCGACCTGATGCGCCACCACATCGAGAGCGCCCGGTTGCGCGCTCTCAGTGATCGCAAAACCATCCTCGCGAACGAATAGCGGCGATTCGCCGGGTCAGACGACGCGAAAGCTCAGCTTGCCGATTCCGTCGACACCACCACGAACCTCGTTGCCGGTCACGATGGCGCCCACTCCGGCCGGCGTGCCGGTGAAGATCAGATCGCCCGGCCGGAGGGTGACGAAGCTCGACAGCGACGCGACCACCTCCGGAACGGACCAGATCTGGTCGGCGAGATCGCCGTGCTGGCGACTGTCGCCATCCACGCTCAGCCACACGGTTCCGGCAGCCGGATGACCGATCCGGGCTGCTGCCACAAGCGGGGTGCAGGGGCCTGAGAAGTCGAACCCCTTGGAGAGATCCCACGGCCGCTTCAGCGCCTTGGCCTCGTCCTGGAGATCGCGGCGCGTCAGGTCGATCCCGGCGCCGTAGCCCCAAACGTGGCTGAGGGCATCCGCTACCGTGATATCGCTGCCGCCGGCGCCGATCGCCACGACGAGTTCCATCTCGTAGTGCAGATTGGCGGTCTGCGGCGGGTAGGGCACCTCGTGCGGGGCGATCCCGAACTCCGGAACACCCTCGTCGACGGCGAACACGGCATCGGCCGGCTTGGCGAAGAAGAAGGGGGGCTCCCGATCGGGGTCGTTACCCAGTTCGCGCGCGTGATCGGCATAGTTGCGCCCCACGCAGAACACCCGGCGCAGGTAGTAGCGATCATCCGAGTCGATGATCGGAAGGCTGGGCGCGGTCGGCGGCGAGGAGACGGCAGACAGTGGATTGATCGGGTGCATTATTTCACTATAGTATGCTCTCAGTAAGCAAACTATAGGCGGGATCGAATCAATGAAGACTCACGTCATCGTCGCCGGAGCGGGCATCGTCGGACTTTCCACCGCGTACGAGCTCACGCGCCGAGGCCACCGCGTGACCGTGCTGGAGAAGGAACGCGGCGTTGCGGCGCACCAGACCGGCAACAATTCCGGCGTCATCCACTCCGGCCTGTACTACACCCCCGGAAGCCTGAAGGCGACGCTGGGCCAGGCCGGGGCCTTTTCAATGGAGCGCTTCGCGAAAGACAACGGAGTCGCCATTGATATCTGCGGAAAACTCGTTGTCGCCACGAGTGCGTCTCAGATACCCGCGCTGGAACGACTCTACGAACGCGGCCAGGCCAACGGAGTGGGCTGCAGCATCGTCAGCGCGTCCGAGGCGCGCGAGGTTGAGCCTCACGTCAACGCCGTGGCCGCGTTGAAGGTGCCATCCACCGGCATCGTGGACTATCGCGGCGTGTGCGCCGCACTGTGTCGGCTGATCGAGCAGGGCGGAGGTGAAGTTCTCTTCGACCAGAAGATCGTCGGCGTGACGACCCATCCGGACGCGGTGACGGTCACCACGAAAGTGGCGGAATATCGCGCCGACGAGTTCGTGAACTGCGCCGGACTGCACAGCGACCGGGTCGCCAGTCTGGCCGGCCTGAAACCCGACGTGCGGATCATTCCGTTTCGGGGCGAATACTTTGAGCTCACGCCCGAGTCGACGCACCTGGTGAACGGCCTCATCTATCCGGTGCCGAACCCGGCGTTTCCGTTCCTCGGAGTGCACCTGACCAAAATGGTCAAGGGGGGCGTTCACGCCGGACCCAATGCCGTCTTCGCCCTCGCCCGCGAAGGCTATACCTGGCTTCAGATCAACCCCCGGGATACCTGGGAAAGTGCCAGATGGCCAGGTTTGTGGAAGTTGGGCAAGAAGTTCTGGCGAAACGGACTCGATGAGGTCGCCCGTTCCCTGTCGCAGAAGCGCTTTCTGGCGAGCCTGCGCGAGCTCGTTCCCGCACTGGCCGACGACAGTCTGGTGCCCACCCACGCCGGAGTACGCGCTCAGGCCATGCGACGAGACGGCAGCCTGGTCGACGATTTCTATTTTGAACGCGCCCCCCGGCAAATTCACGTGCTGAATGCGCCATCCCCCGCCGCGACGGCCGGGCTGGAAATCGGCCGGGCTGTTGCCGATGAATTGGCAGCCCTACGATGACCGAGCCGACGCGCGTGGTGCTGCCGCGCATTCTGGTTCCGGCCGCGCTGCCGGCGCGGGATCGCGGCAACGGCGCATCCACTGTTGCTCTCGTCACCAAAGCGATTGGCGCAGACACTTTTCTCAATGGCCTGACGACCTTCGAACCTGGGGCAGCGATCGGCCACCACAGCCACAACTGCATCGAGAGCGTGGTCGTCGTTCAGGGTGAAGCAGTCGTGAACATCGACGGCGTTGAAACACGGTTGTCGACCTTCGACACCACCTTTGTTCCCGCCGATATTCCGCATCACTTTCGCAATGCGTCGCTGGTCAACCCCATGCGCATCCTCTGGACCTACGGGTCAGCCGATGCGACCCGCACGATGGTGGACACCGGTGTCACGGGCCGAATCGACGGCGAAGACCACGGTTAGACCCCTTCCCGTTGAACGGCGCTAGGCGCGCGCGTCGCCGAATCTGCGGTCGACGAAAGCGTGATGGGCGATGCCGAGGTGGGCGGCCATGAGCGCGGCCGCCACCTCGGGGTGCTGTTTCAGGATGGCGACGGCGAGATCACGGTGAAACGCCACGCTGCGGGCGATATCCTCGTCGGAGTAGTAATAGAAGGCACCCAGAGACAGTGACGACGCCGTGAGCGTGCGCACGATCTGAACCAGTCGGGGGGCTCTGGCCGCCGCCAGAATGAGATCGTGGAACTCCTGGTTGTTCGCCAGGAGTTCCGCGCGATAGCTCGGCGACCGCGCTTCAATGATCGCCTCCATCGCCCGCACCGATTCAAACAACGCATCGGCTTCATCGTCCGAGCGGATGAGCGCGGCCAGCCCCGCCGCTTTGGACTCCAAATTTTGTCGCAGGTCAAAGACTTCGTCGATGTCCGAGCGGGTCAGCTGCGCCACGAAAGCACCCCGATGGGGTTCCGTGATGACCAGACTTTCCTCGGTCAACCGGCGCAAGGCCGCACGCACGGGAGAACGGCTGACGCCGAGCTCAGCGGTGAGAACGGACTCGAGCAGGTGCTGGCCTGGTGGATAGGCACCCGACACGATGCGGCCCCGCACCACCGCGTAAACGCTGTCGTCTGCACCTGCCATTGTTCTTCCCGTTCTCAGTTGACTCGGCTGCTGTACAGCAGCTGTAGCTTAGCGTCAGTGTTCTCGCGACATTTTCGCCCGGGGGTCGTGGTGCGACAAACGTTCCAGCAGGTAATCGACCTCGGCCCTGGTTGTTTCTGTCATTCGGCCGGACGGTGACCGTTGGGCTGCGGAAGCGATAACACCACGGCGCGCGAAGACGTACTTGCGAACCGCCAGACCGATTCCCGGCTGCTGCTCGTAACGAATTAACGGCAGGTGGGCGTCGAACAGGTCGTGGGCCGCCTCGCGGTTCCCCGCAGCGGCCAACGCCACCGTGTCGACGAGCATTTCCGGAAAGCAATAGCCGGTCATGGCGCCGTCGGCACCACGTTCCGTTTCGAAGTCCAGAAAGAGGCCGCCATTGCCGCAGAGGATCGACAGCCGAGGCATGCTGCCGTCAGCTTCATAGCCGCGCAGGGTGGTGATCTTCTCGAGCCCCGGCCAATCCTCGTGCTTGAGCATGAGGGCGTTGTCGTTATCGAGGGCAATCCGTCGAATCACCTGGGGCGTCATCACCACCGAGAAGGTCAGCGGGTAATCCTGGATAACGAACGGTGTTTCGGCGCCGATGGCCGCACTGGCACCCGCGTAGTAACCCACGATTTGATCGTCGGTGCGCAGCGAAACGGGTGGGGCAATCATGACGCCCGCCGCTCCGGCATCCATCACGGCCGCCGTTAGGTCCTGCATCGCCGCAAAGCCCGGTGCGGACACTCCGACGATGATGGGAAAGGTCGTGCGTTCCACGAACCGCGTGGCGATCCGCACGGCTTCCTCGGCCGAGAGCTTCGGTGCTTCGCCGAGCTGTCCCAGAACGGTCAGCCCATCGACACCGGACTCGTTGTAGAACTCGATCAGGCGGTCGAGCGAGACGTAGTCCACCGCCCCGTCCTCGAGGAAGGGGGTGGGGGCGATGGCGTAGACCCCGGCGGTAGAACGCGAAAATGCTCCCGCCGTCACCATCGTGCTAGCCGTGTGCGCAGTCATCCGCTCAGACACTGGCGATCAATCCTCCATCAATACGAATGGTCGACCCAGTGATGTAGGAAGCCGCCTCGCTGGCCAGGAACGCGACCGTTTTGCCGTACTCATCGGGGGTGCCGTAGCGGCCGAGCGGAATAGTGGCTTCGCTCTCGGCGGTCACGTCGGCCACCGCACGATTCTCGCGTGTCGCCTTCGCTTCGTCGAGAAAGGCGATGCGGCCAGTAAGGATGCGGCCGGGCAGCACGGTGTTCGCGGTGATGCCATCGCCACCGACTTCGCGTGCCAGGGTCTTTGACCACCCGACCAGGGTCGACCGCAGGGCATTCGACAATCCCAGATTCGGGATGGGGGCGATCACTCCCGAACTCGTGTTCGTGATGATGCGACCCCACTGTCGTTCGCGCATTCCGGGAAGCACTCGATCGGTCAGTGCGATCACCGGAAGGACCATCGATTGGAAGTAGCTGGTCCACTCTGCGGCGGGTACTCCGCTGACCGGCGTTGGTTTGGGTCCGCCGGTCATATTGATGAGGATGTCGATTCCGCCCAGGCGCTGTTCAATCAGGCTGACCTGTCGGTCCATCTCGACGAGATCGGCGAGGTCCCAGGCGAAGGCTTCGGCTCGGCCTCCGGCGTCGGTGATGGCGCTGACGGTGGCAGCGGCCCCCGCCAGGGTTCTGCTGGCGACAGCGACAGAAACGCCCTCGGCGGCCAGGGCGCGGGCGATGGCTCCTCCCAGGCCACCGCCGGCACCCAGCACGAGTGCCGTTTTCGTTCCGATTCCTAGGTCCATGGTGATCCTTTCGTTGACGTGCCGGCGGTCAGTTCTCGTTGCGCGCGAGCGTGGATTCGAGCAGCCAAGCTACCGCTGAGTCAATGTGATCTGCCGTCCCCGGAGCTGCCGGGTTCTCGCGCAGGGAACGAATCGTCTGCTCGTAACGCCCTGACGTGCCGGCGAGTACCGTTCCCGGCAGGCCGATGTCATTCAGCTGGGCGATGGCCCGATGAACCTCGTGGGATCGCCGCTCGGCGTGCACCACGTGCGTGCGCACGATGGCGTTGAGAAATTGCGTGAATCCGGCCTGGTTGATGTCGTCGAGAACCAGGTACAGCTCGTCCCGAACGCCCTGGCTCTCGGCCGCGATCAGGCATTCCACTCCGAGGGCTTCCAGCCCCTTGGTGAGCACCGTGCGCAAAAGCTTCAACGTCATAGCATCGCCCGGTTCACCATCGGCGAGTGCACGGGCCGGGGCCTGAATCGTCGCGAAATCGGCCAGCGCGGTTTCCGCTCGAGGCCCGGCGAGCAGGATCGGGGTCTGCAACCCAGTGAGTGCGATGGCGCCCATGATCGCGGCGTCGACATACGCGACGTTCCTGGCGGACATCCGCTGGCCCATTTCTTTCTTGCCCGCGGTGGTCGCGGTACTCAGATCGACGTAGACCGTGTCGGCACGAAGAAAAGGCAGGGCGGCTTCGGCCGCGCTGTCTGCGACATCGCCGGGCACGCAGGCCCAGACCCGATCTACCTCGCCGAGCCACTCGCCAATGGTTTCCTTCAACTCGACGTCGAGTTGCCGGGCGCATTCCCGGGCTTGCGATGAGGGGAACGAATCGCACAGCACCACGTCGAATGCCGCTGCCGCGGCGGCAGCATAGAGCCGTCCGACCTCGCCACAACCGATGATGGCCAGCTTCATTGGGTTCCTGTCCATCGAATTGACTGGGTTCGCACTAACTGCATTGATCCCGACTGTACGAAATTTAGACAATCCTGTCAATGTTGAGGAATTACATGCCGATAATTCGGGTTTGTTGACGTAGATGGTACGACGAATGTATAAATGTACAGAGGGATGATCACATTCCCAAGCCCGCTCGAACCAATGAAGTTTGGAGCACACAGCTCATGACCATCCGCTCTCGTTCAATCCCGCAACGACGCACAGTACGCATTGCCATTGCCGCTCTCGCGGTACCGGCCCTCTTTCTCACCGCCTGCAGTGACGGCGGCGGCGCGGCCGGCGGCTCCACCGCCCTGTCCATTGCGACCGGGGGCACCGGCGGTGTGTATTACCCGCTGGGTGGCGGTATCGCCACAATGATCGGCAACGACATCGAGGGGTACAGCGCCACCGTCCAGGAAACGAACGCATCCGTCGACAATCTGCTTCTGATCCAAACAGGCGCGGCCGACTTGGCCCTCGTGGTGGGCGATGTGGTCTCCGATGCCGTGGATGGTGTCGGTTCCTTCGCGGACAATCCTGCCGACATCTGCTCGCTCGGTAACCTCTACAACAACTACATGCAGCTGGTCACCTCGTCCGGCACCGGCATTGAAAGCGTTGAAGACATGAAGGGCTTGCGCGTCTCCGTCGGATCCCCGTCCTCGGCCACCGAAGTCGGCGCCGTCCGCATTCTCGAAGCCGCCGGCATCAACGTAGAGACCGACATCGACCGCCGCCAGCTCGGCGCCGCCGAGACCGCCGACGCACTGCGCGACGGCACGATTGACGCCGGCTTCTGGTCTGGCGGCCTCCCCACCGGTGCGCTGGTCGACTATGCCAGCACCGGCGACATGGTGCTGGTGAACTTCGGCGAATACGCCGATGCTCTCGCCACCGAATTCGGTGCCTACTACGTCGAACAGGACATCCCGGCCAACACCTACGAGGGCCAGACCGAAGCAGTGTCGGTGATCGTCTCGCCGAACCTGCTGGTCGCCAGCAATGACATGGACGAGACCCTGCAGGAGCAGATCACGGCAGCCATCTTCGACAATAAGGAAGCCCTGATCCAGGTGCACCCGGCAGCCGAGGAACTGGACGCCGCGACGGCCGGTAACGTTCCCTACATCACCACCTGCGCGGGCGCCCAGACGTACTTCGACCAGGCCAGCTAAACCGCGATGCGCAAGCCAGCCGTTGCCATCGCGGCGGCGCTCGTCACGCTCACCGTCGGCGCTCTCGGCCTCGTCACCGCCTTCGGGCCGGTCGACGCCAGCGCCGACGGGAGCGGCGAACGGATGATCGTGGTCCGTGACCAGGACGGCGACGTGCTGGCCAGCCTTCCGCTGAACGGAGACTCGTTCTCCGTCAGCTATCGCAATTCGATCTACCAGACCATGGCTGAGGAACGCTACGTCGTTGCCGCCGACGGAAAATACGAATTGGTCGAAATAGCGGCCGATCAGCTGGCCGTGATCGAAGAGTATTACGCCGTGCCCGACGCTCCGCGCCGCGCATCGCCCGGCGACCGACGCGCCTATGTCGTCGAGCCGGACCCCAGGCATCCGGCCGTGTTCGAGGCACTCTCGATCGCGGCAACCGACCTCGGCGAACGAACCATTCACATTCCCGGGTCGTCGCCCTACGCACTCTGGCAGCTTGTCGACGATGCCGCCCCCTACCTAGTACTTGAGATCGAGGAGACACCATGACCCAGGAAACGGGCCGCAGCGCAGCCGTCAACACCAAATCACCGCCGAGCGCACGGGGCGGCACCGCATCGGACCTGCTCGACGAGGCCGATCCCAAAATCGATGAGGAAGCGCTACTCGCGGAGTTCGATGCTGAAATACCCGCGCGCAAGCTCAGCGGTATTCCCCAGCTCGTGGTCAAGATCATGGGGGTCGCTCTTTCCCTGTTCGGTCTGTACTGGGTTTTCAACCCGATGGCCTCGCAGTTCTACCTCCCCGCATTCCTGATGCTCGCCCTGTCGGCCACCTTTCTCGCCTACCGGGGTTGGGGCAGCAAGAACAAGGCCAAGGCCCCGGGCGCGAAAGACAACCCCCGCATCGCGGACTGGTTACTCGCCGTGGTCGCGGTTGTGCCCTTTGCGTACATCATCTCCGACTGGGACGCATTCTTTCGTCGGGCGATCATTCCCACCGACCTCGACGTCATCATGGGCACGCTCGCCATTCTGGTGACTCTCGAAGCCGCGCGCCGCACCGTGGGTCTGATGATCCCCATTGCCGTCATCGTCTTCTTCGCCTACGCCCACTGGGGTTCCTATATTCCGGGCGTGTTCGGCACCTCATCGTTCGACTGGTCCCGCCTCGTCGGTCACAACATTATGGGCACCCAGGGATTGTTCGGCGTTCCCACCAATGTGGCGGCCACCTTCGTCATTCTGTTCACCCTGTACGGCGCCGTCCTGACCGGTTCCGGGGCGAGCAAATTTTTCATCGATCTTTCGTTCGCGGCTTTCGGACGATCTGCCGCAGGCCCTGGTCGCACTGTCACCCTGGCCGGCTTCCTGCTTGGCACAGTTTCCGGTTCCGGCGTTGCCACCACGGTGACCCTCGGTGGAATCTCCTGGCCACTGCTGCGCCGTGCCGGCTACCCGCGCGAGCACGGCGGCGCCCTACTCGCGGCTGCCGGTATCGGCGCGATCATGGCTCCGCCGATGATGGGTGCTGCGGCCTTCATCATCGCTGCTCTGCTCGGCGTCTCCTACCTGCAGGTGCTGATCTGGGCCATCATTCCGACGATCCTGTACTACTTCGGACTCATCCTCTCCATTGAAATGGACTCGCGCCGCTTCAAGACGACCGACGTGAAGATGGAGGTGAAGCCGATCGGCAAGCTCCTGCTGCGATTCGGCTATCACTTCAGTTCGCTCGCTGCGATCGTGGTGTTCATGTCGTTCGGAATGACGCCGTTCCGCGCCGTTGTCTACGCCACGGTGCTTGCCCTCGTGCTGAGCTTCTTTGATCGCTCGTCGTGGATGACGCCACGTCGAATCTGGGACGCCTTGGCCACGGGAGCCGCCGGCGCCATGTCGATCATCCCCGTGATGGCCGCGGCCGGCCTCATCGTCGGCGTGCTCACTCTCACCGGCCTCGGGCTGAAGCTGGCGGGCATCATCGTGTCCGCCGCCGGCGGCAACCTGCTGCTGACGGCCATCCTCTCCGCTGTCGCGGTCACCCTGCTCGGCCTGGCCGTTCCGGTCACGGCGAGCTTCATCATCTCCTGGGTCATCATCGGTCCAGCCCTGCAGGACGTCGGTGTGCCGGCATTCGCCGCGGCAATGTTCATCTTCTACTACTCGGTGCTCAGCGAGGTGTCCCCGCCGACGGCGCTGTCGCCGTTCGCAGCATCCGCTATTACCGGTGGCAAACCCATCACGACGATGTGGCTGACCTGGAAGTACACCCTCACGGCCTTCCTGGTGCCATTCGTATTCGTGCTGTCCGAGGCCGGGAGCGGCCTGCTCCTGCAGGGTGGGGTCTGGTCAATCGTGCTGGCGACTGTGACTTCCGTGCTGGCTGTCGCCGCTCTCGCTGTCGCAACCGGCGGCTGGCTCTGGGGCCCGGCGAAGTTGCCGGAGCGGCTCCTGATCGGTGGCGGTGCCTTGCCGCTCGTCACCCTGTCCCTCCTCCCCATGGCCATCGGGGTCGGCATGATCGTGCTGGGAATCGTCGTGCACCTGATCGGGCGTCGGCGTCGGGCCGCCGAGACAGCCGAACCGGCAGTCTCACACAGCACCACGGCCTGATCCGCGGGGTGACCAAGCGTGTTGGTCGCCCTCCGCTTCACCCTGTAGACCACATTTCGCGCTACGTGAAAGGCTGCCCATGCGTCTCTGTACTGTTCGTGACGGTTCGTTTGAAATCGCCGCCGTCCTCCTTCCTGACCGCGGAGTAGCGCTGATTCGCGATCTCCTGCCGGGCTTCACGGGCGACGTGCTTGAGGTCCTGACTGCGGGCACAGCGGATGCGATCGAGGCGGCAGCTCTCGCCGCTGACGCTTCGGTCTTTCGCCCGACGGATTCCGTGACGTTCGGTGCGCCGTATCGGCACCCCCGCATGTTGTGGGGCATCGGATTGAACTATGTGGAACATGCGTCGGATCTCGCCGAGGGCGTGCCCGACGAGCCAGCCTCGTTCATCAAGGGCGACCACACCATCATCGGTCCGGGCGAGAACATCCCGATCCCCTGGCAAAGCATCCGCACCACCGCTGAGGCCGAACTGGGCATCGTGATCGGACGATACTGCCGCGACGTTGAACCGGACGATGCGTTGGGCTATGTGGCCGGCGTGGTTCCGCTCCTCGACCAGACGGCCGAAGATATCCTGCAGAGAAATCCCCGGTTTCTGACGCGGTCGAAGAACTTTCCCGGGTTCTTCTCCTTCGGGCCGAGCATCGTTCCGTTGTCAGAAGTGTTTGAGTCCTACGACTCTTTGGCCGACGTCACGGTGTCAACGGTCATCAACGGAGAGGTTCATCGCAGTAACACCGTTTCAAACATGCGCTACGACCCGGCTTTCCTCATCAGCTTTCACAGCAAGGTCATGCCGCTCTATCCCGGCGATATCATTTCGACCGGAACGCCCGGTGCGGTGCAGGTTCGGCCGGGGGATGTCGCGGAGTGTCGCATCCCGGGGATCGGTGTTCTGCAGAATCCCGTTGTGGACCAGTCGCGCTAAAGCGCAGTCACGCCAGCAGGGCCGCGACGACGATCAAGGCCGGCATTGAGAGGATCGTCGTGAGTAACACGGTGTCGCGGGTGACGACGATCGCCCGGTCGTAACGCGAGGCGAAGTTGAAAATGTTCTGCGCGGTCGGCAGGGCCGACACGGCGACGACCGCGAACAGCTGGGCGCCGTCGAGGTCGAACACGAAATGACCGAACAGGTACGCGATGATCGGTGCCAGTACGACCTTGATCACCGTGGCCACGACGACCTGTTTGCGGCCGGTGCCTGCCTGCAGCAGGCGCTGGCCGTGTAGGGACATGCCGAACGAGAGCAAAACCATGGGAATGGCTGCTCCGCCGATGAGCTCGAACGGTGCCAGTACCGGGTCCGGCAGGGTGATGCCGGACACCGCAACGACCACACCGGCGAGTGAGGCGAGAATCATCGGATTGCGAAACGGTTGGGTGAGGATCGATCGCAGGGATGCCCGGCCGTGGGTGGCCAGGTCGAGAATCGCCAGAATGGTAGGGGCCAGAATCACCAGCTGCAGCAGCACCACTGGCGCCACATACTGGGCACTGCCGAGCACATAGATTGCCACCGGCAATCCGATGTTGTTGACATTGATATAGGTCGCGCTCGACGCACCCAGCACCGTCTCGGCCAACGGAGTGCGAAAGAACAAGCGGGACGCCACCACGTAGAGCAAAGCGCCCACGAGGACCGTGCAGACGATGGCGGCCAGAAACTCGGAGAACAGCACCGAGACGTCAGCGTGCGAGAGCACGGTGAACAGCAGTGCGGGGGTCGCGACGAAGTACGCCATGCGGTTGAGCACCCGGCCGGCGCCCGCCCCGACCAGACTGAATCGTTCGACGAAGTACCCGATCAGGATCACAAATCCGATAATCGAAAACCCGACCAAAACACCGCCCATTTAGTTGAGCCTACGGGTTCACTCAGCTGATCTCCCGCGCGGCCCTTTCGGTCGTGCGATCGACGTTGCTACGATCCAAGCATGCCCCGACTCGACGTTCCTGGCGCTTCCCTCTACTACGAGACTGAGGGAGACCCCGCCTCGCCAGCCCTGCTGCTGATTCACGCGGGCATCGCGACCCTGCGAATGTGGGATCCGCAGGTAGCCGCCCTCGCAGCGCACCACTACGTCATCCGCTTCGACACCCGTGGTTTCGGTCAGACCACGACCCAGAATGTGGAATTCTCCAACCGAGCGGATGCCACGGCGCTGCTCGATCATCTCGGCGTCGCTCGCGCCACCCTGATCGGCTGCTCACGCGGAGGCACGATCGCGATCGACCTCGCCGTGGCGAGGCCCGAGCGAGTCGCCGGCCTCGTGACGATCGGGTCAGGGCCCAGCGGGTTTCCCGATGTGGAACTCACCGAGAAGGAAGACGCCCTGTTCGACAAGCTGGATGCGGCCTTCGAAGCCCGCCAGTGGCCGCGGCTGGCGCGGCTCGAGGTTGCGCTGTGGGCGGTTGGACCCACGCGCAAGGCGGCCGACGTAGATCCCGCTTTTCTGGCCCTCGCGCAGGAGCTGAATCTGCGCAACGTCATCCACGCCACGGAAGCGCCGATCCTGATTCCGTTGGAGCCGCCGGCGCTCGACCGGGTGAGTGACATCGACGTTCCCGCGCTGATCACTGTGGGTGAGCTCGACGTCACGTCATCGCTGGCGCAGTACGAGTTCTTGTTGGAGATGTTGCCGCAGGCCAGCGGATGCACGTTCCGCGACACCGCGCACCTGCCGAGCGTCGAGCATCCGCTGGAGTTTCAGCGCGTACTGATCAGCTGGCTCGCGACCAACAGTCTCTGATCCCTCTTCCTCTCCTGCTCCGGGCAGAAACAAACCGCTGCCCGGTTCTCCCACACCCGAACCGGGCGACCCGAGTCAGGAGCGGCGCGCGCCCAGGCGCTCCAGCAGGCGCTCCTCGGCATCGTGACCGGGCGCGATTCCGGCCGGAATGCGCAGGTAGAAGAAGACGCCGCCGACCCACCACAGCCCGAATAACACCCAAGGCTCGAACGACAGCGCCGCCGGCATCCCGGGCATATACAGGCTGAGCAGGCCCAGGCACAGGGCGGCAGCGGCGACGCCGATCACGACTCCGCCATTACCCTTGCCGCCCACGCGCAGCGGGCGGTTCATTTTCGGTTCGCGGCGGCGCAGCACCACGAAGGCGACGGCCACCAGAATGTAGGCCATGACGATGCTCGGGGCACCGGAATCCACGAGCCAGCCGAGCATCTGCGTGCCGAAGAACGGCGCCACAAACGACAGGGCACCGATGAAGTAGAGCGCGTTGGTGGGGGTACGAAACTTGGGGTGCAGCCTGCCAAACCAGGCCGGCAGCATGCCCGAACGCGCCATGGAGAACATCAGGCGTGAAGCGCCGAGCAGCAGGGAGTTCCACGAGGTGAGAATTCCGGCGATTCCGCCGGCGATGAGCACCTTCGCCATGACATCGCTGCCGAACAAGGCGCCCATGGCATCCGCTGTGGCGATATCGGCCTGGCCGATGGCGGCAGCCGGCATCGACGACGAGGTGGTGAGCACGATCATGACGTACCAGATGGTCGCAAGAATCACGGCGACGACGACAAGCTTGCCGATCTGTCGCGGCGCCACATTGACCTCTTCGGCCGACTGCGGAATGACATCGAAACCCACGAAGAGAAACGGCACCACGACGAGCACGGCGAAGAATCCGCCCATGCCATTGGTGAAGAACGGTTCCATGTGCACGGTCGAACCACCGGTGAACGACCCGAGCACGAGCATCGCGCCGACGATCAGCAGGAACAATACGACGAAGGTCTGCACGACACCGGCCAGTTTCACACCACGGATATTGATGCCCGTGATCACGACGGCGGCCACCGCTCCCACCAGCGCCCAGGTCAAATACACCTGCTCGCCCGCGATCTGCCAGAGCGGAATCTGACTCAGGTCGGGAAAGAGGTACCCGGCCGTGCGTGGCAGTGCCACGGCTTCGAACGCCACGATGGTGACGTAGCCGCCGGTGATTGCCCAGGATCCGACGAACGACCAGCGCGGCCCCATGGCTCGCAGCAAAAAATTGTGTTCGCCGCCGGCCTTGGGCATGGCCGCGGTCAGCTCGGCGTAGGTGAGGCCGACGATGCCCATGATGATGCCGCCGGCGATCATGGCCGTGACGGCACCCAGCGTGCCGGCGTCGTTGATCCAGCCGCCGGTCAGCACGACCCAGCCGAAGCCGATCATGGCTCCGAAGCCGAGAGCGAGCGCATCTCGATTTCCAAGGACTTTGAGCAGAGAATCCGGCGTGTGGTGATGGTGCGTGGTAGTGATGGTGTCCCCGATTGTTTCGGCTCACGTCAACGCTGATGCGACGCAGATGGTGTGCTGGCCGCGAACCGGTCGGCCCGCCACGAGCGCTTGTCTGCCTTGATTCTGTCACCCCGGCGGTGCCGCAGAACGTTATCCGCGGCCGACCCAGCGATCCATTGACCGGTAAACGCCGAAAACACGGCCGGCGACGGCGTCCCACGCGGTCAGCGGCAACACGCCGCGGAGCACCTTCGACAGGTTCACCGTCCACGGCAGTAACAGCTGCGGCTTGCCGGCGAGCATCGCCCGCCAGACCCGATCCACCACGTATTCCGGCGTCATCAGTGGGGTGAGCAACGGCCCGCGAGCCCCCGTGAACATGCCGGTGTCGATGTAGCTCGGGCACACCGTGGTCACCTTGACCTGCCCGTGGCCCTGCTGCACCAGTTCGAGGCGCAGCGAATCGCTCCAGCCGATCAGGGCCGCTTTCGAGGCGGCATAGACACTCATACGGGGGGTGCTGAGGGTGCCAGCGGCCGACGCGATGTTTACGATGCGTGATTCGCGGTATCCGCTCGCAATCATCGCCGGCAGAAACTCGCGGGCGATGTACATGGGCGCGAGCGCATTGATCTGCATCGTCGGGCGGGTGTCCGCGCCGTTGTCGTGCTCCCAGAAATACTTGCCGCGCACGATTCCGGCGTTGTTGATGACCACGTCGGGGTCGCCGACCTCGGTGCGCACCCGCTGCGCCGTCTGCGCGATGGCCCCCAGATCGGCGATATCGACAACGTAGGGCGCGATCGTCGTGCGCCCGTTAGACCGATCGTTCAGGATGGCGGTGGTCGCCGCGAGCGCGGCACCGTCGCGATCCCAGAGAATGACCGTTTTCGCCCCCTCGGCGACAGCGCGCTCGGCATACAGGCGGCCCATTCCCATGGCTGCTCCGGTAATCAGCACGCGGGCTCCGGCGACGGTTCGACTCATACTCCCATCATGCCGCCTGCGGCGGCCTGGCGGGACTACGCTCGATGCAGCGCGCGATTGCGGCAGACCGGGGGAAGGTGCGTATGGACTTTCGAACCCTCGCGATCATCTCCGTGATCGCCCTGCTCGGGCCGCTTTTGGCTACACCGCGCCGCTGGAACATTCCCGTCGTGATCGGCCAGCTCGCCGCCGGCGTGATCGTCGGCCGCACGGGTTTCGGCCTCATCGACGCGACCGACCCCACGCTGACTCTTCTAGCGGATGTCGGATTCGCGTTGATCATGTTCGTGGCCGGCACGCACGTGCCGGTTCGCGCCGGGGCGATTCGCGCCGCCCTCGCGACCGGCCTGGTAAGGGCAATTCTCGTGACCGTCTCGGCGACCGCCCTCGGCGTGGCGATCGCGATAGTCTTCGGAACCCAGCATGCACCCCTTTATATAGTGTTGCTCGCCTCCTCGTCCGCCGCGCTCGTGCTGCCGCTCATTCACTCGCTGGGGCTGCGCGGCCGATCGATGCTCGAGCTGACCGCGCAGGTCGCGATCGCCGACATCGCAGCGATCGTGGCCCTGCCGCTGGCCATCGACCCGCCCAATGCCGGCCGCGCCGCCCTCGGCGCTGCCGCTGTCGCGCTTCTGGCCGTGGTCATCTACTCTGTGTTGGCCAGGCTGGAACGCAACGGCTCTCGCGTAAAGCTGCACAAGCTGTCGGCCAATCGCAAGTTCGCCCTCGAGCTGCGCATCCAACTGGCCATTCTGTTCGCCCTGTCGGCCGTGGCCGTGTTCAGCCACGTCTCGGTCATGCTCGCCGGCTTCGCTTTCGGCCTCGCCGTCGCTGCGGTCGGCGAACCGCGCCGCCTGGCCCGCCAGCTGTTCGCCCTCGCCGACGGATTCTTCGGGCCGCTGTTCTTCGTCTGGCTCGGCGCCTCGCTCGCGCTGCGCGACCTCGCGGACCACCCAGAGATGATCGTGCTCGGCCTCGTGCTCGGTGTCGCCACCCTGCTCACCCACGCGACCACCCGCGTGCTCGGACTCCCCCTGTCGTTCGGTCTGCTCTCGGCGGCCCAGCTCGGCATTCCGATCGCAGCGGCAACGATCGGCACCCAGTTGCGCGTGCTCGCCCCCGGGGAGGCAGCGGCCCTGCTGCTGGGCGCGCTCGTGACCATCGCGGTGACCGCGGTGGCGAGCGGATGGGCCAAGCCGCGCGCGGCATCCGTTTCGCCGGCCTGACCGGCAGCCGACCAGCGCGAGGCAATCTCCGATAACCTCGCTGTGAGCCTACTGACGGCTCAACGTGGGGGACACAGTGAAACTGAAGCTGACCGTTGGCAGACTGCCGGACGGCGACACCGACGTGCTCGTCACTGCCGATGTGATGGCGACGATCGGCGAAGTCGCCCGAAATCTGGTACTCGGCCAGCCCGGAATCTCCCCGAACGACGACGCAGCCCGGCGCAACAGCGCCCCACTCACCCTGCGCGTGCGGTACCCCAACAACCCGGTGCTGCACGTGCTCGATCCCTTGGCGACGGTGAGCGATGCCGGTCTCAGCTCGGGCTGCTGGGTGGAACCGATCCAGCCCAGCGAGGCCGATCCGAGCGACACCTTCCTGTACCAGCGTGCTGCCACCGCGTCGATCCTGCGCGGCCCGCAAGCCGGCTCGCAGTTCGCCCTCGTAGCCGGACGCAACGTCGTGGGACGTGGCCGCGGCTGTCGAATCCAGTTGATCGACGAGACGGTCTCTCGCACGCACGCCACGATCGACATCGGCACGACCATCACCGTCACCGATCTTGATTCGGGCAACGGCGTCTATATCGACGAGCGTCGGGCCGGGTCGGGCACGGTGACCGCAGCGAACGTCATCTCGATGGGCGACACGGTTCTCGCCGTCGCCCTGGAGCCGAGCTTTCGAGGCCTGGCGCCATCGGCCCGACCGGAAGCCGTGGTCGAATTTGCACGCTCACCGCGCGTTGACGTGCGTTTTGTCGCCCAGAAGCTTGCCGCGCCGGTACCACCTCAGCGCCTGGAACCGCAGAAATTTCCGATTCTCGCCGTGATCGCCCCGCTCGTCATGGGCGGTGTTCTGTTCGCGGTCACCCGATCACCGCTCAGCCTCGTCTTCATCGCGCTGTCCCCCCTGATCATGATCGGCACCTGGGTCGACACCAAGATCACCAACCATCGCAGGAAGAAAGACCAGACGGCGCAGTTTGACGCAGCGATTGTGGCGCTGAAAGCCAAACTCGTCACCCAGCGCGAGCGCGAAGTGTTGATTCGCAACGCGGAATCACCGAGCACCGCCGAGATTTACGAGGCCATGGTGGCACGCAATGCCGTGCTGTGGACGCGTCGCCCAGAACACCAGACATTTCTGGAAGTGCGGCTCGGTCTCGGTACCCAATCGAGTCGTATCACCGTGGATGTGCCCAGCCGCAATGACTCGGACGAGCGCTTTTGGACCGAGCTCGACGAGATCAACGACGCCAACCTGACCGTGCCGCGGGTGCCGGTGCTCGAGACCTTCGCCCGGGCCGGCAGCATCGGGGTCTCCGGCAGTGAGCTCTGGTCTGAAGGCGTGCTGCGTTCCATCATTGTGCAGCTGTGTGGCCTGCACTCGCCGGCCGACCTGGTGCTGACCTGCTTCGCCAACCCGGACAACCAGTACGAATGGCAATGGCTCAAGTGGATGCCGCACATCGGCTCGGTCTACAGCCCACTCACGACGAGTCATCTCGCGGCCGATCCGGCCTCGAGCGGCCACCTGCTCGCCCAGCTCGAAGAGCTCGTGGCTGAACGCCGGGCCGCGCGACCGGGCAGGGCGGGCATCCGTTCTCATCTGCGCGAAGACGCCGACATCGATGAACTGCACGGACAGGCGGTGCAGGCCCTGCCGGTCACCCCGGTCGTCATCGTTATCGTCACGAGCGACAGCCAGGTGGATCGTGGACGGCTCGTCGCACTGGCCGAGGACGGCCCCGATGTGGGCGTGCACCTGCTCTGGCACGCTGCCACGGTCTCCGACCTTCCCGCCGCCTGCCGCACCTATATTGAGGTTCAGCCCGACGGAATCGGGGTGGTCGGATTCGTGCGCACCGGCACCCGGGCCGACGTCAGCCCGCTCGAGGCTATTTCGGGCCAGGATGCCGCCGTGGCCGCCCGACTGATCTCGTCGGTCACCGACAGTGGCGCACGAGTTCTCGATGAGAGCGACCTGCCCACGTCGGTGCCCTACCAGGAACTGCGCACCGAGAATGTGATCTCGTCGCCGGAGGCCGTCGCCGCGTTGTGGGAACGCAGCGACAGCATTACCGCGCGCTGGCGCGACCACCCACCGACCGAAGCCGGCACACTCAGCGGCATCGTCGGCCAGGGCGCCACCGGCGTGCTGCGGCTGGACCTGCGCGAGCACGGTCCGCACGCCCTCGTGGGCGGCACGACAGGGTCGGGCAAAAGCGAGTTTCTGCAAACCTGGATCATGAGCATGGCGAGCGAACACAGCCCGGATCGCGTGACTTTTCTGCTGATCGACTACAAGGGTGGCGCTGCGTTCGCAGAATGCACCCAGCTGCCGCACACCGTGGGCCTCGTTACCGATCTGAACACCCACCTGGTACGCAGAGCACTCACCTCGCTGCGAGCGGAGTTGCATTACCGGGAGACCCTGCTCAACGAGAAGGGCGCCAAGGATCTCGTGAGCCTGGAGAAGCGTGGCGACGCGGACGCCCCGCCGTCGCTGATCATCGTCATCGACGAGTTCGCCGCGCTGGTCGGTGAAGTTCCGGAATTCGTCGACGGAATCGTGGACGTGGCCCAACGCGGGCGCTCCCTCGGGCTGCACCTGATCATGGCCACCCAGCGGCCGGCCGGCGTGATCAAGGACAACCTGCGCGCCAACACCAACCTGAGGATCGCCCTCCGCGTCGCCGACGAGTCGGACAGCCAGGACGTGATCGGCGGCAAGGACGCCGCCGGGTTCGACCCGGCGGCACCGGGCCGCGGTGCGGCAAAGCTCGGCCCTGGCAAGCTCATTCATTTTCAGACCGCTTATCTCGGCGGCCGCAGCAAGGGCACGGCAAAACTCCCCGATATCGACATTGCCGACTTTCCGTTCGAGGTCGGTCAGACCTGGTCCATCGACCTGGCAGCACCGCCCACTCGCCGGGAAGCACCTCGCGACATTGAAAACATGTTGAATTCCATTCGCACGGCCGGAGCAACGCTCGGGTTGGCAACGCCGCGCAAACCCTGGCTCTCGCCACTGGAGGCGGTGCTGGATTTGGCGCAGATCGCATCCGCTGATGGGCCGTCGATCGCACTCGGCATGCAGGACGAACCCAGCCAGCAGCGGCAGAGTTCGTTTCGGTTCGACCCGGACAATCAGGGAAACCTGGCCGTTCTCGGCACCAGCGGCTCAGGCAAGAGCACCGCGCTGCGAACGCTGCTGCTGTCGGCCTCGCGCGAATCCGAGCGGTACCCCGTGCACATCTACGCGATCGACTGCGCCGGGGGCGCCCTGAGCATGCTCGCCGCGCTGCCCACCGTTGGCGGCATAATTTCGGGCGAGGACAGCGAACGGGTCGAACGCCTGATGCGGCAACTCGTCGCCACCGCAACCGAACGCGCGGTCCGCTACTCCGCACTGCCGGCGTCTACCCTGTCCGACTACCGACAGGTGAGCGGCGACGTCGCGGAACCACGCATCTTCGTCGTCATCGACGGCATGGCGAACTTTCGCAGCAGCTACGAGTTTCGAAGCGGCGACACGACGTTTGCCGCGCTCGCCCAGCTGATGAGTGTGGGACGGCAGGTGGGCATCCACTTTATTCTGAGCGCGGATCGCTCCGGGGTGATCCCCACGGCGCTCAACGCCAATATTCAGCAGAACATCGTGCTGCGCCTGGCTTCGTCGAGCGATTATGGCATTCTCGGAGTGCCCGCGGACATTCTCGAAGACGCACCGGCCGGACGCGCCGTCATCGACGGCGATGAGGTGCAGATTGCGGTGCTCGGCGGTTCGTCAAGCCTCGGCGAGCAGTCGGTGGCGGCCCAGCAGCTCGGGGATCGGCTGCGTCAAAGCGGTGTCGCCGCGGCACCCTCGATCGAGCGCCTGGCCGAGCGCATTCTGCTGTCGCAACTCGGCGTGCACGGCAGCCGGGCGGCGATTGGGGTAGCGGATGCCGACCTGCTGCCGGTCGGCATCGCGCCGGAAGGACTGGTCGTGGTCACCGGCCCGTTTCGGAGCGGCAAGACCACCACGATCAAGACTCTTGTGCGCAGTTTTGTCGGCGCGCTGCCGGGCGTCAATACCGTGCTGATCAGCCCGCGACCGGCGAGCGAGCTGGCCGAATTCCGCCCGTGGGGAGCCCGCGCCCTCGGGATCACCGAAGCCGAGACGCTCGCGCGCGACCTCGGTACCGTGCTGCGGGATGGCACCGGAACCTGGCCGACCGGCGGCGCGCCCGGCTTGATCGTCGTCGAAACCGCGGGTGATTTCGAGGGATCGACCGCCGAGCCCGTCGTCGCATCGCTCATCAAAGCGGCGCGAAAAGCCAACGTGTTGATCGTGGTCGAGACCGACCTGGCGACCGGGCCATCCGCCTGGCAGATTCACTCCGAGCTCAAAACCGCCCGCGTGGGGATTGTGCTGCAGCCCGATGAGGGCGACGGCATCGCCCTGTTCCGGGTTGCCTTTCCGCGCGGTAATCGGGCAGATTTTCCGGAAGGGCGCGGCTACCTCGTCGAGGCGGGCCGGGCGACGAAACTGCAGGTGGCCTTGCCCGAGTAGTGGCGGGGTCAGTCGGCGACGATCACGCCATCGGCGAGCTCGGGCACGTCCCCCGGCCACGAGCCGAGGCTGTGGCCAATCTCTGTACTTCCGCCGACTGCCCCCGCAGAGTCCGGCGCACCGGCTCAGGGCCACCGCACCCAAGGCGACCGCGCACACGAGCGCCGTCCAGCGACGAGGCGCCCCGGCTGGTAGCGTTGGCCCCACTGCACAATGCAGCTCTTATGGGGGAGTGTCAAATGGCTAACATGAACGTCTCGTACCAGGAACTTAACTCATCTGCTGACCGCCTTGTGTCGGGCCGCGACGCTATCAACACCAAGCTCGCCGAGTTGCAGAGCTTGATCGGCTCTCTCGTGAGCTCCGGTTTCGTCACCGATAAATCTTCCGGCGCATTCAACGCGTCCTATGAGCAGTTCACGAACGGTGCCCGCGCCACGATCAACGGGCTCGACGGCCTCTCCAACTACCTGCGCACCACGGCCACCACGCTGTCCGAGGTCGACGCGCAGCTCGCCGCACGCCTCTCCCGCTAACCTCTCGATGTCTGGCAGCCGGCGATTCGCGGCGGCTGCCATTGTTTGGAGGAACGAATGTACGGAGACATGTCCGTCGTCAGGTCTGACTCGGCGCGCCTGCGAGCCCGGGGCGACGATGTGCGTGCCCGCGCGCTGGCGATCAAGGCCCGTGCCGAGTCGATGAACTGGAACTCCGTTGCCGCAACAGCGTTCCGCGCCGAAATCGGCGCCACGGCCGATGCTCTCGGTCGGTCGGCTGCCGCACTTGACACAGCAGCGGATGCCCTGTCGAACCACGCGAGGTCCGTCGATGAGGTCAAGGCGCTCATCCACCAAGCCCAGGTGTGGGCGGGTGAGCGGCTCGACGAGGCACGCTCGATCGTCGGCAACGTCGTGAAGGTGGTGCAGGATGTCGCCGAGAATGCCGTCACCGGCTTCATGACGGTGCTCGCGTCCATTCCCGACCAGGTGAAAAACGTCAAGGTTTCCGTTTTGCAAGTGTTCGGCGTTGACGTCGCGCCGCAGACCGTAGCCCGCGCCGAGGACATCGTTCGGGCCGTTCCGAACCGGCCGGTTGACGGTGCCAGGGAGTGGCTCGACGTGCAGTGCACCCTGGGCGGTGCTCGGCGCTAGGCCAGTCGTCGGGCTTCGGTCTCCGCCCTGCCGGGTGCCAACGCCCTGCTCGAACTCAGCCGACCGACAGGGTGGGAACGGCGCCCGGCCAGGCACCCAAATACTCCGGACCATCGAAATAAACGCTGTATTTTTGAAACATGGGGTACTCGACCCCAGCGAGCACGTTCGCCTCGGCTTGCAGGTCGACGGTTCGACCGTGGTTGTACACGATCAATCTCAGGCTCGAGGGCTGACGGTCCAAGGCCGTCGCCCAACCGAGCCGCAGAACGTAGTCGAGAACCCCGGGTGCCGTCGCCGCGGCGTCATCATCGACGTAGACCTCGATGATCATCGACGTGGACAAGCCCGAGGTTGAGCTTCGAACCGTGGCGTCGCGCAGACCGGGAACGGCATTCAGGAATGCGACGGCTTCATCACGGCTGATCCCGGCGGCTGTGCCCGACGGAACCGGCGTAGCGGTGGATGTGGAGCTGAAGGGGGCGAACGTTGGGCTCGAGCAACCGCTGAGCACAACTGCCGTAGCCACGACGGCGATCGTGGCGCCAATCAAACGGTTTCGGATACTCATACTGGGGTCCTCATCGAGTTGCTGCGTAGTCATGCACGGTCACGTCGTCGCCGATAAAAAAATCCTTCGCAGACCCCGTGAACGTGTCGGCATTCGGATTGCCCGAACCTTGGAACTCTCCCGCAGTCACCGCGTACTTGGCAGCATCGTGCGGTTCCGTATGGTCGCCCATCCCCGGGGGGTCAGCGTGCACGGTGACCTGATTGGTCGTTGCGGAGTTGTCTGACCCGTCTCCTGCCGGGACCAGGTCCCCCGTGTGTTCGAAGGAGAGCACGTTGACTCCGGAGGGAATGTCGAAGTTGCCGATCGACGCTCCGGCGGTGACGACATTCGTGATGTTGTAGTGCTGGTTCATCCAGGGGTCGGAGCTCATCAGGCCCGCGGTGATTCCGCCGAGGCTGAAACCGGCGAGCATGACCGGATCGTGGGCTTTCACACCCGCCTGCTCCATGGCTTCCTTGACGGCCGCCATGAGCACGGTTTGATGCTGCGCCATGGACGCCAGGTCGCTCGGCAAATCGTTCGTGGCGGTGCCGGGGGCCAGCCCCCAGTTCTGCGTGCTGGGGATCTGGACAATCCAGTGGTGCACGCCGTCGGGTCCAACACGCTCCACAAGCCGAATGTCAGAGAAGTCATCCGGAGTACCTTCGGGCGAGCCAGCTGGAGCGTCCCCGTTCGTGTCGATCTCGTCGGCTCCCTCGAACAGCGACTTCAGGTCTGACGGCACGATCTGGATTATCGGAAACCCGTCGGAGTCGGTGAATGAAATGGGAGCCACTGTCGGCTCGCCGGTCGCGTCGTCGAAGGCGCCGAAGCGGCCGCCGCCGGCGATGATGCCCTCAACGAGCTGGTCGTAGTTGAGGGGCGGCCACGGTGCGCCGGTCAGGGAAGTCGTTCCGACGATGGCCAGCGGGCCGAGGGTATAGGTAGCTCCGGCAAGGAACCCGGGAGCAAAATTGATGATCGTCTGCACGAGGTCGGTGTGCTCGCCAGCCCAGGCCTGGATCGCTTCCAGATCAGGGGCGCTCGCGAGCAAGGCCGCGAACTCGTCCGCGAGCCGCTGGTTGGCGGCGGTCGCGGCATCCGTTGGTGAGTAGGCAGACGCAAAAGCATTCGCTCCAGAGGTGATGAGCGCACCCGCACCGCCCGGCACCATCACGGTAGCGAGCAGCCACGGGTTCTTCTGCACCTGGTCGCCGATCGCATCCACGGCGGCCCCGGTCGAGTCCGCCACCTCGGTGAGCTGATAGCCCATTTCGACGCCGGCCGCGTAGAGCGCTACCCCACCCGCCACGACCGTCGCCCCGGTGACGACCACGACGCCAACCGCGAAACCGCCCACAAAGTAGAGGCCGTCTGCGGCCGTGGCCAGCGCGGATTCCACCGTCTCATAGGTGACGATGGCGCCGTCGATGAAGAGGTGCAGCACCGCGACCCTGGCCGTCTGCAGGAGGTACACGGCTGCGGCCTGCAGGATCTTGGTCTCAGCATCCGCGAAGGTGGCGGGCGAGAGTATCGCCGATTCGAGCAGGTCACCGCCGGCGGCCACGGCCGCGATCTGCAGACTCTCGGTTGCGAGATAGTCCTGCACCTGCCCGAGCTCCGTCGAGAATGTACGCATGTCCTCGAAGGTCGCGACGAGGGGCGAGGTATTGGTACCGCCGCTGACCGTGAAGTCACTCATGGGCCATCTCCGTAACAGTGATTTCTGCACAGAGGGAGGCGACTTCAGCCCGAATAGCGGCGTACGTCACGGCGGCAATCGTGATGGTTCCGGAGTCGACCACCTGTTCCGCCGTCGGCAGGCCGTCGTCGCCTGCCGGAAGCCGCACTTCCACACTTCGCCAGCCGGCGGCACCGCGCACATAGTTGAGCACTCGCACGGGGATGCCATCCGCTCGCGAGAGCCGAAGCTCGAAACCGGCGTCGAGATCGCCAGCGAGACCCGCGAGTGCCTGCACGGCACCCGGACCACCGACTCGGCGGGACAGCTCCTCCAGCAGGAGCGGGTCATGGGCGCGGAGAACCTCGATGCCGCCACGGCTCTCCGTGAGGGACATCGTCACGAACGGTCCATTGTCGCCGGCCTCCCCACCGGAAGGGACGGCCAGGGCCAGCTTGTCGGCAAGGTCCGGAAACGGCACGACTGCGAACTCGAGGCCGGCCAGGTCGCCGGTCGTTCCGCGACCGTCGGCGATCTCCACGTTCTGTGCCCGCGCGAGCAGCGAGCCGTAACCGCCGCGCGCCGAGGCGACGAGCAGGAGGGTCGACTCTCGTGTCCACGCCGACACCTCGAACACCCAGGCCGGCGCCATGTGCAGCGACAGGAAAACCATGAACGACGGAAGAAGCCAGTCGCCCAGATTCGCGGGAATCGGGTCGCGCGGGACCTCCGCTGTGACCAGGCCTTTGGCGACCAGACCGGCAATCGCCGCCTGCGCCCGCTCCGCGGACTCGGCCGGGTCACGATCGCTGGCCCATTCCTGACGGAATCGCGGGGGTAACCGCAGGGTGGGCACGTGGTCCTGCACGAGGTGCAACTCGTCAGCGGTCAACAGGAACCGAGGCATTGCCGCCCCCGCCCCCAATGATTCACTCACCATCACGCGTCCCCCGTATAGTCCTTCACAGCCTACCGAGAATGCGCGCGCATCTCGGGCCAGTATCCGCTTTGCTGCACACGATCGTCCTGGGCGTAGATAGCAGGCCTGGGAAATGCCCATTCGCGTTTGTGGGCCTCAGACGAACATCAGCACGATGCCGGCCACACCGGCGAGAACACCGATGCCGAGCAGCACCAGGCCGATCAGGCGCAGACCCTTGCCGTCGAGGTCGGGGTCGTGCGTGCGGCACTTCTCGGGCTGGCGATTGCGAAACCAAACGCGTACGTCATCTCCGGGCGCCAGGTGGTGCGTCTCCTGGGTGTCGGCTGAACGCTCGTGCACATCGCCGTCGTTATCAAACCAGCGGATGACCGTGGCCGGGCCCGCCTGCGCTGTTCCCGACGCTGTTGTTCCCCACGCTGCGATCACGGCGGTCGTGCGCGTCCAGCGGCCACTGATGCCGCGCACAGACAGCCCGACGATATAGAGGACTGCACCGATGATGAGGCCGACGAGTGTGAGAATCTCGCTCATGATGCCGGCGAAGTCGAGCGCGTGCACTGCCACCGCCATCCGTTGTCACGTGAGTCGTATATATCGAGGTTCCCTGGCGGCGCAAGCACCACTGGCTAAATCGTATCGTTTCAGGTCAGGCCAGCAGGCCCGTCTAGGCTGAATCCATGCGATTTGGACTCTTTGTACCCCAGGGCTGGCGACACGATCTGGTCGGAATCGAACCGGCGGCGCAGTGGGCCACCATGAGCGGCCTGGCCGCGCACGCTGATGCGGGCGCCTGGGAGTCGATCTGGGTGTACGACCACTTTCACACCGTTCCGGTGCCGAGCGAGCAGGCCACCCACGAGGCCTGGTCGCTCATCTCCGCTTTCGCTGCGACCACGAAACGGGTGCGCCTCGGGCAGATGTGCACCTGCATGAGCTATCGCAACCCCGGCTACCTGGCCAAGGTCGCCTCGACCGCTGACATCATCTCCGGCGGCCGCATCGAGATGGGCATTGGGGCCGGCTGGTATGAGCATGAGTGGCGCGCCTACGGCTACGGGTTTCCCGGCCCCGGCGAGCGCCTCGCTCGGCTCGACGAGGGTGTGCAGATCATGAAGCAGGCCTGGACCACGGGCACGGCGACCCTCGACGGTGTGCACTATCAAATGGATGGCGCGATCTTTCGGCCGCTTCCGTTGCAAGCCGGAGGTCTTCCCATCTGGATCGCCGGCGGCGGCGAAAAAGTGACCCTCCGCATCGCCGCGCAGTACGCCGATTACACCAACTTCGACGGCTCACCGGACGGCTTTTCGCAGAAGAGCGCGCTCCTGGCCGAGCACTGCGTGGCTCAGGGAACCGACTTTGGGCGCATCGTGCGCTCGGCGAACTACAACACCGTGATCGGCGCGACCGAGGCCGAAGTTGCCGAACGGCTGAACGCGATCGAGGCCCGGGTGGCCCCCTATCTCGGCACCGAGGGAGCCGAGAAGTTCATGGCCGAGTATCGAAGCGGCAAGGCGCAGGGCGTTGGCACGCCGGAACAGGTCGTTGAGCGTTTGACCGCCATGAAGAAGCGCGGCCTCGGCTATGCGATCCACTACTTTCCCGAGGCAGCCTACGACCGTTCCGGCATCGAACTGTTCGAGCGCGAGGTCATGCCCGCCCTGAAGCAATCATGCTGACCGACAACGAGGTACCAGCTTGGTGGCGAGGCCTCGGCCTGCCCGGACTGGTCGACCTGCACACCCATTTTCTGCCAGAGCGAATGCTGCGGCGCGTCTGGGCGCACTTCGACGAGATCGAACCGCTGATCGGCCACGAGTGGCCGATCCACTACCGCGACGATCAGGATTCGCGCCTGGCGACGATGCGGCGCCTGGGCGTGCGGCGCTTCACCGCGCTGTCCTACGCGCATCGCCCGGGAATGGCGGCTTCCCTGAGCGATTTCTCCCTCGAACTGGCAGCGGAGCATGCCGATTGCGTGCCGAGCGCCACGTTCTATCCGGAGGACGGCGTGCTCGAGCAGGTGCAGTCCGCCCTCGATCGGGGCGCTCGGGTGTTCAAGATTCACGCCCAGATCGGAGCATTCGACCTGCGCGAGCCCGTGCTCGACCCGGTCTGGGGGCTGCTCGCCGATGCCGGGATTCCGGTCGTGATCCACGTCGGCAGCGGGCCGGTGTCCCGGCCGGGGATCACCGGGCCGGACAAACTTGCGGGAGTTTTGGCGCGGCATCCGCTGTTGACAGCCGTCGTCGCCCATCTCGGCGCCCCGGAATACGGCGAGTTTCTCGATCTCGCCGAACGCTACCCGTGGGTGCACCTGGACACCACCATGGTCTTCACCGATTTCTTCGAGCAGTTCGCACCGTTCGACCCGGCCCTGCTTCCACGGCTGGCCGACCTGCCCGACCGGGTGGTGCTCGGCAGCGACTTTCCCAACATTCCGTACCCGTATGCCCACCAGCTCGAGTCCCTCGAACGCCTGCGCGACCGGGAACCGCGGCTCGACGACGACTGGCTGCGCGCCGTCTGCTGGTACAACGGCTTGCGGCTGATCGGCGAATAGGGCGCCGCGCACCTCGGGCAGTGCCTCAATCAGGACACGTTCTGAAAGGTCTGACCGGCCCGAACGATGGGCCCGAGACCCCAAGGTTTCTGCAAGTCCTCCCTCATAGCGTGACAAGATCCACCAGACCGCTTTAGAGGGATAGGGTTTGGTCCAGCTCCTCACTCAGGAGCAGGACCAAGCCGTATTTTGGCGTCCCTGTGCAATATTGCCGTTACCAGCCATAGGATCCGTCTTGTGGTTATGACGAGCACTGCCCATCTACTCACTACGCCGAATTCGAGGACGACCATGACACCGACCGCCGATCTCTCCCGCCGCGCCGTTATCTTGATCGGGAGCGCGGGCACCGCTGCTGCGCTTGCCGGCTGCTCGACCGTATCGTCCACCGGGCTGGAGGCTGGTGGCCCGTCGACGGCGCCCACGGGCGGGAGCGCGCCCCAGGAGCTTGCCAAACTTGCCGACATCCCGGTCGGCGGCTCCATTTCGGCCACCCTGGACGGGAAGCCGATTCTGGTTTCTCAGCCGACCGACGGTAGCGTCATTGCCTTTAGCGCCATCTGCACGCACCAGGGTTGTGTCGTCAAACCCGGGGGCGGCGAATTCGATTGCCCGTGCCATCAGTCACGCTTCAACGGGGCAACCGGAGAGGTGATTGATGGCCCCGCGCCCTCGCCGCTGGAAAAGATTGCGGTGCGCGTCGCCGGCGGCGTCGTGCTCGCCGGTTCGTGACCATCCGAGGGTGAGCATGAACATCCACAATGGTCTGCCCGGTCAAGAAGGTGATTGTTTATGTGGGAGATCTGCGGATCCAGCGCGGGACAGGCGCCCCAAGAGGTACGCGGAGCGGGCTACCGACTCGTCTGAGTCGATACCCTGGCTGAGAGTATCCCGTCGCTAGCCGTCGTTGCTTCCGTTGCCGTTGCCGTTGCCGTTGCCGGAGTCGGAGTCGGAGTCGGAGTCGCCACTATCGGAGTCGTCCTGGCCGCTGTTCTCGTCTGCCTCGGGGCCGGAATTTGTCCCGTGGCCCGAGCTTCCGCTGTCGTCGACAGTATCGTCGACGCCGGAGTTGCTGCCTTCCGGTCGTCCGTCGCTGTCATCGGGAGCGTCGGTGACGTCGTCACTGCCGTTGCCCGATCCGATGCGTCCGTCGCTGTCGTCGGGCGCGGCGTCGTGGTTATGGTCCGAAGCAGCTTCGGTGGCTGCTGGCGCGGGCGCCGGCTCGTTGGCCATGTCCACACCGACCCCTGCAGTCGAGCGGGGGGAAACGGTGACTGCTTCCAGCTTGGTATGCGCCGCGCGCGCGATGCCGTTTTGAACCGACTTAATAAGTTCATCGCTGAGGAGCGGGCCGGTGTAGGTCACGTCGAGCTCACCGGCGCGGAGGGTGGTGGTGTAGTTGCCGAGCGCGTCCGACAGAATGCCTTCCCGGGCGATGGACTCCTCCAGTGCGGCAGGGCTGGTCGCCCGAACCGCGAACCGGAGATCGTGTACCAAGACCTCGGCGACGTGGTAATGGTCCACCCCGGAAACCACCGGGTCCTGGAAGTACGCACGGTTGACCAGTTCCCCGGCTTCGGCAACGGTACCCCCCATCGGCAGGGCCACGATCAGCTCCGGCACCAGGTGCTCGAGCGAGGCGGGGTCGAGCACGTCGGGAGAGATGTCGGACAGGTTTATCTGGCTCTCGTTCGCCGCATTATCGAGCACTATGCGGAGGGCGGCGAGATCGGCGTCGGGAGTCGAGTGGATTGCGATCACCACCCGGCGTCGAACCATCAGCCCGTCGTAGGTCACGGTAGGTCGGTCGTTGCCCGCATCGGTACCCGTCTCAGCGGAGCCGATCAGTCCGGCCGAAACGGGAGTGGTTGTAGGAGGCGTCGCCACGGCGGTGCATCCGCTCAGTGCGAACGCGATCAGCACCGCCGTAACCATCTTGGTGACGTTGTTCATCTCAGGTTCCCGCCGCAAACCCCGGCCGATACACCGGCGGATACGAATTCATGGGGGTGGTGTCCACGACCGGATAGTCCGAGCTGACGGGGTCGTTGTTTCGCCAATCCCCCACCGAGAACTGCACCATCATGTCGTGATCTTCGTGCACCAGGTTGTGGCAGTGCACCATGTACCGCCCGCCGGTGTGGGCACCGGTGTTGAACTGCATCAGCAAGGTGATGGACTCGTTCTCTCCCGCATAGAAGACGTCTTTTGGCCCGCCCTCCCAGGGGAACGGCTTGCCGCCGTTGGTGTTTCGGGCGATGATCTTGGCGTCGATCAGGTGAATGTGCACCGGGTGGAACCAGCCTCCTGACTCGTTCGTGATGGTCCACTGCTCAACGGAGTACGGCTGGGGGCTGGCGAAGCACCGGGAGAACCCGGATGCCGCCACGTCCTCCCAGGTCTCCCCGTTGATGGTCCATTCTCCGCCCTGGCGCTGCACTCGAAGTACCCGCTTCGCCACCGCCATCTCCGGGCTCAGCTTCATCACGTCGAGGCCGCCGCGCTGCGGGTTTGCCGAGCCGCCGTCGTCGAGCGTTGTGGGGGTGGCGGAGATCGACCCGGCCGTGGAACCCGAGTCGGCCACCACCTGGAACCGCATGATCTTGTTCGTGTTGGCGTAGCTGACGTTGTTCTTGTTACTCAGGTTGCGCATCTCGATCATCTGGCCAACCCTGTACTTGCGGAAGTCGATCAGGATCTCGTAGCGCTCCGCCGTGCCCTGCCGCCAGGACTGCACCGCCTCCACCTTGGGCGTCATGCCGCCGTCGGTGCCCACGACGTAGAACGGGTCACCGGTGGACAGTGTCGGTCGATAGGAACGTGTGATCGAGGCCACGAGCACTCGAAAGCGGTAGATGCGCGGCTTGACCTTCATCGTCGGCCACGGTATCCCATTGACCATGATCACGTCACCCCACAGACCCGCGTGGCCGTTGTCGTTGAATCCCAGAGAGCCGTCGGCGTTGAACATTGCGTCCGAGATCATCAACGGCACATCGAACTCGCCCTGAGGCAGCTGCGCCTGCTCGTACTGGTCCGACAGCGGGTAGAAACCCGCGAGCCCTGAATACACGTTCTGGCTCGTGACCAGGTGGTTGTGGTCGTGGTACCAGAGCGTGCGCGCCGACTGCCAGTTGGGGTACATATAGTTCTTGACTTTGCCCGGGGCAGTGAAGTCGTTGGCGTACCCGTCGTACTGGGGCAACGACGCCGAGCCGTGCATGTGGGTGACGGTGTTGAACGCCGCCGGGTGCAGGAGCCCCGTTGCCGGCAAAGCGTTACGGATGCGTATCTCGGTTCGCGTGCCCTGTCGCACCCGAATAGTCGGGCCCGGAAAAACACCGTTGTACCCCGCCAGCGTGGTGGAGAGCCCCGGAAGGATCTGCGCCTGCGCGAGCTTCTCGGTGAGGGCGAATTTAGCGAATGGCCGAGCCGGGTCGCCATCATCGAAGCCCGTGGCGTAAGGCACGAGCTCGGGCGGGCGGCGGAACACGCCCCGATACGGGACCGGCATGTTCGCGGGCGCGAGCAGGCTGGGGGTGGGGACCGGGTCCGACATCCTGGCCATGCCGAGGGCACTCATCGCACCGACGGCGCCCACTGCGCCAAACTGCAGTACTTCCCTACGTGTCGTCATAAACACTCCAGAGTGGTGCGTCGAGATGTTCACGATGAAGAATGCCGTGGCGGCCTTGTGGAAACCTTGCGCTGGGGTGGAGCTTAGGCAAGTGGCCCGTTGCGCTGATTTATTTGGGGGCCAGACCTCGGTGCCGTCCACTCTGACCATCTCGCGCGGCGTCGGCACGCCGGAACAGATGGTGGAACGACTGACCGCGATGAAGAAGCGTGGCCTCAACTACGCGACTCACTATTTCCCGAGGCACCCTACGATCGGTCGGGCATCGATCTGTTCGAGCGCGAGGTCATGCCCGCCCTGCTCTGAAGCGATCGCGATCGGCGGGTGCCCCTATGTGAGGGCGACCCTCAGCACCCGTTCGAACTCGGGGAGGTCGTTCTCGACGGTGTCGCGAATCATGGCCAGATCGATGTAGGCATACCCGTGCGCGATGCGATTCCGGGTCGCCCAAATGATCTTCCAGTCGTCTCCGAAGTGTCGCTCGCGGAACTCACTACCGGTTTCAGAGACCGCTTCGATGGCGGAGGCCAATCGAAGGCTGACGGCATCGGCGATGGTCTCATCGGCGAGGTCGCCCCTGGCGAGGTGTCGTTTGAGTACGTCAATATGATCGAGTGCGTCCCGCACGAGCTCGTCATCGGACCTGCTCATAGCGGTACGGCCTCCGTCAGCACGCGTTCGGCGAGGTGTTCGCGAAGACCTCTGGCCGGCACGACATCGACTTTGGATCCGAGCAGATCGCCAAGCTCGCGTTCCAATCGAGCCAACGCGAACAGTCCTGTTCCTGGCGCAATGTCGGCCATCAGATCGATATCGGACTCCGAGGTATCGGTGCCGAGGGCAACACTCCCGAAGACGCGGAGGTTCGTAGCTCCGCGAGCGGCGGCCAAAGCCACTATCTTGCTGCGATTTCGTACCACCACCCGCCCGCGGCCAGACCTGCCCTGAAACCGCTGAAGTCGAGAGACCTCGGGCTGGCTACGGCCGATGGCTGCTGCGACCTCGCGTTGTGTGAGTCCCGCAGCAAGACCCGACCGAACCGCATCCACTAGCAGGCGTCGCGAGCGTTCGTGTAGCTCGTCGGCTGCGTGGGCTTGTGCGCGTAGCCGAGTGACGGTGTCTTGATCGTCTGACATATAGCACATGCTATCAACGACGCAGCTGCGGGTGGCAGTTGTCTGCATTCCAGTCAGTGGCGGGGAGTAGAAAACCGCTCAGACCGGATGACAACCCACGACGTAAAACCCGTCCCCCGCTACCGTGCGGCGCGGTAACCGGCGCGCTGCTTGGGACTGAGGTGCTCGGTGGCGTAGCTGAGGGCCGTGCGCGGCATCTGCGCGGCGTGCTGGTCGAGAAATGCGAGCAGCAGGTTTCGGTCGATGCGCTTGCCGACCTCGCGCAGCATCCAGCCGACGGCTTTGTGCATCAGCGGCTGCTTGTCGTTCAGCAGGAGCGCGGCGAGCTCGAGCGTGGTGCTCGCGTCGCCACGCATGATCAGGCCGAGCGTGCCGACCATCGCCACGCGGCGCTCCCACAGAATGTCGCTCTGTGCCAGCTCGGTGAACACGTCGCGCGAGAGATCAAACCGGTACTCACCGAGCAAGGTCGGAGCTGAGCAGTCGACCAGATCCCAGTTGTTGACCCGGCCGCGGCCAAGGGCCCTGAGGTAGGCCTCGGCCAAACGCGTGCAGGCCGCATCGCCGCGGGAGGCGGGCTTGCTCGCCCGCTTGAATTGGGCAACCAGAATCAGCAGTCCAGTCATGCGGTGCTCGTGCAGAACTGCGGACATTCTCGATCGGTGCGGGCGCACCTGCTGCACAGAGCGCGTATCGAAGGGTGCGGTGCACGACGACGGCGAGCAATATCCGCAGTTGTGTACCGCCACTCCGGTAAGAAGTGCGCGAACGGGGCCAATGCGGCGATTCTCAGCGCGAAAACCCGGCCAGGCACGTTATTCGTTGCGAAAAATCGCAAGAAAACGCCGCGCGGCGCCCGATATTCTGAAGTAACGTCTATTTTCGGCGCGCACGCCCGCCGCAACCGCGGCACACACTCGAATCGGAGGTTCCCATGTCGATATCTGTTGAAAAAACACACGTAGCTAACGCTCTGGTCGGAGAGCCCGAGGTTCTCGAAGACAACTTCGCCAAGCACCCCTCCTGGCTCAGCCTCAAGGCAGCCGCGACGGCACTGCAGGGTGTGCAGTCGCAGAACGGGTCGATCACCGACGCCGAACGGCACACGGATGCCGCAGCATCCGTTTCGCGCATCACCGCAGCCATCACCGACCTCGCGCCGCACTTTGCGCACGACGCCGCGTACCTGGCAGCCCTGGTCACGGACTTCGATCGCTGGGTGTCGGAGGAATTCGGCGTGCCCGACTTCTACGACTCCCTGATGGCCTTTCAACCGCAGCAGCACCGCGTGAACGGGCTGCGCCACCTCGTGGTGTTCCCGATGTACACGCAAAACGGCAGCGCCAACCGCCTGGTTGAAGCCGTGCTGATCGAGGTCATCTGGCCGGAATTCGTCGGCGAACTCGAGGCCGGGTACACGAACAAACTGTTCGTGCCGATTCGTTTTCTCGACTTCACCCCTGGCTACGACACCAACTCAGCCGTGCTGTTTCCCGAGACGGTCGCCATGCGCGAAATTCCCACGTTCACCTGGGGGGCGATCTTCGCCGACCGTGAAGCCGCCCGTTTTCGCCGCGTCGTGCGCGCGGCAGCCGACATCACCCGGCTCGAGCTACCCGCCGACGCCGCCGCGCTACTGGGCGACCAGCACCTTACTGAAGAAACCTTCGTGATGTGGGACCTCATCCACGACCGCACGCACATGCGCGGGGATCTGCCGTTCGACCCGTTCATGATCAAGCAGCGCATGCCGTTCTTTTTGTATTCGCTCGAGGAGTTGCGCTGCGACCTGACCGCGTTTCGTGAATCGGTCACGATCGAAGGCAGTGAGCTGGCAAGCCCCGAGGCGCGTCGGCACGCGAAACTGGTGCAGTACGCGGTCATCTTCGACCGCATCTTTCGGTTCGCGATCACCGGCAACCGGGTGCGCAACTATGACGGCCTCGGCGGTCAGTTATTGTTCGCTTGGATGCACCAGCACGGTGTGCTGCACTGGACCGACACCCGGCTCACCTTCGATTGGGACGCCGTTCCCGAGGTGGTCATTGCACTCGGAGCGCAAATCGACGAGCTCTATTGGTCGTCGATCGACCGGCCGAAGAAGGCACACTGGCTCGCGGCCTACGAGATGATCTCGAAGACCCTCACGCCCAACCCCGCGTCGACCTGGGCGCGCGGGCTGCCGCTCGACGTGCTCGCCGGCGCACCCAAGGGCTACACCGACCAGGTTCTCGACGACGAATTTCCGCTGTCGATGTTCTTCGAAGCGCTCGAGAAGAAGATGCGCACGGTCATCGAATCCACGGCCGGCATCACCGGCAGCGCGGTCGACTGATGAGCGCCAGTCCGGCCGTCGCTGGTCGCACCGTGCTGATCGCCGGCGCGACCAGCACGGCCGGGCTGGCCGTCGCGCGCTCACTCGCGGATGCCGGCGCGCACGTGATTGCCGTCGGCTCCGCTCGAGCACGCCTCCAGTCGGTGCTCGACGTCGCGCCGGACGCCGCGTTGTATGAGTGCGACCTGACTGATTTTGCCGCAGTGACCGCTCTGGCGGCCCAGCTCTCCCCCATCGACGGTCTCATCCACCTCGTCGGCGGCTGGCGCGGCGGCGGGGGCCTCGCCGGCCAGACTGATGAGGACTGGGATTTTCTGCACTCGCACGTGGTCACCACGCTGCGCAATACCACGCGGGCTTTCAATGCCGACCTGCTGGCCTCGTCGGCCGGGCGGCTCGCCATTGTCTCGAGCGTGTCGGTCGACCGGCCTCTAGCTGGCGGCGCAAACTATGCGGCCGCGAAGTCCGCGGCCGAAACCTGGGTACGTGCGGTCGGTCAAGGATTTGCGAAAGCCGGCGACCGGGCGGCGGCCGTGATTTTCGTCGTGCGTTCGCTGGACGGGCTCGAGACCGAGCTTGCGGCGCGGGTGACCGGCTTGTGGGACGAGGCGGCGGCATCCGCTAATGGCAGCCGTGTGCTGCTCGCGTCGGAGGATCCCGCTAGCGTGTAGTCATGAGCACCGCCGACTCCCACCCCTACGACGAGTGGCGGAGGCCCACCCCGAGCGGGCCGAGCCTGCGTAAGGACCTGTGGGTCGCGCTGGTTCTGGCCGCCGCGACCGCCCTGAGCGTGTCGCTCACCCGTACCTCCGGCATCTTCGACGAATCGCCGGTCTGGCACGTGGTGCTCTGGGTCGCGCTCATCGCCCTGCCGCTCGCGCTGCGGCGTCGCTGGCCCGAAGTCGTGGCTCTGACGGCCTCGGTGGTTTTCGCCGCCGGCGCCATGCTCGAAGCCAGCGACATGCTGTTCTCCAATATCTGCCTCTATATTGCTCTCTATTCGGTCGGTGCCTGGAGCCGCCACCGCATCGCCGCCAAGTGGGTGCGGGTCGCGATCGTGGCCGGCATGTTCATCTGGCTGTTCGCGCAGCTGATCGTGCAGGCCAACCAGCTCACCATGATGCCCGACCTCTCGCGCGACGGGTTCTTCTCCCCCTACGCGGCGTTCGGCGTTCTGCAGGTCTTGATCAATCTGGTCTATTTCGGTGCGGCCTGGTATTTCGGCGAATCCGCGTGGACCTCCGCGCGCAACGGCGCCGCCCTGAAAAGCAGCACCGCCGAGCTCGTAGCCGAACGCGAGCGCACGGCCGCCCAGGCCATCACCCTGGAACGGGTGCGCATCGCCCGCGAGCTGCACGACGTCGTCGCCCACCACGTCTCGGTCATGGGCGTGCAGGCCGGCGCGGCCCGACGCATCCTCTTGAGTGACCCCGGGCAGGCGGCCGACGCGCTCACCATCATCGAACAGAGCGCGCGCAGCGCGGTCGACGAGCTGCACACCATGCTCGGAGCCCTGCGTGGCGACGATGCGCCGGGTAGTGAACCCACCAGCCAGAGCAGCAGCACGCGCGGCATCGCCCAGCTCGGCGAACTCGCCGACGAAAGCCGCACCGCCGGCGTTCCCGTGCACTTGTCGATCGTGGGCGATGAACGCGCGATTCCCGCGACGATCGTCCTGAGCATCTATCGCATCGCCCAGGAAGCGCTGACCAACACCCGCAAACACGCCGGCCCCGGCGTCAGCACCGACCTCCGCCTGCGCTACGAAACGGATGCCGTCGAGCTCGAGATCACCGACGACGGCGTCGGCCCGCCGCGACAATTCGCCACGGCGCTGCCCGGCGGCGCGAGCGCCAAGACCACCGGGCTCGGACAGCGGGGCATGCGCGAACGGGTCGCTGCCGTCGGCGGCGAACTGCACCTCGGCGGACGACCGCGCGGCGGCTACCTCGTGCGTGCCCGGTTTCCACTCATAAAACGAGAGAACGCATGAGCGAGCCGGCCGGCATCCGCGTGCTGCTCGTCGACGACCAGGCTCTCGTACGCGCTGGGTTTCGTATCATTCTGCAGTCCGAGCCGGGCATTCTCGTCGTGGGCGAGGCCGCCGACGGCGCCGCCGCTCTCGTTTTGGCCCGAACGCTTCAGCCCGACGTCATCTGCATGGATGTGCAGATGCCCGGCGTCGACGGCCTCACCGCCACCCAATCCATCGTCGACGACCCGTCGATCCACGCCGCGGTGCTCATGCTCACGACCTTCGACCGCGAGGACTACCTTTTTTCCGCACTGCAACACGGCGCGAGCGGTTTCATCCTGAAGAATTCCACGCCCGAGGCGCTGATCGAGGCCGTTCAGGTGCTCGCCCGCGGCGATGCCCTGCTGGCCCCGGACGTGACCCGGCGCGTGATTGAGCGGTGTGTGAACCCGGGTGGGGCATCCGTTTCACCGGTTGCAGCGGTGCCGAGCGAGCTGCAGGAGCTGACCGAGCGCGAGTCCGAGGTCTTCGCGCTGCTTGCCCAGGGCCTGGCCAACGCCGAGATTGCCGCGCAGCTCTTTCTCGGCGAGGCCACCGTGAAATCACACGTCTCCAAGGTGCTGATGAAGCTCGGGCTGCGCGACCGCATCCAGGCCGTTGTCTACGCCTACGAGCACCGCGTGATCGTGCCCGGAGGCGCGCTCGAGGCGTAGCTCCGCCGCCCGGTGGAGACCGGTTCACCCGCCAGGCGGATGCGCCGCCTGAAGGCCCCGCGCTACCGTGAAGGCACACGCAACGAAAGGGCGAGCATGCTCGACATCAGGGGAGTCACCAAGAGCTACGGCATCAGAGAGGTACTCACCGACGTGAGCTTCACTGTCGGGGACGGCCGCATGACCGGCTTCGTCGGCGCCAACGGCGCCGGTAAAACCACGACAATGCGAATCATTCTCGGCGTACTCTCGCCGGATACGGGCACCGTTTTCATCGACGGCGTGCCGGTCACCGCGAGCGACCGCCGCCGGTTCGGCTACATGCCCGAAGAGCGCGGCCTCTACCCGAAGATGAAGGTCGCCGAACAGCTGGTGTACCTGGCGCGCCTGCACGGGCTGACGCCGGCATCCGCTCGCCGCAATACTGCCGACCTGCTCGAGCGTCTCGGGCTCACCGAACGCGCCGGCGACACCGTCGAGTCACTCTCGCTCGGCAACCAGCAACGCGCGCAGATCGCGGCCGCGCTCGTGCACGATCCCGAGTTTCTCGTGCTCGATGAGCCATTCTCTGGCCTCGACCCGCTCGCGGTGGAGGTGGTGATGAGCGTGCTCGCCGGCTACGCCGCCCAGGGCGCGCCCGTGCTGTTCTCCTCGCACCAGTTGGACATTGTCGAACGGCTCTGCGACGACCTCGTCATCATCGCCGACGGCGAGATTCGCGCGAACGGCTCCCGCGAGGCGCTGCGCGAGCAGCACAGCAGCCCCCGCTTCGAAATTCGTACGCAAGGCGACACAGGTTGGGTCCGCTCGCAGCCGGGCATTACCGTGATCGACTTCGACGGCGACTTCGCCGTTTTTGAAGCCGAAACGGATGCTGCCAGCCAGGCCGTTCTGCAGCACGCGATCACGCTCGGCGCGGTTCACAGTTTCAGTCAGCAGAGGCCCACCCTCGCCACCATCTTCAAGGAGGTCATCGCGTGAACCACGCCACAGGCCCGGTGCACACCGCGCCCACCTTCGCCCAGAGCGTTTGGCTGGTCTCCAACCGGGAGATCACGGCACGCCTGCGCAGCAAGTCCTTTCTGATCGCGACCGGAATTCTGCTGCTCATCTCCGTGGCGTCGGTCGTCGTCGGCAGTCTTCTCAGCCAGAACACGACTCTGACCAAGGTCGCCGTCGTCGGCACGGCCATCAGCGTCGTCGAACAGACCGAAGCCTTCGACATCGTCGAATCCGACACGGTCAAAGAAGCCGAAGCGCTCGTGCGCGACGGCACGGTCGACGCGGCCGTTGTGCCCTCTGGCAGTACCGATTCGCTGCTCGGAATTACGGTGATCGCCCTGGATTCAGCGCCGATCGATGTTCTCGGCACGCTCAGCGTGAGCCCCGATCTGAAGATTCTCGAGCCGGCCTCGCAGAACGGTTTTCTCGCCTACCTCGTTGCCATTGGCTTCGGCATCATCTTTCTCATGTCGGCGACCACGTTCGGTGCCACGATCGCCCAGAGCGTCGTCGAAGAAAAGCAGACCCGCATCGTCGAAATTCTCATGTCGACCATCTCGGTGCGGGCCCTGCTCGCCGGCAAGGTGCTCGGCAACAGCCTGATGGCGTTCGGGCAGATCGTGGCCATCGGATTACTGGTCTCAGTGGGCTTGGCAGTGACTGGGCAACGGGTGCTGCTGGCCGATGTGGGCCCGGCCATCATCTGGTTCGCCGTGTTCTTCGCCTTCGGATTCGTGCTGCTCGCCTCGCTCTACGCGGCCACCGCCTCGATGGTGTCACGGCAGGAAGACGTCGGCTCGGCGACCTCGCCGGTGCTGTTCCTCGTCATGATCCCGTACTTTCTGGTGGTCTTCTTCAACGACAACCCGCTCGTGCTGGCGATCATGTCGTACGTTCCGTTCTCCGCGCCGGTCGGCATGCCGGTGCGAATCTTCCTCGGTGACGCCGAGTGGTGGGAGCCCGTGCTCTCCCTTGTCGTGCTGGCCCTGTCGACGATCGTGGTGATTCTGATCGGGTCGCGCATCTACTCCAACGCGCTGCTGCGCATGGGCGCCCGGGTGTCGCTGCGCGAAGCCCTGCACAAGTAGGGCGGACAGCCAGCCGAATGCGGGAGGATGGAGAGGTGACCCAACTCCATGATCTGTCCTCCCGCGGTTTCGCCTCCGACAACTACTCCGGCATTCATCCGGAAATTCTGGAGGCGATGAGCCAGGCCAACGGCGCCCACCAGATCGCCTACGGCGAAGACGTCTATACGGCGCGGCTGCAGGAGGTCTTCGCCGACCAGTTCGGCGCCGGCGTCGAAGCTTTTCCGGTGTTCAACGGGACCGGTGCCAACGTCACCGGGCTGCAGTCGATGCTGCCGCGCTGGGGCGCCGTGATCTGCTCGGCCACGGCGCACATCCACAACGACGAGGGCGGAGCCCCCGAACACGTCGGCGGGTTCAAACTGCTGCCGGTAGTCACCCCCGACGGCAAGCTCACCCCGGAACTCATCGACCAGGAAGCCTGGGGCTGGGGCGATGAACACCGCGCCCAGCCGCTCGTGGTGGCCATCACGCAGACCACGGAGCTCGGCACCGCGTACACCGTTGACGAAGTGCGCGCCATCGCCGATCACGCCCATTCCAAGGGAATGACGCTGCACATGGACGGTGCCCGCATCTCCAACGCCGCCGCGAGCCTCGGGGTGCCGCTGCGGGCCTTCACCCGTGACGCCGGCGTCGACGTGCTCAGCTTTGGCGGCACGAAGAACGGCATGATGCTGGGTGAGTGCATCGTGGTACTGAACCCGGCGGCATCCACTGGATTGAAGTTTCTGCGCAAGTCGAACATGCAGCTCTCCAGCAAGATGCGCTTCGTCTCGGCGCAGCTCATCGCGCTGCTCGAGCGCGACCTGTGGCTGCGAAACGCCTCCCACTCGAACAAGATGGCCGCCCGGCTGCGCGGCGCTCTCGAAAGCGCCATCGCCGATGGCACCATCACCGGCCTGGCCTTCAGCCAGGCCACCCAGGCCAACGCCATCTTCGCCACCCTGCCGGCCGGCGTCGCCGACCGGTTGCGCGAGTCGTTCAGGTTCTATGACTGGGATGCGTCGAAGAATGAGGTGCGCTGGATGTGCGGCTTCGACACCACCGAGGACGACATCGACCAGTTCGTCGCCGCAATCACCCGGGAGTTGTCATGACCTTCAGGGACCAGCCCTGGCTCGCCTCGTACGCGCCAGGCGTTCCCGGCACGATCGAGGAGACCACCGAAACTCTCACCGACATGATGGAGACCTCGGCCGAACGGTTCGCACCGTGCATCGCTTTGGACTTCTTCGGCGAGACCACCACCTACGCCGAGCTCGGCGAAGAGATCTCCCGCGCCGCCAACGGCCTGCGCAAACTCGGCGTGAGCCCCGGCGACCGCGTTGCCATCGTGCTGCCGAACTGCCCGCAGCACGTCGTTGCGTTCTACGCGGTGCTGCGCCTCGGCGCCATCGTGGTCGAGCACAATCCGCTTTACACCGACCGGGAGCTGCGCCACCAGTTTGAAGACCACGGCGCGAAGGTCGCCATCGTCTGGGACAAGGTCTACGAGTCGGTGCGCTCTTTTCCGGGTGATATGGGGGTAGCGGATGTCGTCACCGTCGACCTCACCCGCGCCATGCCGTTCTCGAAACGGCTGGCCCTCAAACTGCCGATCAAGAAGGCGCAGGACGCCCGCGCCTCGCTCACCACCGCACCCGGAAAGGGCGCGATCAGCTGGGAGTCGATCGTGGGCGCCCGCAAGCTGCACCCCTCGCACCAGCGCCCGCTGCTAACGGACACCGCCGTGCTGCAGTACACCAGCGGCACGACGGGCACCCCGAAGGGCGCCATTTTGAGCCACTACAACCTGCGCGCCAACGCCGCGCAGGGTTCCGCCTGGGTGGCGGGCCTCCGCCCCGGCGATGAAACGGTCTACGGCGTATTGCCGATGTTTCACGCCTACGGCCTCACCCTGTGCCTCACCTTCGCGATGAGCATCGGCGCCCGCCTCGTGCTGTTTCCGAAGTTCGATGAGAAGCTCGTGCTCGACGCCGCCAAGCATGCGCCGCCCACGTTCCTGCCAGCGGTACCGCCGATCTACGACCGCCTGGTCACGGCCGCACTAAAGAAAAAGGTGAGCCTCGCCGGCATCCGCTTTGCGATTTCGGGCGCCATGAACCTGCCGGTGTCGATCGTGGAACGCTGGGAGAAAGCCACCGGCGGACTGCTGGTCGAGGGCTACGGCATGACCGAGGCGTCGCCGATCGTGGCCGGCAACCCGATCGGCCCGAGCCGCCGCCCCGGAACGGTGGGCGTGCCGTTCCCCAGCACCGACATTCGCGTCGTCGACCCCGATGACCCCACGGTTGAGCTCGGCTTCGAAGAAGAGGGCGAGCTGCTCGTTCACGGCCCCCAGGTCTTCTCGGGCTATTGGGACCGGCCCACCGAAAGCGCCCAGGCGCTGCTGCCCGGCGGCTGGCTGCGCACCGGCGATATCGTGCGGGTCTCCGCCGACGGCTTCATCACCGTCGTCGATCGTATGAAAGAGCTCATCATTACCGGCGGTTTCAACGTGTCGCCCTCTGAGGTGGAAGAAGCGCTGCTGTCGCACCCCGACATCACCGATGCGGCCGCAGTCGGCCTTCCGAGCGCGAACGGCGGCGAAGACGTCGTGGCTGTGGTGGTACTGCGCCCTGAAACGGAACTCGACGTGGCCGCGGTGCGCGAGTACTGCCGCACCCGGCTGTCGGCCTATAAGGTGCCGCGCCGCATCGTGGAGGTCGACGACCTGCCGCGCAGCCTGCTCGGCAAGGTGCTGCGCCGCGAGGTGCGCAACCGTCTGCAGGGCAAGTAGCCGGCGCAGCTAACCGTGGTTGGGGCAGTAGGACCGTAGCTGCTTCTGGTACAGGGTCTGCGGAAGAAAGTCCTGCACCTCACCCATGGTCGGTGCCGGTGCCGGCTGCCCACACACCAGCATGGTTGCGTTCAGGCCGTTTCCACTGGTTGTCAGCAGTCCGGAGCCCACGTCGACCCCGGCACAACTGAGATCAAAGCCGACCTGAATTTGATCGGTCGCGAAGCCGATGATGGTGGTTCCCTCCAGAGGGACGGACGGTTTAGCCCCCTCGAAGTCAACCCGCGGATGCCCAAGGTCGGTGATATCCGTCTGGCCGGTGCGTTCAAATTCCGCCAACAGAAAATCGATCCAGTCGGGCTCGAAATAGTCGCGTGAGAGCAGATCGTCGCTTACAAGGCTCGAGGTATAGGTGAGCGCGGTGTCGACAGTAGACTCCGTGCCGTCGGCGGCGACGGTCAGTTCACGATGGCCGAGAGCGGCCGGCTCGGCATCCTGCAGTGGGTGCCAGGTCAGCTGTGCATTCTTCTGGCTGCAGGCGACCGGCTCCGGACTTGAAACGGATGCCGTCGGCGTCACGTCCGCAGGAAAAAAGGCGCTGCAGCCGACCAGCGCTAAGACGACCGTGGCCGCCGCGGCCAGTCCTCCGATGGAACGAGCGCTGGCCTGTATCTTCACGGTCTCCCCCTTTTATCGTCACATCGCGTTATGACACCCTAGACGGAATAGTGCGCACCGTGCAGCGTTATAGATCGTGGGTCAGCGAAGTCCCGCCTACATTCCTCGATCAAAGGATTCGCCCATGACCCTCATCACCGACACCTCGCGCCGCGCCGACACCCAGTCGCCGCTCATTGAGATTCTGGCCGAACGCTGGAGCCCGCGCGCCTACGACAAGACCGCCGTCATCGACGAGGCCACCCTCACGACCGTGCTCGAAGCGGCCCGCTGGGCGCCCTCAGGCAACAACGGGCAGCCGGCCCGCTTCATTGTTGCCCGCCGCGGTTCGGCCAGTTTCGTCAAGATCACCGATGCGCTGATGGGCTTCAACAAAGCGTGGGCCGATTCGGCATCCGTTTTGATCGTCAATGTGGCGCAACTGCCGGCGGAGGGCGAACGCCAGAACCCGTGGGCGAGCTACGACCTCGGCCAGTCCGTGGCTCATTTGTCGATTCAGGCCCAGCATGAGGGACTTCACACGCACCAGATGGGCGGATTCGACGGTGCCGCCATCGCCGCAGCCTTCAACCTCACGCCCGAGCAGGACGTCGTCACCGTCACCGCGCTGGGAGTGCTTGGCAATGCCGACGATCTCACCGCCGAGCTGCGCGAGCGCGAAGTTGCCCCGCGCAGCCGCAAGCCTCTCACCGAGCTGCTGCTCGTCAACGACTAGCGCGCAGCGCGCGGCCCACGGAGTAACAGCGTCGGAATCAACGACCCGACAATGATCACGGCAGTGAGCCACGCGAGGTGCACGTCGAGCGGGAACGGCCAATACATGGTCACCCCCACGCCGACAAGGGTGAGAACGAGCGCCCCCAGGGCCGGCCACCAAACTCTCCGCCACGCCACCACCAGTGCCGCGGCGGGTAGCCAGTAGGCGACTTGGCTGCCCGCGCCCATGCCCCGAACCATGTCGGCCGGTGCCAGCAGAAACGAAACGGCGTCGACCCAGGGTGCGAAGAACATCGCGGCACAGTGAAAAACCAGTGCAAGCCCGCTGACGAACGCCAACACACTCCACAGCCATCCCACGCGCACCGAACGTTCTCGCAGCAGAGGGTGCCCCACCACGAACCGCAAAATCGCGGAGGCGATGGCGAAGGCCAGTAGCCCTCCCCAGAGAAACGGTTGGTTCACAATTGTCCCTCCAGAGCGGGCCAGACGGTGGGTCAGGGGCGGAGCAGCACCTTAATAGCGCGGCGCTCGTCCATGGCGGCGTAGGCCTCGGCCACCTCAGCCAGCGGCAGCTGCAGGTCGAAGACCCGGCCAGGGTTGATCTGGCCGGAGAGAACCTCCGGCAGCAACTCCTCGACATAGCTCCGAACGGATGCGACGCCTCCGTTCACCCCCACGTTGTTTCCGAAGAGGGTGCGGATCGGCAGTTCGGCGCCGCCGTTGGGAACGCCGACGTAGCCGACCATTCCGCCGGGGCGAGCCGAACGAATGGCCTGGTCCATGGATTCCTGGGTTCCGACGCACTCGAGCACATAGTCGGCGCCGATACCGTCGAACAGAGCCTTGACGGCGGCAGCACCCTCATCGCCGCGCGCTTCGACAATGTCGGTCGCGCCGAATTCGCGGGCCACAGCCTGGCGGTCGGCGTGGCGGGACATGGCCACGATGCGGCTCGCACCGAGGCGCTTGCTGGCAAGGATGGCGCAGAGTCCGACGGCTCCGTCACCAACGACGACCACGGTTGAGCCCGGCTCCACGCCAGCCGAGACGGCCGCGTGGTGCCCGGTGCCCATGACGTCGGCGAGGGTGAGCAGGCTTGGAACGAGGTCATCGCTCGGAACCGTGGGCGTGGCAACGAGCGAACCATCGGCGTGGGGAACACGCACGCGCTCGCCCTGGGCTCCGTCGGCGAATCCGCCGAGCTGGTCTTCGGCGCCCCACCAGCCGCCGTTGAGGCAGGAGGTGCTCACGCCGTTCTGGCAGTTGACGCAGGTGCCGTCACAGTCGTAGAAGGGGGCAATGACGAAGTCTCCCACCTTGATCGTCGAGACATCGGCACCAATGGCTTCGACGATGCCGACGAATTCATGGCCGATACGGTGCGGCTCTTTGGTGGGGGCGATCCCCCGGTACGGCCACAGGTCGGACCCGCAGACGCAGGCGGCGACCACCCGAACGATGGCATCGCCACCGGTCGAGAGGACGGGTTCGGGAACTTCTTCGAGGCGAACATCCCGTTCGCCATAAATCACAGTTGCGAGCATTGTTCGAGCCTATCCGGGCGAACCTGTGCCTCGCCTCCGTGTTTGTTGTTCGCGCGAGAGCGGGAAATGTGCTGCTTCAGTGCTGCTGAAGCGATGAATTTCCCGCTCTCGCGTTACGGGTTAGAGCAGGTCTTCTTCGAGGGGAACATCGAGCAGCGCGGGAGCGGATACCACGGTGAGCGCATCACCGTCTTCCGCGAGCGCCACCAGCACCGTGTCGCCGTCCCGAATATCGCCGGCGAGCAAGGCCCGCGCCAGGCGGTCGTCGATCTCGCGCTGCATCAGGCGCCGCAGTGGACGAGCACCGTAGATCGGGTCGTAACCACGCTCGGCCAGCCAGCGGCGGGCATCCGGTGTCACGGCCAGCTCGAGGCGGCGCTCGGCGAGCCGCTTCTGCAACCGGTCGACGTCGAGTTCGACGATCTCACCGAGCTCGTCGGTCGTGAGCGACGAGAACACCACGATGTCGTCGAGCCGGTTGACGAACTCGGGCTTGAAGGCCTGCCGCACCAGGCCCAGCACGGCCTCCTCCTTCTGCTCCAACGACAGGGTCGGATCGACCAGAAACTGCGAACCGAGGTTTGAGGTGAGCACGAGGATGGTGTTGCGAAAGTCCACCGTGCGACCCTGGCCGTCGGTGAGGCGACCGTCGTCGAGCACCTGCAGCAGTACGTCGAACACCTCGGGGTGCGCCTTCTCTACCTCGTCGAACAGAATCACCGAGTACGGGCGACGTCGCACGGCCTCGGTGAGCTGCCCTCCCTGCTCGTAACCGACATACCCCGGAGGCGCTCCGACCAGGCGGCTCACCGAGAACTTCTCGCCGTACTCGCTCATGTCAATGCGCACCATGGCTTTTTCATCGTCAAACAAAAACTCGGCGAGCGCCTTGGCCAGCTCGGTCTTGCCGACGCCGGTCGGGCCTAGGAACAGGAACGATCCGGTCGGCCGGTCGGGGTCGGAGATGCCGGCGCGCGAACGTCGCACGGCATCGGCCACCGCCCGCACGGCGCGCTTCTGGCCGATCAGGCGGTGGGCGAGCTCATTTTCGAGGTTCAACAGCTTGTCGGTTTCACCCTGCAGCAGTCGGCCGACCGGAATTCCGGTCCAGGCGGCGACCACGGCGGCAATGTCCTCGCTCGTGACCTGGTCGTTGACCATGCGCGGGCCGACGGATTCTTCCTTCTCGGCGTCGGCGAGCGCACGTTCCATCACCGGGATATCGCCGTAAAGCAGCCGGGAGGCCTTTTCGAGGTTGCCCTCACGCTGGGCCCGGTCGGACTCGATGCGCGCGGTGTCGAGCCGCTCGCGCAGTTCGCCGACCCGGTTGAGCGAGGCCCGCTCGTTGTCCCAGCGCGCCTGCAATTCTTTGAGGCTGGCCTGGCGTTCGGTCAGGTCATCGCGCAGCTTGACCAGCCTCGCCTTCGAGGCGTCGTCCTTCTCCTTCTTCAAGGCGAGCTCTTCGAGCTTCAGGCGGTCGACGCTGCGCCGCAGCTCGTCGATCTCTACCGGCGAGGAGTCGATCTCCATGCGCAGCCGGCTCGCGGCCTCGTCGATCAAGTCGATGGCCTTGTCGGGCAGCTGGCGCGCGGTGATGTACCGATTCGAGAGGGATGCCGCGGCCACGAGGGCAGAATCGGCGATCGTCACCTTGTGGTGGGCTTCATAACGTTCCTTGAGTCCGCGGAGAATGGCGACGGTGTCTTCCACCGACGGTTCGTCGACGAGCACGGGCTGGAAGCGGCGCTCGAGCGCGGCATCCTTTTCGATGAATTCGCGGTACTCGTTGAGGGTCGTGGCACCGATCAGGCGCAGCTCGCCGCGGGCCAGCATGGGCTTGAGCATGTTACTGGCCGCGACGGAACCTTCGCCGCCGCCCGCGCCCATGAGGGTGTGTAGTTCGTCGACGAAGGTGATGATCTGCCCGTCGGCGTCGTTGATCTCCTTGAGCACGGCCTTGAGCCGCTCTTCGAACTCACCGCGATACTTGGCGCCGGCCACGAGGGCGGCCAGGTCGAGGGAGACCAGCTGCTTGTCCTTGAGGGAATCGGCCACATCGCCGGCCACGATGCGCTGGGCCAGGCCCTCGACCACGGCCGTCTTGCCGACGCCGGGCTCACCGATGAGGACCGGGTTGTTCTTCGTGCGTCGGGTGAGCACCTGGCTGATCCGGCGAATCTCGGCGTCGCGCCCAATCACCGGGTCGAGCTTGCCGCTACGGGCGATGTCGGTGAGGTTCACCCCGTACAGTTCGAGGGCCGTCTTGGCGTCTTGCTGCGGTGGTTGCTGACCGGCTTGCATTCGCTGTCTCCTCTAAAGTTGAGCCTTGCTGACTCAAGTTTAGTACCAGACGGCTGGCCACCGAAATAAGCAGCCCCGAACTAAATAATTGAGCAGTTTGTTCGGCAAATCGCCCCTAAAACCAGTCAAATAATGCAGTTTGTGTCGTTCATATTGGTCGAATTGTCAATCTTCTGCTCGTTCACTACGCTCTGAATCAACCCGTCATTGCCGACGTCTCACTCGACGCGCATGTCTGGCACGCCCGTCACGAGTGAGGTTGAGAGATTATGGTGCAGCAACGCGAGGCCATCAGCAGGTTGCCGGCCTACAAGCAGGGCGCCGCGGCCGGCGATTCGGGGGCGTATAAGCTCTCCAGTAACGAGAATCCGTACCCACCGCTCGCCTCGGTAACGCAGGCCATCGCATCCGCTCTCGGGGAGATTCACCTGTACCCGAGCATGGCCGTGACGGAGGTCACCGACCGCATCGCGGCGCGGTTCGACGTGTCGGGCGACAACGTGGCCTTCGGGGCCGGTTCGGTCGAGGTCTTGTCGCAGATCATCCACGCGAGCGCGGGAGTCGGCGACGAGGTCATCTTCGCCTGGCGGTCGTTCGAAGCGTACCCGATTCTGGTGCAGGTCGCCGGTGCGACGCCCGTAGCGGTCGCCCTCACCGCGGATGAGCGCCACGACCTGCCAGCCATGGCCGACGCCATCACGAGCCAGACCCGGCTGATTTTGGTCTGCAACCCCAACAACCCCACCGGTGCTTTCGTCACGGCCGACGAACTGCACGCCTTCATGGCGCGGGTGCCCGAGAATGTGCTGGTCGTCGTCGACGAGGCCTACGTGCACTTCAACCGGGACACCGCCTCGGCCGTTGGCATCGACTTTTTTCGCCGCTACCCGAACGTGGCCGTGCTGCACACTTTCTCCAAGGCCTACGGCCTGGCCGGTCTGCGCATCGGCTACGCGATCGCGCCCACCGCGGTCGCGGCCAACCTGCGCCGCGTTGCCCTGCCGTTCGGCGTGACCGCCCTCGCCCAGCGCGCCGCCCTCGCCTCCCTCGACGCCGAAGCCGAGCTGGCCCTGCGCATCGACGAGATCGTCGCCGAACGCACCAGAGTGCTCGCCGCACTTCGGGCGAGCGGATGGCGCGGCGCCTCCTCGCAGGGGAACTTCGTTTGGCTGCGCACCTTCAACGACACCGACCGGGTAAACGCGGTGTTCATTGCCGAAGGTATCCTGGCTCGGGCTTTTCCCGGCGAAGGCCTGCGCGTGACGATCGGCACGGCAGAGCAGAACGACCGTTTCCTGGTCGCCGCGAGCGCCGCTCTCCCTCCCGCCGCCGTCTAACCACCCTCAACGTTCGGCCGCAGGTTCCCGCGCGCCGTGTCAGCATGAATTCAAAGGAGAATTTTCCAGCATGAAGCACACCACATCGCTATCAGCCCTCGCCCTGGTCGCCGCGGGTGCCCTCGCACTGAGTGGCTGCGCGGCCAGCGAGCCGGCAGCATCCACTGCAGAGGACATGATCACGATCGGCATCAGCCAGATCGTGCAGCACCAGGCACTCGACGACGCCCGCGAGGGCTTCAAGAAGGCCTTTGCCGACGCCGGCTACGTCGAGGGCACCGACATTGAGTTCGACGAGCAGAACGCGCAGGGCGAGCAGGCCACCGCGAGCACCATCGCAGCCAAGTTCGCCGCTGACAAGGTCGACCTCGTGCTCGCCATCGCCACGCCCACCGCGCAGGCCGCCGCTCAGACCATCATCGACATCCCCGTACTGTTCACCGCGGTGACCGAGCCCGAAGAAGCCGGACTGGTCGAAAGCTGGGAGAAGCCGGGCAGCAACATCACCGGAACCAGTGACCTCAACCCGGTCAAGGAGCAGCTCGAACTGATTCAGGAGATTCTGCCTGACGCCAAGTCGGTCGGCGTGATCTACAGCTCGGGCGAGGTCAACTCCGACGTGCAGGTTGAGCTCGCCAAGGAAGCAGCGAAGGACCTCGGCCTGACCATCAAGGAGGCCACTGTCACCAACTCGAGCGAGGTCGCCCAGGCCACCGAGTCGCTCGGCGACGTCGACGCCATCTACATCCCCACCGACAACCGCGTCACCGAGGGCCTTGAAGCCGTCATCCAGTACTCCGAGGCGAACCAGATTCCGCTGTTCGGCGCCGAAAACGGGCAGGTCGAGCGTGGCGCCATCGCGACCTACGGCATCAGCTACACCGACCTCGGCTACCAGACCGGCCAGATGGCCCTCCGCATCCTCGAAGACGGCGAGAACCCGGCGGACATGCCGGTGGAGACCCTCGACACAATCGAATTCATTCTCAACCCGGCCGCTGCCGAGCGCATGGGCGTGACCCTCTCCGAGGAGCTCATTGCCAAGGCCGACCGAATCATCGAATAACAGCCGCTCCTCGACTAAAAGGAATAACCAGATGAACGCGGCTCTCGAACTCGGCCTGCTCTACGGAATCATGGCGTTGGGTGTCTACCTGACCTTTCGAATCCTCAACTTTCCCGACCTCACCGTCGATGGAAGTTTCACGACCGGGGCCGCCGTAGCCGCGTCGCTCATCATCAACGGCGTGCCCGCTCCCCTCGCCACCCTTGCCGGGGCGGCGTCGGGGGCGGTGGCCGGCCTGGTCACCGGTGTGCTGTACACCAAAGGCCGCATCGACGGCCTGCTCGCGGGCATCCTGACCATGATCGCCCTGTGGTCGATCAACCTGCGCATCATGGGCAAATCTAATTTGCCCCTGTTGCGGGAGGATACCCTGATGACCCCGCTACGTGACGCCGGTCTGCTCGGCGGGGCCTGGAGCATCCTGATTTTCGCCGTCGCCGCCCTCGTCATCAAGTTCGCGATCGACTGGTTTCTCAGCACCGACCTCGGCCTGTCGATTCAGGCGACCGGCAACAACGAGCAGATGATCCGCAGCCTCGGCGTCAACACCCACCGCACGACCATCCTCACCCTCGCGATCTCGAACGGACTCGTCGCCCTGTGCGGCGCGCTCATCGCGCAGTACCAGGGCTTCGCCGACGTCAGCATGGGCATCGGCCTCATTCTGGTCGGGCTCGCCTCGGTCATCGTCGGCCAGGCCGTCTTTGGGCGTCGCAACATCTTCCTCGCCTCGCTGGCTGTCATCGGCGGCGCCGTCATCTACCGCCTGGTGATCTTCTTCGCCCTCGGCGCCGGCCTCAACCCGAACGACATGAAGCTCATCTCGGCGCTGCTGGTCGTCGCCGCGCTGCTGCTGCCGCGCTGGGGTTTCCTGAAACGCATCCCCTCGCTGCGTCAGATGCGTTCCGCCGCCGCCGTGAAACCTAACTACGTGAAAGCCAACTAGGAGTCTCATGCTGCTCATCGAGAACATCACCAAGACTTTCTTTCCCGGCACGGTCAACGAACGCGTCGCGCTGAACGACGTGTCGCTGCAGTTGAACACCGGTGATTTCGTCACGGTCATCGGCAGTAACGGTGCCGGCAAATCCACGCTGCTCAATATGATCAGCGGCAAGCTTCCGATCGATTCCGGCGACCTGTCAATCGATGGCAGTTCAGTCAAGCGGATGCCCGACTACGCACGTACCGCGTACGTCGGCCGCGTCTTCCAGGACCCGATGGCCGGCACAGCGCCCGACCTGAGCATCGAGCAGAACCTGGCGCTCGCGCTTCGCCGTGGCAAGCGTCGCGGGCTGGCCTGGGGCGTCACCCACAAGCGCCGCGAGTTCTTTCGCGAAGAGCTTCTCTCGCTCGAGCTCGGCCTCGAAAACCGGCTCAAGGCCCGGGTCGGGCTGCTCTCCGGCGGCCAGCGCCAGGCGCTGTCACTGCTCATGGCGAGCTTCACCCAGCCGCGCATCCTGCTGCTCGACGAGCACACCGCAGCGCTTGACCCCCAGCGGGCCGAACTGGTCACGACGCTCACCGAGAGCATCGTCGCCAAGCACCACCTGACCACCCTCATGGTCACCCACAACATGGAACAGGCGCTTCGCCTCGGCAACCGGCTCATCATGATGCACGAGGGGCAGATCATTCTCGACGTCGACGCCGAGCGCAAGGCCACCATGACCGTGCCCGACCTGCTCGCCGAGTTCGCCAAGATCAAGGGCGCGTCCCTCGACGACCGGGCGTTGCTCGGGTAGTTGGAGACGACGAGGAACGCCGACTCGGCGCTGCGTAGGTGCGCGGGCCGAGTCGGCGGCTTTTGCGGTTCTTGCGGCTTAGCGGCCGAGAAACTCGATCGCGGCCTGCTTGAAGGCGCGGGAGCTCACCGCGTTCATGTGGGTGCGGGCGGGCAACCAGAGCACCTCTGAGTCGGCGGCCAGCGCCGCGAGCTCGGCGGTTCCGGTCGCGAGCACGTCGCGGTCGCCCGTGACGAACAGCAGAGGCCGCACAGGAACGGATGCGCCGGGCTCGAAACGTTCCTGCTTAATCGCAGCGACCAGCCGCAACAGCGCGGGGGTACTAGCACCCGGCGCAAGCTGCATCAGGGTCATCAGCGAGGCGGTCGACTCGTGGGCGATCTCCTCGGAGTCGGATAGAAATATTAGAGCCGCATCGAGATCGAAGTCGGCGAGCGGATCCTCGGCGCTCATGCCGCCGAGGACCGCGCGATTGACCAGGTCGGGCCGCTCGGCGGCGAGTTCCCAAACCAGGCGCGACCCGAGGGAATAGCCGACCAGGTCGACGCCGGAGGCTGGATCGCCCGCCTCGCGTGGCCTGGCACCGGCGAGGGCGAGCACCTCGAGAACGGCGGCGCGCAGGCGGCTGGGGGCGTAGGCATCCGTTTCGAGCGGTGCGGCGCTCTCGCCGTGGCCGAGCAGGTCGACAGTAAATACACGCCGGCCGGCGGCAGTGAGGTCGCGCAGCCAGCCGGTCGCCTCCCAGTTGAGGGCGGTCGACGAGGCGAAACCGTGCACGAGCAGCACCGGGGCAAGGCCAGCGTCGACGGCGGGTTCGTGCTGCTGCCAACTGGTGAGCATTTTCTAGTCCTCGTCGAGCACGGCCGAGAGGCGTACGCGGCGTTTCGGCGCGGCCTCGGCCGGCACGGTTCCCACGATGCCGGCAGAATCGTCGGCGACCGTGAACGTGATCAGCGGAGTGTCAACGAGCACCACGTCGCCGGGCTCGCCGTGCAGCGTGAGCACGATGCCGGCGATCGGTGACGGCAATTCGACCGACGACTTCGTCGTTTCCACCTCGACGAACGGCTGGTTGCGTTCGACCTGGTCGCCGACCTTGACGAGCCATTCGAGCACGGTCGCTTCGAGCAGTCCCTCACCGAGGTCCGGCAGGGGAAAAGAGATTTCAGCCACGGCGGTACTCCAATACGCGTTGAACTCCGAACAGAATTCGGTCAATGTTGGGAATGTATTCGTCCTCCAGGTCGCCGGACGGGTACGGCACGTCGAAGCCGGTCACCCGCTCGACCGGTGCCCGCAGCGTGTCGAAGCAGCTCTGCGAGACGAGCGCGGCCACCTCGGCGCCGAGGCCAGCGGTGTGCGGCCCCTCGTGCACGACGATGGCGCGACGGGTACGCGAAACGGATGCCGCCAGCCCGGCTTCGTCGATCGGCTTCAGCCAGCGCAGGTCGAGTACCTCGAGTTCGATGCCGTCTTCCGCGGCCAGCTCCGCCACCTGGAGGCAGCGGGAGACCATGGCGCCCCAGGCGATGAGGGTCGCATGCTTGCCCGGGCGGGCAATCACCGAGCCCTCGAGGGCGGAAGTGTCTTCGTCAGCAGCCAGGTCGACCCTGGCCTTGTTCCAGTAGCGCGCCTTCGGTTCCATGAAGATGACCGGGTCGGGCATCGAGGCGGCGTGCTTGAGCAGGTGATAGGCCTGCTGCGGGTTGGCGGGCGACACGACCTTGAGTCCCGGTACGTGCGCGAACAGCGATTCGAGGCTTTCGCCGTGATGTTCGGGGGCGCGAATTCCGCCGAAGCTGGGCACCCGCAGCGTCACCTGCATCGGCAGGGTGCCACGGCTGCGATAGTTCATGCGAGCCAGCTGGGTGATGATCTGATTCACGGCCGGGTAGGCGAAGCCGTCGAACTGCACCTCGGGAATCGGGTGAAAACCCGCCATGGCCAGCCCGATAGCGGTACCGAGAATGCCGGACTCTGCCAGCGGGGTGTCAAAGACCCGGTTCGCGCCGAAGCGCTGCTGCAGGCCGTCTGTCACCCGAAAGACACCGCCGAGCACGCCGACGTCTTCGCCGAAGATGAGGGCGCGGTCGTCGGTGTCGAGAATCTCGGCGAGCGCGCGGTTGATGGCCTGCTGCATGGAGAACTGCAGGAGCGGCGTCTCCCGCACGAGTTCTAACGTGTCAGACATGCTCGGATTCCTCTCTCCACTGGCGCGCCTGGGCGCCGAGCGTCGGGGTTGATTCTTGAAAAACGAAGTTGAACATTTCGCTTCCGGGGCGGCTTTCGAGGGCCACCACGCCGTCGCGAATCGCGTCGGCCCGCGTTTGGGCATCCGCGTCGGTTTTGTCGAAGAAGGCCGCATCGGCCACGCCCTGCTCGACCAGCACCGAACGAAACCGCCTGAGCGGATCTTCGCCGCCGTCGATTTTCTCGTCATCGAGGGTGCGGTAGCGGCCCGGGTCGTCGCTCGTGGAGTGCGGGCCGCGCCGATAGGTCATGGCCTCGACCACGACCGGGCCGAGTCCGGCGCGGGCGTGGACGACCGCGCGCTGAGTGGCGTCCAGCACGGCGAGCACGTCGTTGCCGTCGATCCGCAGGGCCGGCATGCCGTAGCCAGCAGCGCGAGCGGCGACCGAGCCGCCGGCCACCTGCTGCTCGGTGGGCACCGAAATGGCCCAGCCGTTATTCTGCACGAAGAACACCACCGGCGCCTTCAGAATGGCGGCGAAGTTCATGGCCTCGTGCACGTCACCCTGCGAGCTCGCGCCGTCGCCGAGAAACGCCAGACCAACGCCGAGACCGTCCGGCGAGGCCCCGTTCAAAGTCTGACCGTGCGCCCAGCCGACCGCGTGCAGCACGGATCCGCCGACAACCGCCTGAAATGGCGCGAAGTGGCTGGCGACCGGGTCGTAGAGCCCGCCGTGCCAGATGGCCTTGTGGGTCGACATGTACTCGACCATGTTCAGGCCGAGCGTGTACGCCACGCCCATCTCGCGGTAGGTCGGGAAGACGAAGTCTCGGGTCGTGTCGACGGCGAAGCCAGCGCCGACCTGGGCTGCTTCCTGGCCGAGCATCGGCGCGTAACCCGGAATGAGACCCTGCCGCTGCCAGGCCACGGCCGAGGTATCGAGCTGGCGCACGTTCGCGAGCATTCGGTACAGGTCGCGGAGGCGGGCCGGGCCTGGAGCTGCGGCATCCGCTTGAGAAGGGGGCAGGGTGTCGAGCGTGGCAGCGAGTGCGCGAGGCGCCATGCTGGCTCCTTCCATCGATGGGCGGGTCAGAGTAAAGTTAGTGACTTTGCCCAGCGTTCGCCACAGTGACTAATTGGAGTGCACAATCTGCGAATAATTGTGCGTATTTGAGTTAAATCACCGTACAGTTAGTACATTCATCACCACAGCATTACCGGCACGCGAAAGGTCACCTCATGGACATCGATTCCTTGGATTCCCGCCTCGTCACCCTGTTCTGCGAGCGCCCCAAGCTCTCGGTGCTCGAGGCCTCGCGCCGGCTCAAGGTGGCCAGGGCAACGGTGCAAGCCCGGCTCGACCGGCTGATGAGCCGCGGGGTGATCAAGTCGTGGGCTCCGGCGCTCAACCCGAGCGAGTTCGGGTTTCCGGTCACCGCCTACTGCTCGCTCACCGTGCGGCAGGATGCCGGCCACGCCGTCGTCGTCGCGGCCCTCGCCAAGATTCCGGAGATTCTCGAACTGCACACGGTCTCCGGCGACAGCGACATGCTCGCTCGGGTCGTCGCCCGGTCAAACGCCGACGTGCAGCGGGTGCTCGACCTGATCGTCGCGACGCAGACGGTCGTGCGCTCCTCGAGCGTGATCGTGCTGCAGACCCACATCGAGGCGCAGGCTCTCGCCCTGTTGCAAGCCACCGCCGCTCCCACCAGCGCCTCCGGACCGGCCGATTTTCGTGGCTAATTCAGGAAATTTGGCGACCTCCGGCTCGCGGCGCCCAGACGAGTGCGGCGAAACCATTCCGCCCAGGAGGATCTCCTGAATTAGCCACCGCGCAGCCCCGTGAGACACCAGGTTGAGCGCGGGCGGGCAGCCTCCCGTGAGATAATAAGGGTTGGTCCCTTTTTCTTACGGAGCTCCCACACCTATGGCCCATTCCCTCAGCACGCACGAGATCGCCCGCATCGTCGGCAGCCAGTCGTTCTCGCGCGGTGAACGATACGCCCGCAACGGACACGTCACCGAACAGTCCTGGGCCGCGTCGGGAACACACCTCACCGGTCGCGTCAGCGGCACCAGCCCGCAGCCATACACCGTGCTCGTGTCGTTCACGCTGAATGCCGCCGGCCAGGCCGTTCGAGCCAGCGGTACCTGCACCTGCCCGATGGGGAGCAACTGCAAGCACGTCGCCGCTCTGCTTCTGGCCAGCCGCAGCACGCCCGCCGAACTGAACGCCGAGCGCTCCGCCTCCAACGTGCGGGCCATCGGCGACCGCCGCACCCCCGTCTTCGAATCGACCTTCGTGCCGGCCGCCTACCAGCCGCCCGCCCCGGCCCCCGTTGTTCCCATTCGCCCGCCGGTCCCCGCCTGGCGCGCCGCCCTGGCTCCTTTGGCCAAGCCGACCGGCGAGGCCTCCATCAGCACGGCCCTCGCGCTGCAATTCGACCTGCTCGACCCCGCTTACAGTCCCAACCGGCGCCCTGGACCCCGTCGCCTCGGCGCCCGCCCCATGGTCATGGGCAAGAAGGGCAAGTGGATTCGGGGCAACCTCACCTGGGACAACCTGTCTTGGACCCCGGGTACCTACAACCGCGGTCACCGCAAGATTCTTAACGCCCTCTACGCCCTCTCGGCCACCGGTCAGCGCTATTACAGCTACACCGACCACTGGCTCTACCTCGACAACTTCGAGAACAAGGCCCTCTGGGACCTTCTGCACGAAGCCCGGTTGAGCGGTCTGCCCATGGTCTGCGCGACGGATGCCCAGAATCCCGTTCTGCTCTCCCCGACGCCGGCGGCGCTCGAGATCGACATTCGCCGCGACGCCGAGGGGCTGCTGTTGACCCCACTGCTCGTACTGAACGAGCAACTGCATCGCGGTGCCGATTTCGGATTTATCGGGGACCCTGCGCACGGTGCGTACACCTTCATGAGCCCGGCCGACCCGCTCGCGACCGGCAAGCAGCTCACTCTCGCCCCGTTGAATGCGCAGGTCAGCTCCGAGATTCGGGCCCTCGCGGTCACCGGCGGCTTCGACATCCCGGCCGACGATGAGGCCGCGTTCCTCACCGACTACTACCCATTTCTCCAGCAAAAACTGAGCCTGACCAGCCACGACGCCTCATTTGAGCTGCCCAAGACAGCCCGCCCGCAGCTCGCACTCACCATCACCCACCAAACGGATGCCCGCATCACCCTCGCCTGGGAGTGGCAGTACGTCGCGCCCACCGACACAGCCAAGTCCGCCGCGGCAACCACTGCTGCGACCGGCGGCTTGGGCGGAGCTACTGCGACCGGCCCGGCGGAGGCATCCTCTTTTGTTGCCGCTGCCGACCACGCCGACACCACGACTGCCGCGGTTGCCATTGAAGCCGTGCTGTACCGCCACCCCCTGCGCCCCACGCCGGGCGACACCCGCTTTCGCGATGCGACCCGCGAGAGCGACATCCTGCATGAGGTCGAACGCACGATTGCGTCGTTCGTCGCCCTCTGGCAGCCCGCCACCCCGATCAGCCGGGCGCGATTGCTCGAGCACTCCGAGCTGCGCGGTGCCGTCATGATCAGCTTTCTCGGTGAGACCGTGCCGAAGCTCGAAGCGGCCGGCATCGTCGTGCAGGTCTCGGCCGACGCCCCGAGCTACCGCGAAGCCGACGAAGCGCCCGTGATCAGCCTCGCTACCTCCGAAAGTACCGATACCCGTGACTGGTTCGACCTCGCCGTCACCGTGACGATCGAGGGCGAAGACATTCCCTTCGACGACCTCTTTCGCGCGCTGGCCACCGACCAGGACCTGATGATCCTCGACAGCGGCACCTATTTCAGCCTCGACCGGCCCGAGCTGCAGCAGCTCCGACGCCTGATCGAAGAGGCGCGCGGTCTGCAAGAGAGCAACGCCGGTACGCTCGGCCTCAGCCGTTTTCAGGCCGACCTCTGGGACGAACTGCAGCTGCTCGGTGTCGTCGCCGAACAGGCCGCCACCTGGCGCAGCGCTGTCGAGGGATTGTCTGAGGCCGCACCGATCGCCGAACGTGCGCTTCCGCCGGCCGTGCACGCCACCCTGCGCGCCTACCAGCAGACCGGGTTCGACTGGCTCAGTTTTCTCTACGACCACCAGCTCGGCGGCGTGCTCGCCGACGACATGGGGCTCGGAAAGACCTTGCAGGCCATCGCCCTCATCGCCCACGCTCGCGACACGCAGCGCGCCTCGGAAGGCACCGCCCGCAAGCCGTTCCTCGTCGTCGCCCCGACAAGCGTCGTGTCGAACTGGGCCACCGAGTGCGCCAGATTCGCACCCGACCTCGCCACGGTCGCCATCACGCAGACCGCTGGTAAGCGCGGCTCCAGCCTGCAAGACGAAATGGGCCAAGCGGATGTCGTGATTACCTCCTACACGCTCTTCCGCCTCGATTTCGAGGAGTACAACGCCCAGGACTGGGCCGGCCTGCTGCTCGACGAAGCCCAGTTCGTGAAGAACCACCAGAGCAAGGCGCACGTCTGTGCGCGCCGCCTGCGCACCCCGTTCAAGCTGGCCATCACCGGCACCCCGATGGAAAACAACCTGATGGAACTGTGGTCGCTGCTGTCCATCACTGCGCCCGGCCTGTTCCCGAGCCCCAGCCGCTTCGCCGACTACTACCGCAAACCCATTGAAACGGATGCCGACGCCGACCGGCTTGCGCAGCTGCGCCGCCGCATCCGCCCATTCATGCTGCGGCGCACCAAGGCCGAGGTAGCCAGCGATCTGCCCGAGAAGCAGGAACAGGTGCTCGAACTCGACCTGCACCCGCGGCACCGCAAGGTCTACGACATGCACCTCGCCCGCGAGCGCCAAAAGGTACTCGGCCTGATCGAGGACATGAACGCGAACCGGTTCGAGATCTTTCGCTCGCTCACCATGCTGCGCCAGCTCAGCCTCGACGCAAGCCTGTACGACGCGAAGTATGACGCGATCCCGTCGACCAAACTCGATGCCCTTCTCGAACTGCTGGAGGACACTGTCGCTGAGGGCCACCGCACGCTCATCTTCAGCCAGTTCACCCAGTACCTCGGCAAGGCGCGCGACCGACTCGACGCCGCTGGCATCAGCTACTCCTATCTCGACGGCAAGACCCGCAACCGGGCCAAGGCCATCAGCGACTTCAAAGAGGGCACCAGCTCGGTCTTCCTGATCAGCCTCAAGGCCGGCGGATTCGGCCTCAACCTCACCGAGGCCGACTACGTCATTCTGCTCGACCCGTGGTGGAACCCGGCGACCGAGGCCCAGGCCGTCGACCGAGTGCACCGCATCGGCCAGACCAAGAACGTCATGGTCTACCGCCTCGTCTCCAAAGACACCATCGAGGAGAAGGTCATGGCCCTCAAGGCCACCAAGGCACGCCTGTTCGAGAGTGTCATGACCGACGGCGCCCCGGCCGGCACCGCCCTGACCGCCGCCGACATCCGCGAGCTCCTGGCCTGACTCGCCCTGCCCGCCTTCCCGGCGCACCTATATGGACGGGGCCCGGGCCCTGGGCCCAGTTTATAAACTGGGCCCAGGGCCGCAAGGTGGGCCGGCAACCGCCGAACGCCCCGCTGGCGTATACAGGCTGAGCAGCCAGAGCTGACACCCAGCGTTCACCCAGCACCCCTAGACTGCACGCGACGGCCCCACCTCGCACCCTGCAGAAACGGTCCTATGTCCAACATCTTCGATCGGATCGACGCCCGACTCGCGACGACGCTCACCCCGAGCCGCCGCCTGATGCTGCAGCGGCCGCGCACCCTCGTGCTCGGTTTTCTCGGTCTCCACACGGTCTTCCTGTTCGCGCTGCTGCCGACCATCCTCACCGGCAGGGTTCTGGGAGACCTGCCGCTGTACCGTACCTGGGCTGAACTCGGCCTGGAGCACGGCGTGTGGCAGGGTATCGACGCCGAGTGGGTGTACCCGATCGGCGCCATGCTGCCGATCGCCTTGGCGGGCATCGCCGGCCCCCTGCTCTACCAACTGCTCTGGTTTCTGATGACGGCCGCGTTGAACGCCATCGCGGTCGGGGCGCTCACCGACTGGGGGCGCCGCCGTAGCGGCTTCAAATCGGCCTGGTACTGGCTGTTCGCGTCGTTTCTGCTGAGTCCGGTGGGATTGCTGCGGCTGGAAGGAATCACGGCGCCACTGGTCATCGTCTCTCTCCTGCTGCTCGCGAAACGGCCGGTTGTCGCCGCAGCCGTGCTGACCCTCGCCACCTGGATCAAGGTCTGGCCGGCCGCCGTCGTGCTCGCGGTGGTCACCGTCTCGCCCCGCCGTCGCACGGTGGTCCTCACCGGCGCGGCCGTGTCGGCGGGGGTGGCGACATCCGTTTGGCTTCTGGGTGGCTGGCAATTTCTCACCGGATTCGTCACCGAACAGTCCGACCGTGCCCTGCAACTGGAAGCGCCCATCACGACTCCGTGGGTGTGGCTGGCCACACTTGGCCACCACGGCACGGTCATCTACGAGAATTTCGCCATCGCCACCCGCGAGGTGAGTGGTCCAGGCACCACCCTCGTCGCCTCACTGATGACGCCGGTCATGTTCGGTACCATCGCGGCGATATTCGTACTGATGATCATTGCTCAGCACCGCCGAGCGGATGCCGCCCAGCTGTTGCTGGTCGGCGCCCTCGCCCTGGTCAGCGCCTTCATCGTCTTCAACAAAGTGGGGTCACCGCAGTACATGCTGTGGCTGGTGCCGGTGGTTGCGGTCGGTGTGGGCACAAGCTGGGCGGAGTGGCGCGTGCCCGCCGTGCTGATGCTGGCTATCTCGGGACTGACAACACTGATCTTCCCGATCTTTTACCTGCCGCTCATCGACGGCGACCTGTTCTCACTGCTGCTGCTCACCGCTCGCAACGCTCTACTGGTCGTACTGTTCGGCTGGTCGGTCAAGCATCTGGCGCGACTGGCCTGGGCTGCGCCGGGTCGAGAGATCTTGGCCCGTCGCACACTCCCAGTCGGCCAAGGCAGAATAGACGGGTGACCACGACGACGACCTTCGCCCTCATCCGCCACGGCCAGACCGATTGGAACGCCGCCGCGCGAATTCAGGGCGCCACCGACATTCCGCTCAACGACGTGGGGCGCGGCCAGGCAGCGGATGCCGTCGCCCCCCTGAAACGCTATGACTGGGACTTCATCGTCTCGTCGCCGTTGTCACGTGCGGCCGAAACCGCCGACCTCATCGGCGAACAACTCGGACTCGACGAGGCCCGGCGCATTCCGGGTCTGATCGAGCGCGACTACGGGCCAGCCGAGGGGCTCAGCGCCGGCTCTGAACTCGACGCACTGCGTTTCCCCGGCGGATTCCGCGGCGCCGAGACCGAGGAAGCTGTCGCTGCTCGGGGTATCGACGCCCTGCGCGAGCTGGCCCGCGAGCACCCTGGAGCCCGCATCATCGTCGTCGCGCACGGCACGCTCATTCGTTTGAGCCTCGCGCAGGCTCTCGATGCGCGCATCGAGAGCATCAGCAACGCCTCGCTCAACCTCGTGCACCATCACCACGCGCACGGCGACGACACTATCGTCTGGCAGCTCGACGTGTTGAACGGTGAGCCGCTCGTGCACGCCTGACCTGGTCAATCCCCTAGCGGCCGGTCGACACCGTTACGGTGAACTTGGTGTTGCGGCCAACCTGGCGGGTCGAACCGACGATGCGGGTGAGCATCGGGCGGTAACCGAGGTGCGTGTTCCACACTGTCCACAGCTCGCCGCCGGGCGCGAGCACCCGGGCCGCGTCGTTGAAGAGCTTCTCGGCGAGGCCGGCGTGCACCGACGCTCCGATGTGGAACGGCGGGTTGAGCAGAATCAGGTCGGCGGAGTCATCCGCTTGGCCGGACAGGCCGTCGGCGCGCACCACGGTGACCCGATCGGCGAGCGCGTTGGCATCGACGGTTGCGCGAGCGGATGCGACGGCCACGGCCGACTGATCCGTCGCCAGCACTCGCAACAGCGGTCGCTGCGCGGCCAGTGCCGCGGCGAGCACACCGGTACCGCAGCCGAGGTCGATGGCACGTTCGGCGTCGGGCTTCATGCGGTCGAGCACCTCGAGCAGCGCCCGGGTGCCGATGTCGATGCTGGTTCCCGCAAAAACGCCGCCGTGGCCTCGTACGGTCAGGTCGAAGTCGTCGTGCTTCTCACTGTGCGGCCAGTCGGTCGTTGACGTGGTCAGGGGCGACGAGGCAATCAGCACGCGGGACTTCTGGCGGGCCGGGCGCACGTTGAGGGCGCCGAAGTGGCGGCGCAGCACCTCGTTCATGCTCACGGTCATGTGCTTGATGCGGCCGCCGGCGAAGACGATCACATCGGGCGCGGCGTACTTCGCGATGGCGCCGGCGATCTCGTCCAGCGCATCGAGGCTTTTTGGCAGCTGCAGCAGCACGACGTGGGCGTCCTTCAGCAGTTCTTCGCCGAGGGGAAGGGAGCGGTAGGCATCCGTCAGGTTGACGCCGGAGGCGTTGCTGTCGAGCGCGTATTCGCCCGAGAGCGCGTCCTGGTAGACGCGAATGCCGCGCGCGTTGTGCAGCGCTGCGGCACCGAGGGTGAGGGCGCCGTAGCGGTCCTCGAGCACGACGACTCCGCCGGAACGGTAGGCGGCGAGCGCGCCGGCAGCTTCATCGAGAATGAGTCGGTCGCTGGCATCGACGGCGAAGAGGTTCTCGGCTTCGATGTCGGGCCTGCGGCGCAGTCGGTCGAAATCGAATTCGTTCACGTTGTCTACTGTGCCTTTCAACGGCGTAAACGTGTTGGCGTTCCGCGGCGCGGACTGGTCGTGCGTGCCCGATTCGGACATGGTTCCCCCTGAAAGTGGTGCTGGTGCAACCAGTTCGTGCTGTGAAACAAAAACGTGGAGCTGACTATGGTCTGGGCTGCCGCCAGATGACAATCTGGTTGCTGCGCCTGGTGCGAGTGCCCGCCTTCATTGAAATGACGTCGCCAGCCGAGCCAGCCGCAAAAACGCGGCGGCCCGGACGGTTCAGTAGTTCATCGGCGAGCGTCGATTCCAACTCGCGCACACGGTTTTCGAGACCGCGCACGTGATCCTCGAGTTCGAGGATACGACGGATGCCTTCCAAACTCACACCCTCCGAGCCCAGTTCCGCAATTTCACGGAGCTTTGCCACGTCGAGCATCGAGTACCGGCGACTCTTGCCGGGGGTGCGTTCCGGGCTGACGAGGCCCAGGCGATCGTATTGGCGCAGGGTTTGCGGGTGCATTCCCGCAAGCTCAGCGGCCGTGGAAATCACGAAAACCCGGGTGGTCTCGTCCATGATCAGCCCTTCGCCCGCGCGATCAATTCATCGCGCGGGTTTTCCTTGGGCAGCGCTTCGGCGAACGCGGCAAGTTTCTCTTCCGCATCCTTCGAGAGGTGCGAGGGAACCGCGACCTGCACAACAGCAAGCAAGTCGCCCGTGCCCTTGGCCGTGGTGACGCCGCGGCCCTTGACCCGCAGCACGCGGCCACCGGGAGTGCCAGGGGCAACGCGCAGCTTGACCGGGCTGCCACCGAGCGTTGGCACCTCGATCGTCGCGCCGAGGCTGGCCTCGACGAAAGTCACCGGCACGGTCACGCGCAAGTTGAGGCCATCACGTTCGAACACCGGATGCTTGCGCACGGTGATCGTGAGCACGATATCGCCGGTCTCGCCGCCATCGGGGCTGGGCTGGCCCTTGCCGCGCAGGCGAATCTTCTGCCCGTCGGCGACACCGGCCGGAACCTTGACCTTGATCGGTCGACCATCCTGCGTTTGCAGGCTGATCTGGTCGCCCTGCGTCGCCGTGATGAAGTCGATGGTCGTCGAAGCGATCACGTCTCGGCCGCGGGTGGGCGCGCCCGACCCGCGGTAGCCGCCGGTGGGGTTGCCGAAGCCGCCCCCACCGCCACCACCGCGCCCGAACATACCCCCGAGGATATCGTCGAAGCCGCCCTGCTCGAAGGTGTAGCTCTGCTGACGGCTTCCGCCGCCGAACATGCCGCCGAAGGCGTCCTCGAACCCGCCGCTCTGGGCCCGGCCGCCGGGCGCGGCGAACCGCGCCCCGCTGCCCATGGCCCGAACGGCGTCATATTCCTTGCGCTGGGCTGGGTCATTCAATACCGAGTGCGCCTCGCTGAGCTCCTTGAACTTCGCCTCAGCGGTGGGGTTCCCCGGGTTGGAATCCGGGTGGTACTTGCGAGCCAGCTTGCGGTACGCCTTCTTCAACTCGGCCGGCGTGACATCTTTCGATACCCCGAGAACCTTGTAGAAGTCTTTGTCGAACCAGTCCTGGCTAGCCATCGCTCGGTACCTGAACGACGACCTTGGCCGCGCGCAGCAGCGTGGAGCCGAGGTAGTACCCCGTCTCCGCGACGTCGCCCACGGTTTCGGTGTCGACGGCGGCGCTGGGCTGCTGGAAGATCGCCTCGTGCATGGTCGGGTCGAACGGTTCGCCGACCGTACCAAACGAGGTCAGTCCGAGACGCTCAACGCTCGCCCGCAGCTTGGCCGCGATCGTGGCGAAGGCGGAGTCGGGCACGAGATCGCCGTGCTTTTCAGCACGGTAGATGTCGTCGAGTACTGGAATCAGCACCTTGACGATATCCCCGGTCACGCGCTCTTTCTCGATGGCACGGTTGGCTTCGGTGCGCCGACGGTAGTTGGCGTACTCGGCCGTGACGCGCTTGAGGTCGGCGAGGTGTTCGCTCGTCGGCTCAGCAACTTCGCGCTCCGCCGCGTCCAGAATGTCCTGAACGGTCAGTTCGTCTTCTTCGATGCCATCGGCCGAAGCCGCCGCATCGCCGTCAGCAGCGGATGCCGATTCTTCCGGCAGTCCCGCACCCGCCGCGGCGGTGCCGTCATCGGGCACCCCCGCAGCGTCGTTGTCTGGATGTTTCTTGTCAGCCATAGTTGCGGCCTACTTCTTCTTCTCGTCTTCGTCGTCGTCCACAACCTCGGCGTCGACAACGTCTTCGTCTTTGTTCTCGTCGGCGCCGGTCTCGTCGGTGCCGGCTTCGTCAGAGCCGGCTGCGGCATCCGCTTGGCTGGACTTGTAGATGGCCTCGCCGAGCTTGCCCTGGCTTTCGTTGAGCTTGTCGAACGCGGTCTTCACCGCGTCCTCGTCGTCGCCGGCGAGAGCAGACTTGAGGGCGTCGACGTCAGCCTGCACCTCATTCTTCACGTCTTCGGGCAGCTTGTCGACGTTGTCCTTGATCAGCTTCTCGATCGAGTAGGCGAGCTGCTCGGCCGTGTTGCGGGTCTCGGCGACTTCGCGCAGGCGCTTGTCTTCTGCGGCGTGCTCTTCACCCTCGCGCACCATGCGCTCGATGTCTTCCTTCGCGAGCGAGGAACCGCCCGTGATGGTCATCGACTGCTCGGTACCGGTGCCCTTGTCCTTGGCGGACACGTGCACGATGCCGTTGGCGTCAATGTCGAAGGTGACCTCGACCTGCGGAATACCGCGCGGCGCCGGAGCGATGCCGGTGAGCTCGAAGGTTCCGAGGTTCTTGTTGTCGCGGGTGAACTCGCGCTCGCCCTGGAACACCTGAATCGCAACGGACGGCTGGTTGTCGTCGGCCGTGGTGAAGGTTTCGCTGCGCTTGGTCGGGATGGCCGTGTTGCGCTCGATCAGGCGCGTCATGATGCCGCCCTTGGTCTCGATGCCGAGGCTCAGCGGGGTGACGTCGATGAGCAGAACGTCCTTACGCTCGCCCTTCAGCACGCCGGCCTGGAGCGCGGCGCCGACAGCGACGACCTCGTCCGGGTTGACGCCCTTGTTCGGGTCCTTGCCGCCGGTCTCGCTCTTGACGAGCTCATACACGGCGGGCATGCGGGTAGAACCACCGACGAGAACGACGTGGGCGATGTCGCCGACCTTGACGCCGGCCTCACGGATGACGTCTTGGAAGGGCTTCTTGGTGCGGTCGAGCAGGTCTTCGGTCATCTTCTCGAACTGGGCGCGGGTGAGCGTCTCGTCGAGGTTGGCCGGACCATTTTCGGTCAGCGACAGGTAGGGCAGCTGGATGCTCGTCGACATGCTCGAAGAGAGTTCCTTCTTGGCCTGCTCGGCAGCTTCCTTGAGGCGCTGCTTGGCGATCTTGTCCTTCGACACGTCAACGCCGGTGGTCTCCTTGAAACGCTTGATCAGGTGATCAACGATGCGCTGGTCCCAGTCGTCACCGCCCAGGCGGTTGTCACCAGCGGTCGAGCGCACCTGAATCGTCGAGAAGTCGTCGTCCTTGCCCACCTCGAGCAGCGACACGTCGAACGTTCCGCCTCCGAGGTCGAAGACCAGGATGAGCTCGTCTTCCTTGCCCTTGTCGAGGCCGTAAGCCAGCGCGGCGGCGGTGGGCTCGTTGATGATGCGCAGCACGTTGAGTCCGGCGATCTCGCCGGCCTCCTTGGTGGCCTGACGCTCGGCGTCGTTGAAGTACGCGGGCACGGTCACGACGGCGTCGGTGACCTTCTCGCCCAGGTACTGCTCGGCGTCACGCTTGAGCTTGGCGAGAATACGCGCCGAAATCTCCTGCGGGGTGTACTTCTTGTCGTCGATGCCGACGGTCCAGCCGGTTCCCATGTGGCGCTTGACGCTGGAGATGGTGCGGTCGACGTTGGTGACGTTCTGGCGCTTGGCGGTTTCTCCGACGAGAACCTCGCCGTCCTTGGTGAACGCGACCACCGAGGGGGTGGTGCGCAAGCCTTCAGCGTTGGCGATGACGGTGGGTTCTCCACCTTCGAGCACGGCCACCACAGAGTTGGTGGTTCCGAGGTCAATACCTACTGCACGAGCCATGTGGGTTGTTCTCCTTCAATCATGTGCGAAACGAACTACAAAGTAATCTCAAGACTTGAGCCTCAATGACTCAAGTCTCCCAGACCGGCTTGGCCACTGTCAATTCTGGCGACTGAAAGTTGAGTGTGAGTGACTCAACTTTAGAAGAGCGGATGCTGCCGCCTCAGCAGCGAGACTGCCAAACCTACCTGTTTACCCCGGGGCAGTAGATTGTGCACATGACCGAGACTGTCGCCGTAGACGCTGGTGCCGCTCCAACGCCCGGGCGGGTGGTGGCCTGGGCGTTCTGGGACTGGGGCTCGGCAGCGTTCAACGCCGTCGTCACGACCTTCGTCTTTACGGTCTACATAACAGGCTCATCCTTCGGCGACAAAGACGTCATCTCGGCCCAGCTCGGTTGGGCGCTGGCGATTGCCGGCCTCGTGATCGCCGCGCTGGCCCCAATCACCGGTCAACGCTCCGATACCTCCGGCCGCCGCAAGTTCTGGCTCGGCGTCAACACCTTCATCGTCGTCGCAATGACCGCAGCCATGTTCTTCGTGCAGGCGAGCCCGAGCTACCTCCTATTGGGCCTGTTCCTGGTCGCCGCCGGCAACGTCTTCTTCGAATTCGCCGCGGTCAACTACAACGCCATGCTGGCCCAGGTATCAACGCCGCGCACGATCGGCAAGGTGAGCGGGTTCGGCTGGGGCATGGGCTACCTCGGCGGCATCGTGCTGCTGCTCATCGTTTACTTCGGCTTTATTCAGCCCGAGGCTGGCCTGTTCGGAGTGACGGGCGACAACGGCTTGGCTGTGCGTGTGTCCATGTTGCTCGCGGCCGCCTGGTTCGGTCTGTCCGCGCTCCCCGTGCTGTTGCGGGTGCCGGAGTACCGGGCGCCTCAGGCTGCACGCCGCGAAAGAGTCAGCTTCTTTCGAAGTTATATTGTGCTCGGCCACGACATTGCCCGGTTGTGGAAGACCAGCCGCCAGACGGTGTACTTCCTCATTGCGAGCGCGGTGTTCCGCGACGGCCTGGCCGGCGTCTTCACCTTTGGAGGAGTACTCGCGGCATCCGTTTTCGGATTCTCCCCCGGCGAGGTCATCATCTTCGCCATCGCGGCGAACGTGGTGGCCGGTATTGCCACCATGAGCGTCGGCGCGCTCGACGACCGCCTCGGTGCGAAGCCCGTGATCGTGACGGCTCTGGTCGGGCTGCTGGTGAGCGGGCTCCTGGTGTTCTTTCTGCACGACGGTGGGCAGATCGTGTTCTGGACCGCAGGGCTGGCACTGTGCTTGTTCGTCGGTCCGGCCCAGTCGGCCAGCCGCACCTTTCTCGCCCGACTCATCCCGGTGGGCCGCGAGGGCGAGGTCTTCGGGCTCTATGCCACGACTGGTCGGGCCGTGAGCTTTCTCGCCCCGGCTGCCTTCGCGCTGGCGGTGACCATCTTCGGCGAGACCTACTGGGGCATTCTCGGCATCATGCTCGTGCTGCTGCTCGGACTGCTGCTGCTCATTCCCGTCTCGGCCAAACAGCAGCAGATTCGGTAGCTGGGCGCCAACAGGCGTTTGCCTGAGCATCCGCTGAAATGAGGCTGTTCCCTCGCTTGGAGGCCAGAAGCCGGTCAGACTGAAGCGCATGACACTTACCCAGCTCCAGAAGGCCGAACTCTTGCTCTCGCTGCACGTGCCCGGCGAGCCACTCATCGTGACCAACGTGTGGGATGCCATCACCGCCAAGATCGTGGCCGACGCCCCCGGCGTCAAGGCCCTCGCCACCGCGAGCCACTCCATCTCGAATGTGCGCGGCCTGCCAGACGGCGAAGGCCTCTCGCTCGATGAAGCCATCATTGCCGCCACGATCATCGCCAGCGCGGTGGATCTGCCGGTCTCGGCCGACTTCGAAAAGGGGTATGCACCGGATGCCGCGGGCGTGACCCGCAACGTGCGTCGCCTCATCGAGGAATCCGGCATCGTCGGCATCAATATCGAGGACTCGGTCGGCGCCCCGAAAGCGCCCCAGTTCGACATCGAGACCGCCGCCGCCCGCGTGGCCGCAACTCGCGCCGGCGCCGACCAGAGCGGCATTCCGCTCGTCATCAACGCCCGCGTCGACACTCTGGCCGGCGGCGGCGACTGGGACGAAGCCGTCGCCCGCGCCAACGCCTACCTCGGCGCCGGCGCTGACGTCATCTTCTTCCTCGGCCTGACCGACGAGGATAAGGTGGCCCGCGCGATCGAGCAGGTCAACGGCAAGATCTCGGTGATCGGCGCCCCCGGACTCGTGCCGCTGAAGCGCCTCGCCGAGCTCGGCATCAGCCGAGTCAGCTTCGGCCCCGGCACTCTAGGACTAACCCTCGCGGCCCTGCAGGCCGCGGCCGCGAACCTCACCGCACTGGGCGAGTACCCCGCCGACCTCGGGTTCAAGTTCGCCCTGTAAGCCGCCCGCGCATCGAGGCCATCAGCATCCGCTTCTCAGCGGACGCGGGTGGCCTCGTTGTGCTCGATCAGTTGCCAGGTCGCGCCCTCGTCGGCGGAGACCCAGCCCTCCCACTTGTAGCTGTTCGGGGTGATGGCGGTGAAATTCCAGCGGATCGGGCGGCCGTCGGTTCGGGTGCCCTCCTGCCGCACGCCGTGGCGGTACGGGGTGGCTATGAGCTGGCAGTACTCGCCGAGAGCCGGCGCGAAATAGCTCACGCGCCAGGCGCCGGCCAGGGAATCGTAGACGCGCACGGTGGTGGCGACGGTTTCAAACCCAGACGGATGCGTCGTGCTCGCGACCACCTCGATGTCCTGCACGGCGCGGCCGTCGAGAATGAACTCGACCATCCAGACAAAGTCGCGTTCAATCCACTCGCCGGTGGCCTCGTCGAGGCGGGTGCCCTTGGCTGCCCAGGAGCCGACCATCTGGCCGAAGCGATGCATGCGCCCGGGGTATTCCGGGGTTGGGCCGGCAGCGATGAGCGCCTCGTCGAATCGGGTGGGCATGGAGGTCATACCCAGATTTTACCCGAACCGAGGTTACGTTCGACGTATTACGTTTGCGGAGCTCGCGGGCATCCGCTTACCCCCAAATGGGCGCGTCAGCGGGAGATGGCGGTGCGGTGAAAGTTTTGGAACGATCTCGACGCCGTCGGGCCACGCTGGCCCTGGTAGCGGGAGCCGTATTCGCTCGAGCCGTACGGCTTCTCGGCTGGGGAGCTGAGCTGAAAGAAGCACAGCTGGCCGATCTTCATTCCGGGCCAGAGCTTGATCGGCAGGGTCGCGACATTGCTGAGCTCGAGCGTGACGTGGCCAGAGAAGCCGGGGTCGATGAACCCGGCCGTGGAGTGCGTCAGGAGGCCGAGGCGGCCGAGTGAGCTCTTACCCTCGAGCCGAGCAGCAACGTTGTCGGGCAAAGTGACCTGCTCGTAAGTGGCGCCGAGCACGAACTCGCCCGGGTGCAGAATGAACGGCTCGTCGGGCTTGGTTTCGATGAGGTGGGTCAGCTCTGGCTGGTCTTCGGCCGGATCGATGTAGGCGTACTTGTGGTTGTCGAACAGCCGAAACAGGCGGTCGAGGCGCACATCGATGCTTGAGGGTTGGATCATCGCCGGGTCGAGCGGCTCCAAACCGATTCGTCCAGCATTGAGTTCGGCCTTGATATCGCGATCGGAGAGCAGCACGGTGCCAGCCTAGCGGCGCGGGGTTGATATGCTGGCACGGTTCCGATTGTTGTTCATCCACGGTCGGGCGCGCGGATGTAGTTCAATGGTAGAACTTCAGCTTCCCAAGCTGATAGCGCGGGTTCGATTCCCGTCATCCGCTCCCTGCAAGCCCGGTCGCGTTCTCACTGGACAACTTCGCGCGGTGTTGCCGGTCTCCGACCCCACAAAGTTGTCTAGTCAGCTCATTTCTCCCGTCTCCGGCACCGGCAAAGCGCCCATGGCCTCAATCCCCGCGCCGATTTGGGCGCCGTCGGTCGCGTCGATCAGGGGCGCCTGCCAGCCGCCGAAAGCGAAGCCACCGGCGGTGTCTTCGTCGGGGCCACCGGGAGCCTCGCGACTCCGTCGAGCGTGGTGAACAGGTCAATGTGGATGCGGCCGGCCATGACGGTCTCCTTGCAACGGAACGTGCCGACATGCTGGCCGTCCACGATCGCGCTGTCAAGGAGCCAGAGCGAGCCGGGTCACCGTGCTCGCCCGAAATCCACAAGCGGGGCAGGGGCGTTCGAGCACCCAGGTCCAGTCAGACGTGTCAGGAACAATAGGCATGGCGTCATGCTAGCGACCAAGCGGCGTGGGGCTCCGGGCGAACTGTCATGGTGCGCCCGATACCGTGGAGACAGGATAGGGAGACAGATGACGGTACTCATTGCTGGATGCGGCGACCTCGGCACCGAGGTGGGCCTGCGGTTCGCCCAACTGGGGCACCGGGTGGTGGGACTGCGGCGCAACGCAAGCGTACTGCCCGCCGAAATTGACGGGCAATCTGTTGACCTCAGCATCACAAAACCCGTTATGCCGGCAGACACCGAGTTCGTCGTCATCGCCATCTCCGCTGGCAGCCCCACCGTCACGGCTTACCGTGCCGCCTACCTCGACGGCCTGCGTAACCTGCTGGATGCGATCGATGACGCGCAGGTCACGCCGCGACGCGTGCTGCTGGTGTCATCGACCGCCGTCTTTGACGTCAACGACGGCAGCCGGGTCGACGAGCAGACCCCCGCCAACCCGAAACCCGGCACCGATTCCATCGTGCTTGACGCCGAGCGGATGCTCCACCAGCGCCTGCCCGCCGCCACGGTACTGCGCCTGGCCGGTATCTACGGCCCCGGCCGGGAACGGCTGATCAAGCAGGTACAAAACGGTGCCGGGCTTTCCGCCCAGTCGCGCCACACCAACCGCATACACCGGGACGATGCGGCCGCCGCGATCGTTCATCTGCTTCTTCGCACTGAGCTCCCGGCTCCGCTCTACCTCGGCGTCGACAACGCGCCGGTGCCGGCCAACGAGGTGCTGACCTTTCTAGCGGCCGAGCTCGGCCTGCCCGCGCCAACCGTCGATGAGTCAAACGAGCCGACCTCGAACCGCGAAAGCCAGCGCGGCGGCGACAAGCGACTCAGCAACCAACTCTTACGTCAAACCGGGTTTACATTCAGCTATCCATCGTACCGAGAGGGCTACCGAGCGCTTCTCTCCGGGCGAGGCACGCGGCACCGCTAGGCCCGCTCCTGCCGAAATACCTACGTTGTTGGTCCGGCCGGGCCGTCCTCGGAGCCCGATGCGATGATGACTGCCATCGAAGTCAACAGCAACCCGAGCCGAGTCTGGTCTTCCGGCGTCACGTTGCGGGCGGCGTGAGCGAACAGCACTTGAAATTCGTTTTGAAATTTCGCCGCAGTTGCTTGCGCCGCCGGGGTCAGCTCCAGTAGAAGGCTGCGTCGGTCGTGGGGGTGCGGCACGCGGGTGAGCATATCTAGGGCCACGAGATGACTGGAGATCGCAGTTACGGCGCCCGTTGTCATCTCCAGGGACTCAGCGAGCATCTTGGGGGTGATTCTTCCAGCCTCGGCTACCCGGGACAGGGCACGCAATTCACTGCTGGACACGCCGATCTCGGCCGCGACCTGACTGCGGTTGTGGTCCATAGCGCGAAGGAAAGCGAGAGCCGGTACCGACAGGCCCTCCTGGGTGCGTGCCAAGTTGATTGCTTCATCCATGCGTTCCTGACCTCTGGTCGTTACTAATTCCCCGCACTGCAGGTCCGTGTCGTTGCCCGTATCAGGGCTTTCCGTTCCGCCAGTGTATCGGAGCGATCAATTCCTAAAGCTTCTCACCATTTAAATAGTTAAATGTTTGAGTTACTTGCCGTATATTTGACAATTCGGTGAGTCCATTAACCCCGCCTGGCGTCGCAGACCTGTGCGCCCATGAGCTCACCACAATGAAATGGACCAGGAAATGCAGAGCTACCGGTTGACGATCAATGATGACTGGTTTTACCTGTCGAACGAGTACAACATCGCAGATTTGAAGGCAACCCTGGCCTCCGCCGTGCATAGCGGCGGTGGCTTCGTGGACATCGTCAGCTCCGTGCAAGCGCAGGTGTCCCTGCTGATCACTGCTTGTTCGGTGGTGAAACTTGAGACCATTGCCGCAGAAGACCTGCCCGACGCCGACTTAGGGTCATCGATCGTCGGACCGACTTATATCGATGAAGACTATTGGCTCGACTGAGCGTTTCACGACGGCACACACAGAATTCGCTGACCTGCAGCCACTGTTCGGGATTAACGTCAAATCGGCGATTTTGCGCCATTGACGAGAAGCAGGCACCTGAGTACATTCACGCGAACGGCGCACCTGCATTGCGCCCGCACACTCACTGACAGCACGACTGACTGAAAGGTAGTCTCATGAGTTTCCTTGGATTCCTCCTGCTCGGCCTCATCGCCGGCGCCATCGCGAAGGCAATCCTGCCCGGTCGCCAGGGCGGAGGCTGGTTCATCACCCTGTTACTCGGCGTGGTCGGCGCATTCCTGGGCGGCTGGCTCGGCGGACTCCTGTTCAACGTGAACCTGGGCGATTTCTTCTCCCTGACCACGTGGATTCTCGCCATCGTAGGATCGCTCATTGTTCTTCTCATCTACGGCGCGATCACGAGCCGGCGCAAAGCCTGACCCAGTCCGCCGCCGAAAGGCGGCGCTCAACCCAGTGCGGCGCCCAGTTTTTGGGTGCCGCACTGTTTTGTGCCGACCTTGTTACATGAGTCCACACCCATTTGGGGATATCGGGGCCACAATTAGTACCAATCCGAAGCGGATGGAGCTCCGAACACATAGCAACCACGGGTTAACCCGTGAATCACATAGGAGGCACCTGAAATGCGCACATCACCCAATCGTCTGATCGCCACCATCTTCGGCGCGGTCTACGTTCTCGTCGGACTTCTTGGCTTTGCCGTCACTGGCAGTGTCGGCTTCATCGCCACCCAGGGCGGACTACTCCTCGGCATCTTCGAGGTCAACCCGTTGCACAACGTTGCGCACCTTTTGATCGGTGCCGCCCTACTCATTGCCGGCCTCTCCAACGCCATGGCAGCCAAGGCCACCAACACCACTATCGGTGCCGTCTACCTGCTCCTTGGTATTGTCGGGTTTTTCATCGCGAGCACCTCGTTGAACATCCTGGCGCTTAACACCGCCGACCACTTCCTGCACCTCGCCAGCGCGATCGTGCTTCTGGGTGTCGGCCTCACCGCCGATAAGACGGTTCGCACCCACGCCACGGCCTGACAACCGGCAACACTCCATCCCTTCGCAGCAGATCATCCAAGGAGCATCATGTCCGCGGTCATTCGCACCTGGCTCGGCTTCGCCGCTCTCGGCGCCGCTCTGATCCATCTGGCCGTGGGCGTAACGGCTCCGTTTCCCCTGTCGGTTCTTCTGGTCGGGTTCGGCATCGCTGAACTCGGCTGGGGAATCGCCACCCTCGCCACCGGCCGTGTCATCACGCCGCGCATCGTCGTCGGTGCGGCCCTCATCCCGGTCTTCATCTGGGGCGTGACGGCCGCGCTCGGCAGCGGACTCGGCGTCACAAGCGCCCAGACCGGTCTGCCGCTGTACCCGATGGTGGTGGCGTCACTATTCAACATTTTCCTGGCCGCAACGGTGGCCATCGCCCTGCGGCGCGCACCGAACGGAATCCCTACGGCCGTCGGTGCCGCCTCGCCCGGCACGTTAACACCCGGCTCACCAACACCAGGCGGCTGGCGTTTTCTCACCGGACTAGTCGTCGGAGGATTTCTGCTCTCGGCGCTCACCACCCCGGCCCTCGCCGCAACCGAGGTCGGCTCGCACGCGGTGCCCCATGGTTCCCACGGGGTTACCGAGTTGATCGTGCCGGACTCGGGCGGCCACGGGGCACACTAGGTTCCTCGCAGACAAGTGAAACGGGCCCCGCCGGGCAGCAGTGTCAGGCGGGCAGCCCGGTTTCCGGGTCGGTCGATGCCGATCCCGACACACCCAGTCCGGCCAAGTCGGCCACCGGCGGTACCACCTCAATGTTCATGAATCGCTTCACGTTCTCGTCGACGATGATGTCGCTCGGCCGCAACGGGCGGGTCAGGTACAGCCCGTCCAGACTGGTCAGCCGGCTCAATGCCACATAGGTCTGGCCAGGGCTGAACACCCGGGCACCGAGATCCACAATGGCTCGCTCGTACGTCGCACCCTGCGATTTGTGAATCGTGACCGCCCAAGCCAACCGCAGCGGAAACTGCGTGAATTCAGCCACGACATCCCGACTCAGCTTTTTGGTCGCGGCGTTGTAGGTGTACTTGTACTTCTCCCATACGGTCGGCTCGACCTCGTGCACGTCACCGTCGATATCGACGAACACGGTCGAGGTAACCTTGGTCACCGTGCCGATGCTGCCGTTCACCCAGCGCGGGCCTCCATCGAGCGGTGAATCGTTGCGCAGAAACATCACCTGCGCTCCCACCTTGAGCTCGAGCACCTCGTCGGCCGGAAACTGCTTGCCGCCGAAATCCCCGGTGATGTCAGCCTTCGCGGTGAGTGATTTGCCCGACAGCTTCTTCAAAGCGGATGCGTTGATGCGGTTCACAGCGTCGTTGCGGGTCGCCAGGGTAATCAGGCCCTCGCTCGGCGGCGTTCGTGCTCCCGCACCATTCAGGGCACCACCGATCTCGGGAGTGACCTGGCCGTGCCGTACAGCGTTGAGCATCAGCTTGAAGTCATTGTCGTGCTGGCGATGAATCTCGGTGAGCTCGAAGATACGCAACTCCGCGTCACGCCAGACCTTCGCATCGAAGAACCACATCGACCGATAGTGGTCGGCGAAATAGGCGCGCTCGTCGGGGCCGCCCGGCACCGGGGCGAGCTGGTACGGGTCGCCGAACAGCACGATCTGCACCCCGCCGAACACGTCGAATGGCCGCTGCCTGGCCTGGCGCAGGCTGCGGTCGATCGCGTCCATGAGGTCGGCGTTGACCATCGAAACCTCGTCGATCACGAGGGTGTCGATGGTGTTCAGGAGCTTGCGCACCTGGTCGTTCTGGTCGATCGGACTGTCAGCGATCACGCCGATCGGCAGGCGAAAGAGCGAGTGAATGGTCTGGCCGCCCACGTTCAGCGCGGCGACGCCGGTGGGCGCGGCGATCACGATCTGCTTGCTGGTGTTCCACGACAGGTGGTTCAGCAGCGTGGACTTACCCGTTCCGGCCCGGCCGGTGACGAACACGTTCTGCTTGGTGCCCTCGATTGCCGCGAAAACCAGCGCCTGTTCACGGCTGAGCGGAATCTCTGACACGGCACACTCTCTCTGACAGTCAAATGCTGCACAAGACCAGTGCAGGGGACATCCCACTGTAACCGCCCAGCCCGTACTGGCGCGAGATGGGGCGTGGCCGACCGGCCGACCCACCTCCCCATACAATATTCAAGTGACCATTCCCGCCGAACAGCATCGGGCGAGCGGGCGCCGCGGCAGTATGCTCCGGGCCGTTCTCGCCATCGTGGTGGTCGCCGGGCTGCTCGCGGCCGGTGTCGCCGGCACCATCAGTGCCCTCAATCGCACGGTGTACAGCGCCGGCGGCTTTGTAGAGCAGTACCTCGACGCCCTCGCCCGCGGCGACACCGTCGGAGCCCTCGCCCTCGGCGGCGTCATGCCCGGCACGGCCGATCTGGCGGCCTGGGGGCTGACCGACGAGGTCGCGAAGGATCTGCCGAAGACGCTGCTGCGGGCATCCGTTTTGGGCGGTCTCGACAATATCGAACTCGCCAGCGCGACCGACACACTCGCCACCGACGACGGAACCGCCCAGACCGTGGTGTTCGACTTTGACCTGAACGGCACCGCGTCGAGCATGATGTTCACCGTCGAGCGGGCGGGCACCTTCGGCGGTGTTTTCAACGCCTGGGCTTTCAGCACCAGCCCCCTCGCCGTACTGCAGGTCTCTGTACTGCACGAACGATCGTTCACGGTCAACGGCCTCACCCTCGATACGCGCGCCCACAGCGCAGCGGATGCCCCCGCCACGTTCTCCACGTCCGCCGCGTATCTCGCCTTCGCTCCGAACCGCTACACCTTCGAACACGAGTCGGCCATGCTGACCGCCGAGAAGGCCACCGTGCGCGCGACGGTGGCCGGTCCCACCGCCGTCGAGGTCAACGCCCTGCCGAACGAGGCTATGGTGGGCCAGGTGCAGTCGGAGTTGAACAAGTTCCTCGACGACTGCGCCACCCAGACGGTGCTGCAACCGACCAGCTGCCCGTGGGGCATCACCATCGACGACCGCATCGAGAGCACTCCGGCCTGGTCGATCACCGCGTACCCCACCGTCGCGCTCACGCCCGGTGAGCTGTCCTTTGAAATGGTTGCCACCCCCGGGCAGGCCCATATCGTGGTCGACGTGCAGTCACTGTTCGACGGCGACGTCAGCACCCGCGACGAAGACGTACCGTTCACGATGGGGCTCAGCGTGGTCGTGCAGCCGAGCGGCGCCCTCGCCATCCAGCTGCACTAGGCCCGGCTAGTTGCTCGGGGTCTGAGCGTCGCGCTGGGCGATACGGGCCAGGTTCGCGTTGTAGGCGATCAGCTCGGCGTCCTCGTTGCGGTCGGCCTTGCGGTCCAGCCGCTTGGTGACCTTGGTATCATCGCGGCTCCACATGACGGCCACGATGACGGCGAGCACGAAGGTGGGCAGTTCGCCGATTCCCCAGGCGACGCCGCCGCCCATCTGCTGGTCGGCGATGGCCGAAAGCCCCCAGGTGCGACCCATGGCGCCGTACCAGTCGGCCAGGAGCAGCCCGGTGCCGCTCATCAGGGCGAGGCCGAAGAAGGCGTGGAAGGCCATGGTCACGAGCAGCAGCAGCAGACGGAAGGCGTAGGGCAGCTGGTACGGCACCGGGTCGATGCCGATCAGTGACTGCACGAACAGGTAGCCGGTGATGAGAAAGTGCACGATCATCCACTGGTGGCCGATGTGGTCGGTGGTCGCCCAGCTGAAGATCGAGGTGTAGTAGAACACCCAGAGCGAGACCCCGAACAGTATGGCGGCGACGATCGGATTGGCGACGATGCCGGCGAAGCGGGAGTGCACCGCGGTGAGGATCCACTCGCGGGCGCCACGACTTCCATCCTGCCGTTTGGCGATGGCCCGCGCGGCGAGCGTCACCGGGGCGCCCGGCACGAGCATCAGGGGTACGAGCATGGTCAGCATCATGTGCATGAGCATGTGGGTGGAGAACAGGTACTTCTCATAGACGTTCACGCCACCGTTGGTGATGTAGAACAGGGTGAGCATGCCGAGAATCCAGAGCACGCTGCGGTAGATCGGCCAGGCGTCACCGCGATGATGCAGTCGCCAGACTCCGGCGAGGTAGAAGAAGATGCCGAAGGCACAGAACAGAATCCAGGCGAGGTCGAAGTTCCACTCGGTGAAGTAGCGCGAGAAGGTCAGCTCGGGCGGCAGCAGTTCACCGGTCAGAATCTGCGCCGGCGTCGACTGGGGAATCTCCGTTGTGACCACCTGGGCGACCGGAGTGGCCGTGCGGGCGAGGGCTGCGGCGACACCGGAGGCGAGGCCCATGAAACCGAGCTCGGTCACGACCAGCCACCAGAACCACGGGCTGCGCGCCGGTCCCGAGCGCTGCATCCGCTTGATGAAGAATTGGCGGTGCAGAATGCCGAAGCCACCGAGGGCGATGAGGGCGGTGACCTTGACCAGCACGAGAATACCGTAGGGGCTCGACAGGTTGTCCCAGCTGCCGATGCGCAGCTCGGCGCTGACGTAGCCCGACGCAGCCACGACGATGAAGGAGATCAGCGCGAGCGAAGAATACCGCCCAATCACCGAGCGGATGCGTTCGCCGTCCAGTTGGGTGCGCAGCACGATGATGGTGAGCAGGCCGCCCAACCAGATCGCCGCGAAGACGAGGTGCAGGCCGAGGGCGGTGATAGCAGCGTTGTGCCCGGCAGCGCCCGCGGAGTGCCCCTGCTGGGCCATGGGTAGCAGCGAGGTCAGAGCCAGCACGGTCACGAAGACCAACGCAGTCTGGTTGCGCACGGCGAAGCACAGCACCGTGACGCCGGCGGCGATCAGTGTGGTGGCGAGCCAAGCCTGCCCCAGTTCGATCTGGCTGAAGAATTGGCCGACCGTGGCGCTGAACTGATCGCTGATTCCGAAGGGCACGTTGGTGACCTGCAGAAAGGTCAGAAAGCCCGTGACAGCGGATGCGACGGCGAACACGGCCGCCGACGCCGCGGCGAAGTCCAGGGCGGTGCCGAACTCGCGTTCCTTGGGGCTGAGCGCGAAGAGAGTGAGCACGAGGGCACCGATAGTGCCGGCCGCCGCGAGGTTGACCACGAGCTTGGCGATGGGGAGCCCCCAGCGCACCACCGGTCCCGGGTCGGCCAGTAGCTGGGCCGAAGCTCCGCCGCCATAGGCCAGGGCAACAAGGGTGGACAACACAGCGACCAGCAGCAGGGCTGCCGGTCCGAGAACGCGGACGAGACGGGGCACCTGCCCAGCTTATTCGCCCGACCCTGGGCATCCGTCGCGCCTGGAGCGCTCATGGGCAGCAACGAGGACGCCGAGCGGTGAGTTTGCCGCTCATCTTGGGTCAAAACTCACGGCTCGGCGTCGATAACTCACGGCTCGGCGTCAGAAGAGTGCCCGGGGACCCAGGCAGCCACCCGAAGACGCCAGACGGATGCCCGCGGGCGCGAAAAAGGGGCGCCGACCGTAGTCGACGCCCCTTCTCTACAGCAAAAGCTACTTGGCGGCAGCCTTGAGCTTGCTTCCGGCGGTCAGCTTGACGCGGTGGCCGGCAGCGATGGCGATCTCTTCGCCGGTCTGCGGGTTGCGGCCGGTGCGAGCAGCGGTTGCGGTGCGCTCGACGCCCAACCATCCCGGGATGGTGACCTTGCCATCAGCGGCAACGGTCTCGGCCAGGGTTGCAAAGAATGCGTTTAGAACGCCGTCAACGGCGGCCTGGCTCTGTCCGGAGTCAGCGGCAACCTTGGCAACGAGCTCGGTCTTGTTCAGCGACTTGTCAGCCATTGAGTGTCCTCCTCGGACCTTCGTCTGTATAAACAGCGATATTCGTAATACGGATGCTCCTCGAGAGAGAAGCCCCGCTGGTCGGTTCGACCGAGTTGAAATCTAGCATTGATCCGCCAAAATCCCCGGATTTACGGTGATTTTCGACCATTTCAGGGCAGTTTCCCCCTCTCGAGCACTCGATTTTCGCTCTCCGCGAAACATCCGCGAACACAAAACGGGATGCCGACAATAAGTCGACATCCCGTTTGGATGATTCAGAGGCCGTCGAAGACAAGCTTCAGCGGCTGCCAGCAGAAGTTACCAGCTGGACTTGGTGATACCGGGCAGCTCGCCGCGGTGCGCCATGTCGCGAAAACGAACGCGCGAGATGCCGAACTTGGAGAGGTGGCCACGGGGACGACCGTCAACCGCGTCACGGTTGCGCAGGCGCACCGGGCTCGCGTTGCGCGGCAGCTTCTGCAGGCCCTTGCGAGCGGCTTCACGCGACTCGTCGGTGCCGGCCGGGTCGACCAGGGCCTTCTTGAGCTCAAGGCGCTTGACGGCGTACCGCTCAACGATGACCTTGCGCTGGTTGTTCTTGGCAATCATGCTCTTCTTCGCCATGTTTAGCGCTCCTCACGGAAGTCAACGTGCTTACGGATGACCGGGTCGTACTTCTTGAGTACCAGACGGTCGGGGTCGTTACGGCGGTTCTTCTTGGTCACATAGGTGTAACCGGTTCCAGCCGTGGAACGAAGCTTGATGATCGGACGTACGTCATGAGCCTTAGCCATTAGATCTTCACCCCACGAGCGAGAACGTCCTTGACGACGCTCTCGATACCACGAGCATCAATAACCTTGATGCCCTTTGCGGACAAGGTCAGTGTGACCTTGCGACGAAGCGACGGCACGTAGTACGTCTTCTTCTGAACGTTCGGGTCGAAACGACGCTTGGTGCGTCGGTGCGAGTGCGAAATGTTGTGTCCGAAGCCGGGAACAGCTCCGGTCACCTGGCATACAGATGCCATGGTTACCTCCATTACCGAAGAGCGAATGCTCTTCCCAAGATCCCTTGTCGACGGGCAGAACCACATCAGCTCCGAGCAAACTCAGAACCGGGGGAGAATCGCCCGCAATGTACGCACACAGGCGTAGCAGCTCTCAACGCTACTAGATTCCCGCACCTCTCGCAAACTGGACCGGCCGCGAGGCGGGTGAAGTGTTGCTTCAGCGAGGTCGAAGCAACACTGCACCCGCTTTCGCGAAACGGTTCAAGCGGATGCTGCGGCCTTGGCCGTGCAGGCGGCGCACAGCCCGAAGACGTCCACGACGTGGGCGGCCTGGGTGAACCCGTTCTTCGCGGCGACGTCTTTGGCCCACCGCTCGACGGCATCCGCTTCGATCTCCACCGTGAGGCCGCAGTTGCGGCAGATCAGGTGGTGGTGGTGCAGGTTGGTGCTACAGGCGCGGTACAGGCTCTCGCCCTCCGGCGACTGCAGGGAGTCGGCATCACCCTTGACGGCGAGGTCGGCGAGAGCGCGGTAGACCGTGGCCAGGCCGATCGGAGATCCGGTGGCGTGCAGGGCGGAGTGCAGGGCCTGGGCACTGACGAAGCCGTCGTTTGCATCGAGGGCGCCCCGCACGGCCTCACGCTGCCAGGTGTTTCGCTTCATGCTTTCAACCGTAACGATGTTCGCGTGGGTCGGCGTGCATCCGTTTGGCCGGGCGCGCCTGCTGCAGCGACCAGCCGTCGAAGAACCAGGGCGAGCAGAAAGAGGGCGGCAGCCGTCAGGGCGATCGCCGGGCCGGCCGCCACATCGAGGGAGCGGGACAGCAGCACGCCAACGACACCGGCCACCGCGCCGATTACGGGCGCGATGACGAACATCTGGGTGGTCGTGCGTGACACGAGGCGGGCTGCCGCAGCGGGGGCTGCGATCAGGGCGATGGCCAGGATGGCGCCGACGGCCGGCATCGCCGTGACGACCGTGGCCGTGATGAGCACGAGCGTGAGCAGTTCTATGGGCCATTCGTGATATCCGGCCGCGCGAAAACCGCCAACATCGAAGGTCGAGAACATGATCTGCCGGCCGAACAGCACGATGCAGAGCACGGCGAGACCCAGCACGACGGCCACGAGGGTCACGTCCTGGTCGGTCACGGTGAGGATGGAACCGACCAGGTAGGAATCGACCTTGACCGGCAGGGACGGGTTGAGCCCCTGGAGCAGAACCCCGAGAGCGAAGCCGGCGGTGAGCAGAATGCCGGAGGCGACCTGGTTGCCTTGACGTTTGACCCTTCCGATCATGGTCATGATGCCCACGATGAACACGCTCGCCACCGCGGCCCCCAGTGGGATACTCACGCCCAGGATGGCCGCGCCGACCGCTCCGGGAAACGTCGCGTGGGTGAGGGCTTGGGCGAAGAACGTGCGCTGGCGCAGCACGACAAGGGTGCCGACCAGGCCGCTGAGGGCCCCGATCAGCAACGCGGCCAGGAGAGCCTGTTCGAAGTAACCCATCAGTGCGCCGCCGATCCCGCAACAACCCGCGTTCGACGCGGGCCGCCGATTCGGTCGAGGACGAGCCGTATTACCAGGGCCAGCACGTAGCCGGCGACAAGAACGAGTACGACGGTGGCTCCGCTCGGCAGGTCGACTCCGCCGTTCACCGACGCTTCGTAGCCGAGCGCGAGCCCCACCCAGGCGGCCAGGATCGCGAAGCCGGCGGCGACCGGAAAGAGCAGCCACAGGCGATTGGTCACCAGCCGCGCCACGGCGCCCGGCACGATCAGCACGGCGAGCACGAGCAGGTTTCCCACGGCGCTGCTGGCCGCGACCACGACCAGGGCGATGGCAACGTTGAGCAGAATGTCGAGTACGAGCGGCCGGTAGCCGGCCGCCGCGGTGCCCTCCAGGTCGAAGGCGCGAAACACCTGCTCCTTGAGCGTGAACCCCACGATGATCAGCGCGATCACGCAGACCATGACCGTCTGGTTGACCTCGGCCGGGCTGACGGTGAGCAGCCGCCCGAAGAGCAGTGCGTCGAGCTGGCCGACGTAGTTTGTTTCCCGTGAAACAACGATGATTCCCACGCTGAACATGGCCGTGAAGACGATCGCGATCGCGGCGTCTGAGGTGACGGCCCGTCTGACGATCACCGTGAGCACGACAGCGGCAAGAAGGGCCGCGATCAGTGCTCCCACGAACAGGCCGTCGCGCCCGCCCCAGACGAATCCGATGGCCACGCCGGGAAAGACCGCGTGGGTGAGTCCGTCACTGATGAACTCGAGCCCGCGCAGGTTGACGAGCACACCGACAAGCCCGGCCACGAGGCTGAGCACGACGAGCACGAGCAGCGCCCTGGCCATGAACGGCAGGTCGAAGGCTGTAATGAGGGCATCCACTCAGTGACCTCCGTGGCCGGGAACCACGATGGTGTGCTCGTCCATTTCCACACCGACCGAGCCGAACGCCCGTTGCACGTTGGCCAGGGTCAGCACCTCATCGCGCGGACCGAAGGCCACCTGGGCGCCGTTGAGCAGCAGAACGCTCTCACACACGGCCCGAGCGAGGTCAAGGTCGTGGGTGGACACGAGCACCGCGACACCCTGCTGCTTGAGGCGTTTCACCGTTTCGATGAGGGCGTCCCGGTTGACCTGGTCAAGGCCGTTGAACGGCTCATCCAGCAACAATAAGCGCGGGGCGGATGCCACGGCTCTCGCCAGCAGACCGCGCTGCTGCTGCCCGCCCGACAGCTCACCAAAGCGTGTCTTGGCGCGGTTGCCCAGGCCGACGGTCTCGAGCGCCTCGGTCACGGCCCGGCGGTCGGCCCGAGCGGGCACGCGCCACCAGCCGAGGGACCGGTAGCGGCCCATCATGACGACCTGCTCGAGTGAGACCGGAAAATGCGGGTCGAGTTGGTCGGTCTGCGGTACGTAACCGATGTAGCCGGCCGGTGCCGGCCACTGTCCGAGCACCTCGACAGTGCCAGCCGTGCGGGTGATGAGCCCGAGAATGCCTTTGAGCAGGGTGGACTTGCCCGAGCCGTTGGGGCCGATCAGGGCAACGGCCTGGCCGGGCGACACGGTGAAGTCGATTCCGGTCAACGCGGCCTCGGGACCGTACGCGAACGACGCTGCCACCACTCGAAGAGCGGCGGCAGCGTTCGCTGGGGGTGTTACTTGAGAAGTGTTCTCGATCACGTGTTAACTATTGCAGGTCGGCGGGTAGCGGCGAGGGTGTGACGCCCCAGGATTCGAGCATGAGCGTTGCATTGTGCAGTTGCGCCTTGATGTAGGTGTCTCCGGCGCTTCCGGTCGGGCCGAGCGAGTCGACATAGAGAGCTTCGTCGCCGGAGTAGACGGTGACACCGGCTTCGGTCGCGATCGTCTCGGCGGTCTTGGGGCTGAGCGACGCCTCGGAGAAGACGGCCGTGACGCCGGTGGCCTTGATGGCCGCGACCAGGGCGTCGATCTCGGCGGCGCTCGGCTCGGCGTTGTCATCGAAGCTCGGAATCACGGAGCCGACATAGTCGATGTGGTACGCCGCGGTGAAGTACCCGAGGGCGTCATGGTTGCTCACGAGCAGGCGCTCGCTCTCCGGTACGGTGTCGACGTTGGTGCGGATCCACTCATCAAGGTTGGTGAGCTGTGCCGTGTACGCGGAGGCATTGGCTTCGAAGGCGCTTGCATTGCCCTGGTCGGCGGTCACGAGGCCGTCGGTGATCGTCTGCACGATGGTCTCGGCGTTGTGCACGTCAGTCCAGATGTGCGGGTCGCCGCCGTCGTGGGCGTGCGCGTCGTCTGTGGCGGGCGCATCGGCTTCATCGGTGTGGGCATCCGCTTCGTCGGCGGCGTGATCCTCGGCGGCGCCGACCTCTGAGATGGTGATGCCGGTATCGGCGTCGATGGTGACGCCGTCAAAGCCCGAGGCGGCGATGGCGTCGTCGAGCCACTCTTCGAGTCCGACGCCGTTGATGACGAGCACGTCCGCGGCACCGAGCGCGGTCAGGTCGGCCGCGGACGGGTCGTAGCTGTGGGCGCTCTGGTTGGGCTGAATGAGCTGGGTGAGATCCACGCCGCTGGCGTTACCGATGACATTACGAGTGAAGTCGGCGACCTGGGTGGTCGTCGCGACGATTTGGAGGTCGGCGTCCGCGCCGTCGGCGCTCGCGGTCGTGCCAGCCGAGCACCCCGAGAGGGCGAGGGCGGTTGACGCGAGGAGTGCGGGAACGATAAAGGATCTCTTGTGCATCCCCCGAGAATAGCCTTGATGATAATGATTGTCAAAACCATTAGCGGGTCGTTGCGATTACTCGAGCAGCAGGGCCGGCTCCTCGATGATGCTCGCGACGTCGGCGAGAAAACGGCTCGCGACATCACCATCGACGACGCGGTGGTCGAAGCTCGCGCCGATCGTGGTCACGAACCGGGCACGCACCTCACCGTCAACCACCCACGGCTTCTGCTTGATCGTGCCGAGAGCCACGATTCCGGCCTCGGGAGAGTTGAGAATGGGCGTACCGGTGTCCATGCCGAACACGCCGATATTGGTGATCGTGATCGTGCCATTGCTCATTTCGGCCGGGCTGGTCTTGCCGTCACGAGCGGTTATGGTGAGCTTCTCGAGCGCCGCAGCGAGTTCGAGCAGGCTCATGTCCTGCGCCTCCTTGATGTTCGGCACGATCAGCCCGCGCGGTGTGGCCGCGGCGATACCGAGGTTCACGTAGTGCCGCACGATGATCTCCTCTTCGGTGAACGTGGAGTTCACCGTGGGGTTGCGGCGCACCGCCCAGATCATGGCCTTCGCCATGATCAGCAGCGGCGACACCCGAATGCCCGCGAAGTCGGTCGAGGCCTTGAGGCGTTTGACGAACTCCATGGTGCGCGTGGCATCCACGTCAACGAACAAGCTCACGTGCGGCGCGGTGAACGCGCTCTTCACCATCGCCTGGGCAATGGCCTTGCGCACGCCCTTCACCGGGATGTGTTCGTCGCGATCCGTCGGCCATTCCGGTGTCTGAATGTTGCGGAACACACTGGCCTGGGTCGCCCCGCGCAACACGTCTTCCCGCGTCACGTCGCCGACCGGACCGGTCGCCTCGACCAGAGACAGGTCGACGCCGAGGTCCTTGGCGAGTTTACGAATGGGCGGCTTGGCCATGACCGGCCCAGCGGATGCCGCGCGTCGCGTCGGTTCCAGTGGCTCGGCCCGCGCACGCACCGGCGCCTGGGGCGCCAGGGTTTCGTGGGCGACGCTCGAGGTGTGGCGCCGACGCCGGGTCGGCATGGTCGCGGCGGCGCCGCGGCCCACGAGCACGGGTTCGGGCGCCTCATCGCTGATGCTGCTGCCGGTGTCGGTGGCCAAGTCGGTGACGTCGGTGGTCTCGGCGACGGGGGCAACGGCATCCGTTTGAGAAACCGAGACGTCGGAGTTGATCGTGATGATGAGGGTGCCCACGTCGACGGTGGTTCCGGCGGCGACCAGGATTTCCCCGACCACGCCGACGAACGGTGACGGCAGCTCGACCAGTGATTTGGCCGTCTCAATTTCGACCAGCACCTGGTTGATCGTCACGGTGTCGCCGGGGGCGACCTTCCATTCCACGATCTCGGCCTCGGTCAGGCCTTCCCCGACGTCGGGGAGGGTGAATTTAGAAACGCTCATAAGAGGCCTTTCCTGACGTTCATTAGTAGGCGAGAGCGCGGTCGACGGCTTCGAGCACCCGGTCGGGGCTGGGCAGAAAGTGCGTCTCGACGGCAGCCGGTGGAAACGGTGTGTCGAAGCCGGAGACCCGCAGCACGGGCGCTTCGAGCGTGTAGAACGCGCGCTCGGCGACCGTGGCGGCGATCTCGCTGCCGACGCTCACGAAGCCGGGCGCTTCCTGGGTGACGACGAGGCGACCGGTTTTCGCCACCGAACCGAGGATTGGACCGTAATCGATCGGGGAGATCGAGCGCAGGTCGATGACCTCGAGGCTGATGCCCTCGGTGGCGGCGAGTTCGGCGGCCTGCAGCAGCACGCTCACCATGGCGCCGTGACCGACGACGGTGACGTCGGTGCCGGCGGACGCGACGCGGCTGGCGTGCAGCGGCGTTCCGCTCTCACCGAAGCGCACCTCGCCCTTGGGCCAATAGCGGCTCTTCGGCTCGAAGAAGATCACCGGGTCGTCACTCTTGATTGCTTCCTGCATCATCCAGTAGGCGTCGTGCGGGTTGGACGGGCTGACCACGCGCAGACCGGGGGTGTGCGCGAAATAGGCCTCCGGGCTCTCCTGGTGGTGCTCGATCGAGCCGATGTGTCCGCCGTACGGAATGCGGATGACCACCGGCATGATCAGGCCGCCCTCATGGCGATTGCGCATGCGGGCCAGCTGGCTGGTGATCTGGTCGAAACCGGGAAAAACGAATCCGTCGAACTGGATCTCGCAAACCGGGCGAAAGCCGCGCATGGCCAGGCCGATGGCGGTGCCAATGATGCCGGATTCGGCGAGCGGGGTATCAAGAACCCGCTTGTCGCCGAATTCGGCGATGAGCCCCTCTGTCACCCGAAAAACGCCGCCGAGCGGGCCGATGTCCTCGCCCATCAGCAGCACCTTGGGGTCATCCTGCATCGCTTGACGCAGTCCGGCATTCAGAGCCTTCGTCATGGGCAGCGAAGCGGATGCCACGCTCGTGTCGGTCGCAGCGTTCATCAGTTCTTACCCTCGTCAAAAGACGCTTCGTAGCGTTCCAGCCAGGCCTTTTGCTCAGCCAGGAGCGGATGCGGTTCGGCGTAGACGTTGTCGAAGATCACCGATTGCTCCGGGCCGGTGATTTCCAGAGCGCGACGACGGGCATCGGCCGCGAAGTCGGCCGCTTCTTCATCGACGGTGTCAAGGAATTCCTGCTCGATGCCCCGGCCCTGCAGGTAGCTGCGAAAGCGCACGATCGGGTCGCGGGCCACCCAATAGGCGAGTTCCTCCGGGTCGCGGTACTTGGTGGGGTCGTCGGCGGTGGTGTGCGCACCGACCCGGTAGGTGAGCGCCTCGATCAGGGACGGGCCCTGGCCGGAGCGAGCGTCATCCATCGACTTTGCCGTGACGGCGAAGCTCGCGAGCACATCGTTACCGTCGATCTGGGTGCCCGGCATGCCGAAGCCGCCGGCGCGCAGATAGAGCGGAGTGCGGGATTGCCGTGCGACCGGCACCGAAATGGCCCAGTGGTTGTTCTGCAGAAAGAACACCTGCGGGGTCTGGTAGCTCGCCGCGAAGACGAGAGCCTCGTTGGCGTCGCCCTGCGAGGATGCACCGTCGCCGTAGTAGACGATGACGGCCTGGTCGGTCTCTGGGTTGCCGGTCGCGGTCGACCCGTCGAGCTGCATGCCCATGGCATAGCCGGTGGAGTGCAGGGTCTGCGAGGCGAGCACGAGGGTATAAAGGTGAAAGTTTCCGTGCTCTTCGGGTACCCAGCCGCCGAGGGTGACTCCGCGCAGCATGCGCAGGATGTCCACAACGTCGAGGCCGCGGATCATGCCGACGACGTGCTCCCGGTAGGAGGGGAACACGTGGTCCTGCGGCCTGGTCGCGTAGGCCGACCCGACCTGGGCGGCTTCCTGGCCGTGGCTTGGCACCCAGAGGGCCAGCTGGCCTTGGCGCTGCAGGTTGGCCGCCTCGGTATCGAACTTACGCACCACGACCATGTCGTGGTAAAACCTGCGGTGGTCGGCCTCGGTGAGTCGGTTGAGATAGGGAAGAAACTCCTCGGCGGCGGCGTTGGGTTCGAACGCGCCGTTCGGAGAGATCATCCGCACGCAGGTCTCGGCCCCATCGAGGCCAAAGGGAGCGGATGCTGCAAGGCGTGGCGCAGTCGCGTCGTTTCGGGTGGCTGACACCGTACTAACCTATCTTCCGAGCTGGGTGATCGGCGGGAAGAGCGCCGACAAGATCCGCGCTCATTAATAGGAGTGTCGCCACAGCCTGCTCCTCACCGATAGAAACACGAATACCTTCGGGCGCGAACGGACGAACGACGAGGCCGGCCTCACCCAGCGCCTCGGCCACAGTGGTCGTTTCAGCGCCGGTCGGCAGCCACAGAAAGTTCCCCTGGGGCGCAGGGATGTTCCAACCCTGTCGGGTCAGCGCCTGCCAGGTCGCATCGCGACGCGCGGCGATGACGCGAACCCGCTCGAGCAACTCCTTCTCCGCTTTCAGGGACGCGATCGCGCCGGCTGCGGCCTGCGCGGTGACCGAGAGTGGAATCGCGGTCGATCGGGCGGCGTTCAGAATATCCACCGGGCCGAGCGCATAGCCAACCCGCAGCCCGGCAAGGCCGTAGGCCTTGGAGAAGGTGCGAAGAACGACCAGATTGGGGTAGCGGGAGAGCAGTGGCGGGCCATTCACGGCATCCGCTTGGGTGACGAACTCGATATATGCCTCATCGAGAATGACCAGGAGGTCGGTCGGCACGACGGCCATGAAGGCCTCGAATTCGTCCTTCGTGACGATCGTGCCGGTGGGATTGTTCGGCGAACAGACAATGATGACCCGGGTGTTGTCGCTGATCGCGGCGGCCATCTCGGGCAGATCATGGCCGTGATCGCTGCGATTGGGCACGCGCACGCTGGTAGCACCGGCGACGGCCACGAGGGAGGGGTAGGCCTCAAACGACCGCCAGGAGTAGAGCACTTCATCGCCGGGGCCGGCGGCAGCGAGAATGAGCTGGGCCAGCAGGGCCACCGAGCCGGAGCCGACATGCACCTGGTCAAGGTCAAGGCTGTACTTGGCGGCGAGGCGTTCGCGCAGAACCAGCGCCGAGGCGTCCGGGTAGCGGTTGTAGGCCGTTTCGGCCGTGACTGCCGCGATTACACCGGGCAGGGGGTCGAACGGGTTCTCATTGCTGGAGAGTTTGAAGGCAATGGCGGCGGCCGGTTTGCCCTGCTTGTAGGCCGGGAGGGCGATGATCTCCGGGCGCAGTCGGACTGAGGGGCGGTCTGAGAGGCTCACTCGGTGAGTCTACGCCCGGATATATTCGCTGTTGAGAATGAATGTTCGCTTGACTTTCGGCCGCCACGACCTGCATGGCCCGAGCCAGTGAGATAGTAGGGGCATGGCCAGATTCCTGATCCAACTGATCGTCAACGCGGTAGCCCTGTGGTTCACCGCCCTGCTCGTGACGGGGGTGCACGTCACGCCCTACGCGCCGGATGCCGGTGCCAGCGTGCTCACCTATCTTCTGATTGCGCTCATCTTCGGCTTCGTGAACACCGTTGTCGGCGGGGTGCTGCGCGTCATTGCGTTTCCGCTCTACATTCTGACGCTCGGACTGTTCGCGTTGATCGTCAACGGCCTGCTCCTGCTGCTCGTGGGTTGGCTTTCCGGTTTCCTGGGCTTCGGCCTCGTCGTTGACAGCTTCTGGTGGGGCGTACTGGGTGCCCTCGTACTCGGCATCATCTCCTGGCTGCTCGGGCTGATTCTGCGCCCGGTCACCGCACGCGACTGAGCTGCGGCAGGAAGAAACCTACTGCGGCCAAGGCCCTTCCGGCACGCGGCTGCCGCGCCACAAGACCGCCTCGCCCGCTTCGCTCCCCAGAACGTCGGTCACGGTGTCCCGAAAGCCCTGCAGGTTCGCCTCCGGAGATGCATCAATGAGCAGCGCTGTCTCGCGGTACGTGTCGAGGTTGTGAGCCGGCAGGGCGGCCCCGGCTGGCAGCGGTTCGGAGGCGAATGCCTCACGGCGCACGGTCACCCGGTCATCGGAGTCGGTCAGGCTGTCTCCGCCCATCGCAGGCACGATGTCGTCGGTGTGCTCGACCGTCAGGGTGGCTACGCCGTCCGGCACGGGCACCTTGGATTCGGGTGCCCCAAAGGTGGCCACCGCCTGCACGTTGAACCAACTGTACGCAGCCACCTGGGTGGCGATCAGGCCGCCCTGGGAATGGCCGGCAAGCACAACAGGGTCGGACGGTGCGATTCCGGCCGCCTTCATGGCGCTGATCACGGTCTCGAATGAACCCGCGGTCTGCCCGGCCATCGCGGTGATGTTGGAGGTGAGGTCTAAGGGGTCCGTTTTGGCGATGGCATCCCATTCAACGGTTCCACTGATGTAGACCGCCCACGACGGATGCTCGGCGTCGCCATAATTCTCAATGCGCACCTGCGGCTTCCCTGCGACGGCCTTCGGGATTCGCGCAGCAAGGTCGCCGACACCAGTGGGTGGCGTCGGTTGGGTTTGAGTTCCCACGGCAGCCACGCTCACCGGACTTTCCCGGAACACGCCTTCGTTGCGCGCCACGGCCAAAACGCCGAGCGCTGTGCGTGAGATGCCGATGACACCCAGCCCTTCGTCACCGAAAGCCCGACCAACGGATCGCGGTGTACCGGCCAGGCCCCAAGCTACGTCGTCGAGCGACGAGGCCGCAGCTCGTACCAGAGCTACCACGTTCGGGTTCGTGAGAAGGCGGGGGTCGAGCTCGTCCGTACCGTTGCGGGCGGCCGGCGACCGGGAGGGCGAACGCAGACTTCCATGAAGCCCTATGTGCCCGACGCTGGCAACACCGGCCATGGAGACACCGAACGGCGTGCCTGCAAGGGCAAAAACGCCACCTCGAAGCAACCGGCCCAGGCCATACGCGAGATCTGCGGCACCCATCAATGCAGCCTCCCGGGCGACACGCTCCACGTATCCGTAACTTCTAGCCGCTGCAACGAGATTGTCCGCGATAACACCGCAGTACTCGTGAAGCGAATTCAGCCGGCCGGCCACCTGGAGCAGATCAGGCCAAGGGTCCTGGCCCAGCCAGTTCGCCGGCCAGTACGGGTCCAAATTGCGGATCCGATACGCGCGACTCACCCAGTCGGCCAAATCATCTCGCAGAACGTTCAGGAACTGTGCCTGGGCCAACACTTCATCGGTGGCAACGATGGTCGTACCTCCGACCGAGACGGTCAGGTCGCCGTCAGCGAGGCCTTCCCTCACGCCGGACACAGCTCCTCCTCGAGGTAGATCTGGCTTCGCACGCTGGCCAGCGCCTCGTGCAGGTAGTGCAGCACAACATCGAGGTGTTGCACGATGTCTGCGACGCAGCCCGAGTAAGCCCGCTGAGATTTGGAACTCCAGAATTCGCTGGGGTCCAGGGCGAGCAACTGGCGACGTTTGCCCTCGATTTCGGCATGCAGGCCGAGCAGGAGATCGCGCTGGGAATGCATCATCGCCAGGTGCTCAGGACTATATGGCCCACCCGGCATCCGCCCCACTGCGTCCATGACACCTCCAGGTCGCGACGATCGTCGCAGAATCCGCGACGCATCCGGCTGCCCGTCGCGCAATCTGTGCACAGAGACCGAATACTGGGCGTGTGGAGAAGGCGAAACTGCTCCAGAATGGAAGACATGCCCTTCGCGTCACTCACCCCCGACGAGTCGACGCCGTTTCGAATCATTTTCGTCTGCACCGGAAATATCTGTCGGTCGCCCATGGCCGAGGTCGTGCTGCGCGACCTCGTTACGAAACTCGGACTCGGACGTCTCATCGCGAGCAGCTCGGCCGGCACCGGAGACTGGCATGTGGGTGAGCAAGCCGACGGTCGCACGATCACGGCCCTGGCCAAGCGCGGCTACGACGGCAGCCACCATCGGGCTCGCCAGTTTGACCCGCTGTGGTTCGCCGAGCACGACCTCGTCGTCGTGCTCGACCGCAGCCAGGAGCGCATTCTGCGCAACTGGGCCCTGGAGGATCGCGATCGCGCCAAGGTGCGCCTGCTGCTGAGCTTTGACGCCCAGCAGGCCGCCCTGTTCGACGTGCCTGACCCTTACTATTCCGACGATGCGTTGTTTGACGCCGTATTAGGCATGATTGAGAGGGCAAGTCACGCACTTGTGAAACAACTTGCACCCGCAATTCGACAGGGAGTCCGATGAGTCACCTACCCGTACAGGTTCTGAGCCCGCTTGATGGCCGCTACCGAGCCGCCGTTTCCGATCTGGGCGAGTTCCTGTCCGAGGCCGGTCTCAACCGGGCCCGCGTGCGCGTCGAGGTGGAGTGGCTGATCACCCTCACCGACCGCAGCCTGTTCGGTTCCGCGCCCCTGAATGACGAGCAGAAACTCGCCCTACGCACGCTCGTGACCGACTTTGGTCAGCCCGAGATCGACGAACTGGCCGAGCTCGAGGCCACCACCCGCCACGACGTGAAGGCCGTCGAATACCTCGTTCGCCGACGCCTCGGCACACTGGGCCTCGATCACATCAGCGAGCTCACCCACTTCGCGGCGACCAGCGAGGACATCAACAACCTCTCCTATGCCCTCACCGTGCGGGATGCCGTGCAGACCGTCTGGCTGCCCAAGCTGCGCCTCGTGATCCAAGCACTTCGCAGCAACGCGCTGGAATTTCGAGCGGATGCGATGCTGGCCCGTACCCACGGGCAGCCCGCGACGCCGACCACCATGGGTAAGGAACTCGCCGTGTTCGCCTACCGCCTCGAACGCATCGTGCGGCAGATCGAGGCCGGCGAATACCTGGGCAAATTCAGTGGCGCCACCGGAACCTTCGCCGCCCACGTGGCCGCCGATCCGTCCGTTGACTGGCCGGCCGTCTCGCGCGAGTTCGTCGAGGGTCTCGGCCTCGGCTGGAACCCGCTCACGACGCAGATCGAGTCGCACGACTGGCAGGCCGAGCTGTACTCCCGCGCATCCCACGCAAACCGCATTCTGCACAACCTGGCCACCGACATCTGGTCCTACATTTCAATCGGCTACTTCCGCCAGATTCCCCAGGTCGGTGCCACCGGCTCCTCGACGATGCCGCACAAGATCAACCCGATTCGCTTCGAGAACGCGGAAGCCAACCTCGAACTGTCCTGCGCCATCCTGGACTCACTCGCGGCTACCCTCGTGACCAGCCGCCTGCAACGTGACCTCACCGACTCCACCACCCAACGCAACATCGGAGTCGGCTTCGGGCATTCGCTGCTCGCGCTCGACAATATCCTGCGGGGCCTCGACGAGATCGACATAGACCGTGCGCTGCTGGCGAGCGACCTCGACTCCAACTGGGAGATTCTGGGCGAGGCGATTCAGACCGTGATTCGCGCTGAAGTCTCGGCCGGCCGCTCGTCCATCGAAGACCCATATGCCCTTCTCAAGGAGCTGACCCGCGGCAAACGCATCACGAGCGCGGACCTGGCGGCATTCGTTTCGGCCCTCGATATTGGCGAAGCGGCCAAGACCCGCCTTCTGGCCCTGACCCCTGGTAGTTACGTCGGCCTCGCCGCCGCCTTGGTTGACTACCTGCCGTAGTCGTCGCCCGTTACAGGAAAGCACCTTCGTCCACAGGGACGAAGGTGCTTTTTTGGCGCTGCGGTGCCGGCTAGTGCCCGTTCTGCTCGTCGAGGTCGGTCTGCTCCGAGGCATTGGGCTTCATGCCGAGCACGAGCATGGCGATCACCACGAGCGCCACGATGAACGTCACGCCGAGTCCGATAACGGAGAGCATGACCTCGCGCGTGGTGCCCAGAATGGTCAGCCCGACGAACAGGGCCATTCCGGCCGAAATGGCGAGCAATTCGACCGGCTTCAGTCGGTCAGAGCGGCTGGGCTGCTGCGCCGAGTTGGGCGTGCCAGGGGTCTTCTTGGTCACAGTGAGTCCAAATCTTTAGGCGCGGTGTTCGTTGGTGCGGTGTTCGTTGGTACGGCGGCGTCTCGGCGCTGCCTGGGCGAATCCCATTTGATGGAGAGGCCGGCGATGGGCAGAAAAACAGCGAGAAAGACCAGGTAGGCACCGAAGAGGCCGACCGAGACGACCGGATTGGGCGGCAGAAGCAGAAAGAGCAGGGCGAGGATCGCGGTGCCGATTCCGGTATACAGCCAGTCTTTGGCTGGCAGCGGGCGTTTGCGCACCCGGATGCCGGCATAGATCTCGAGAAAGCCGGTGACGGCTCCCCAGACACTCACGATGAAGAGAAAGAACCCGTGGCCTCCGGCGTGAAAACCGAGCGCTGCCGCGCCGGCGACCATGCTCACGATGCCCTGGATCAGAAACAGGCTGCGGTCGGCAGCGACGGTAAGGGTACGCGGGCCGGTGAGAACGAGGAGCAGGCCACTCGCCAGTGCGAAGGCGCCGAATCCGAGCAGACCAAGCTGAGCCGAGTGGTCGCGGCTGAAAGTGATGATCGCGGCGGGAACCACGGCGATCAGGGCGCGCCCAACGGCCACGGACCAGTAGCCGGAACCGACGTGTGATGGTGCCTGGGCGTTTGCCACGCACGACCTCTTTCGTTGCAAAATTTGTCAGGTCCAGTCTACGCGGCGGGACCGTGCGGATCTGCGAGCGGGCTGCACGCGGTGCGCTTGGGCGCAACGAACCGGGCCCGGCACGATCAAGCTCCTGCATCAAGCAGTGCCGAGCTACTGTGAACGGCCGCGCAAAGTGTCGCCGGTACCCCAGCGCTCGAGCGGGCTGCCAAATAAAGTGTCGCCGTCGTTGTCCAAATAACTTGTCGCCCCGAGCAAGCCGCTTTGGCAGGCGACACTTTATTTGGCAACCCAACGCGCTCTCCGACCTATCAACCGGCGCAGGCCCTGCTCGACGACGTGTAGGCGCCGGCAGGAGCTAATCACCTATGTTCTTGCTCTTATTCGTGTTTAGCAATGACAAGCACCATCTAGACACGGTAAAGTTGTGGTTATGCACGCTGAAATCACCAACACCGCCTGGCCTCCACACGCGCTTGAGACCCTGCCCTGGCGTCAGCAGATACGCAGCGGCACGCGTGAGGACCGGGTGCTGAGTTCGGTCGACGCGACGATCCCGCCACTGATCCAGACGCTCGACTACATGCCGCCCCTGGCAGTGTTACTGGAAACCGAGAAAGCCCTTCTCGCCGTCGCGCAGGCTGACACCGACGCGGAAGGCCATTCAGCGGCGCTGAGCCGTTTCATGGTGCGTTCGGAATCGGTGGCTTCCTCGAAGATCGAGCACATCTCTGCCTCGGCGCTGGACTACGCCCAAGCTGTTGCAGGCAACCGCGGCAATGCCTCGGCGATGAGCATGGTCGCCGCCTCGGCTGCGCTGCACGAACTCATCACCACCGTCGAGCAGCACGGCCGTTTCGAGCTGGAGCACATCATCGACGCGCACCGCGCGCTGATGAAGGATGATCCAGACGAGGCGAGCTACGCCGGTCGTCTGCGGGACATGCAGAACTGGATCGGCGGAAGCGACTACTCACCCAGGGATGCCCTCCACGTGCCGCCGGCGCCTGCGCGAGTCGCTGAGCTGATGACGGACCTGGTGGCGTACCTCAACCGCGACGACGTGCCAGTGATGGTGCAGGCCGCGATCGGCCACGCCCAGTTCGAGTCGATCCACGCCTTCACTGATGGCAATGGTCGCATCGGACGTGCGCTGGTATCCGCTGTGCTGCGTCGCCGTGGTGTCACCCGTAACGCTGTTGTACCGCTGGCCAGTGGTCTCCTCGCCCGCCGCGAGGACTATTTTGCAGCGCTCGGCGCCTACCGCCGCGGCGATCCCGGGCCGCTCATTAGCTTGTTCGCGCACTCAGCGCGTGCTGCCGCCGAGTGCTCGCGCGGCACCATCGCTCGCCTGAAGGCAATGCCCGATGCTTGGGTAGCAGAGCTGCGCCCTCGCGCCGGATCTGCGGCCGCCGCACTGATCCAGGCGTTCTATGACCACCCAGTGATGAGTGCGGCCGAGATCGAGACACGGTCCGGGTCCGTGGCTTCCCAGGCCTACCGGGCCATCGACCAGCTCAGCCGAGCTGGGTACATCCAGGAAATCACCGGGCGCAAGAAGAACCGTGTGTGGGCCGCGTCCGAGGCGCTGGCCGAGCTGGATGATCTTGACCGACGCATCCAGGCCGCGATGGCGTGACAGTGAGCCTCGAGATCGCAACGCGCACCGTTGTTTTTGACAAGCGGTTCCTCGCCGGGCGCCCGGTCCTCGACTGATACAGAGACCCGGCTGCGCGCCGACACCTGTTCCAGGACGCCTGCGAGGGTCGGCAGGGGCGCTGTTCCCGGCAGCCCATGACTGCCAGGGGCTATCCGCAGCGTTTCTCTATCCGGCGTAGAACGAATTCGTAGTGAGGGACCATTTGGGAATTGACCTCGCTACGCTCCCTCTGCGCGGATCGAGACGTCGGACGCGTCGATAGCGATGGGCATCGCGCGCCGGCACAGCCGCCGCCAGGCAACCGTTGACAGCCGCTGTCAATCCTGACACCCGCCGACTAAGCATCCCTGATAGAGTTTACGAATTAGTAAAGGACCGTGATCGTTATGACAGCCACTATCCTCGCACGTGCCGCTCGAGCAGCCAGCGGTCTCAGCCAGAGCGAGCTCTCGCGTCGTTCAGGGATCGCCGGGTCATCTCTCTCCCTCATTGAGAACGGCAAGCGCGATCCAACCGTTTCGACTTTGGAAGCACTTCTAAACAACACGCAACACATCCTGGTCACGATTCCCACCCTGCGCGCGGACGCCGCCCGCATTGCAGACCAGATCAGCGCGGCGCTTGCGGACGCATCTACCAGCGATGCAGCGCCGGTCAACACAGCGCTGGCTAACACCTCGCTGGCTAACACCGCGTTCGGAAGCGTCGAGGTCGCTAATACCGCGCATGCGTTCCGGCGCTTCATCCAGCTGGCCGACAACCTGGCAGCCGAAGCTGGCGCGACCCGGGTTGGCCTCACACTTACCGAGCCGGCGCCGACTGGATCAGCACACTGGGATGCGGCGATTGCGGCTCTCTGCGAGTACCGCTTGAACGCGGATGCTCTTCCGGTACCCGAATGGATCACCGCACAGGTCGGAAACCCGGACGAGCCTTGGCAGCCAAAGACCACCCGCTACAACATCTTGGCCGACCAGGCAGAAGTGCCACCCGAGTTCCTGCGTCGTGGCATTCTGATCGAAGCAGCCACTCTAGTGAGCATCTAATGGCCCGCGACGAGCTTGATCGAGATGACCTAATCCGGGGTATCAACGCAGTCTCATCAACGCAGTCATCACTAAGCTTCGTGCAACCGGTCGACCCGCAGGAATTCGCATCGTGGGAGGTGCTGCGCTGGCACTGCGCTACTTCGATCGACGCACAACCACCGGCATAGACGCACGGCTACAGCCTGAAGCGCCAATTCTCGCGGCTGCCGCAGAAGTAGCCCGTGAAAACCAGTGGCCGCCAGATTGGCTCAATAGCAACGCCGCTCAATTCATCCCGACCTACCGCGCCGACGCAGGCTGGGAAGTCATCTACGCCAGCGAAGGCATCACCGTCGAGGTTGCTTCACCGCGCGCTCTGCTGGCCATGAAGCTCAACGCCTCACGTCCCGGCCGCGACGACTCAGACATCGCCAACCTCCTCGCCATTTGCGAGATCCCCAACGTCGACGCCGCAGAAGACCTCCTTGAGGAGTTCTTCCCGGGTGATGGGCTACCCAACAAGGCGCTCAAACTCCTGACGCCCATATTTGCCGAAGGGCTCCCGACCGTTCCGGACGTGCCACCAGCACCCGTGCTCGGCTTAAGCAACGAACCACCAGCGCCCGAAGCCGACTTGCCAGCGCGGATGCGTCGGCGCCCTGGACTGCGCGGAGTGAAGCTCGATCCCCGTGGCCTGGGCGAAACAGCTGCTCGCGACATCGACCCCGACTACCAGCGCTGACGCGCGTCGTCACGGCCGTTCCCTAGCGCTCCATTACTGAGCCCGGCGCCTGTTCACTCGCCCACGCTACAGAGTCGCTAGCCGGTTACGAGCTCGCTGTCTTGGCGAGAAAAAACTACTTCGCGCCAGGTGTCTGAGACAGCTTGACGATCCACTTTGGCGTCGCCACGCCGGCGCGGCGGTCTGCGTTCACTCGAACGCGCGCGGCTACGGCCTGAGCTTTCGGGCTAGGTCGGCTGTCGCTTTGACGCTGCTGAATCTCGTTGATCGTCATGGTGTGCCTCCTGTTCCTGTACTAATTATGCGCGCGGGGGCGTTTCTAGAAGCCAATAGAACTCTGTAGTTTCCCGAGAGGAGTACGTGCAATATTGACACATATAGTCCGTAATGGGACTATATGTGTATGCATCTCTCCACGTCTCAGGCCGCAGCAGAGCTGGGAGTCACCCCCCGGCAGGTGAGGCGATCTGCTGCCAGCGGACGCTTTGTTGCCACCAAGTACGGCAGCTCACACGCATTCTCTCAGCGACAGATTCAGGCTCGCGAACGCACAGCACACCGAGGCCGCAACTGGACAGACGCTGTGCAGATGGCTGCTCTTGACCTGCTCGCTACTAAGAAAACCTCTGACCTAACCAACGCAGCGCTGAGCAGCACCGAGCGAAGCCGACTGAAGCAGCGCATCCGAAGCATGGACGTCGGCGCGCTGGCTGGCCAGATCCTACGCGGCCGCGTGTCTCTACGGCGAGCTGCAAGCGACGAGGCCAAGAATCGTTTCGTAGCCGCGCTGACCAGTGAGCTTGGCCTCTCCGCTGGTGGCGGACTGGGCATACTGGTCGCACACGACGCCAGCCGCGCGGCCAGAAGGGCACGTCTAGGCCTCGATGACTCCGGCGACATTGCTGTTGTTGAAGGCGACGAGGTTCACCAGAAAGTTCTCGAAGCGTTGGCTCTATACATGTACGGCGATGCGCGCGAATGCTCAGCCGCGACCCACTGGATCGCATCTGCGCAGCAACACATATGAGTCCCGGCCCGCTGATCAGCCGTCCGCTGATCAACATTGACGCTCGATCCAGCAAATGGGAAGAATCGCCTTGGCCGTCAGCCTTCGAGCTCGCCCGGCTGCTCCCGCAGAGCTCATGGACACTCGTTGGTGGCCTCATGGTGAAGCTTCATGCTGAGCTTGCTGAGCTGCCAGCCCCGCGCACGACAGTCGATGTCGACTCGGCACTCCACCTCGAAACCAAGGCGATCAGTTTTCCCCAGGCAGCCGCACTCTTGCAGGGAGCTGGCTACGTCCTGGATAGATCGACCAACTACGCATACCGTTTCGATCGCGGACTTGAGCGGGTGGACCTCATGTGCGCGGATCGACAGTTCATCTTCAGAGGCCCTCGATACGGCGGCCGCCCACTGTTCGGAATCCCCGGAGGCACCCGCGCACTCCAGCAGACGATAAATGTCGACGTCTTGACCGAAGTCGACACCGTGAGGCTCGTCATCCCCAGCGTTCGCGGCGCGCTGGTACTCAAAGGCGCTGCCTATCTGGCGGACTCTCGAGATCGAGGCCGTCACGCTGAAGACGCAGTGGTGCTCCTTGCCTGCATGGACGATGCCAGCGAGGCGCTGCTCGGGCTGAGTCAACAGAGCCGGGGACGGCTCCGCGCTCTTGTCAACGTACTGACCGAGCAGACGGCGCCCTGGGCCAACCATGATGCCGTCGTCCAGTCGCTCGCACGGGAAACGCTCGACGAGCTAGCCGAACTGCTGGGCAAGTAGCCAAGTAGCCAAGTAGCCGGCGTCCGCCGGAGCGAGCCGCCGGCCGAGTGATCATCGCGCTGTGCCCAGACAGACAGACAGGCGGCCGGCCGGGCCGGCCGAGAGTCGGATGTCCGGCCTGGCCTGGCCGAGCGCGACCGGGCAGTGATGCAAGTGGCCGGGCCGGCCAAGCCAGGCCGGACAATCTCTGAGGTTGTGAACGGCCACGCAATCAGTCGCGAGACAACCAGTCGTGGAGCGGGTTGCCAAATAAAGTGTCGCGCCAAGCAAACTCCACGATTTCCGCGGATCTAATGTTTGGGCCACCCAGCAATCGTTGCAATGCGCTCATTGCTAGGTGACCACAGAAACATCGCTACGGGCGATACGCGAGACGTATGCGGACTTGGACGGCTGGAAGGCACGTGGCGAACGAATGCCGCAGGAGGAGCCTGAACCGGGCAGCCGGCTCGCGATTGATCCTGCCGCAGTCAACATTTCTGTCGACGTTATGGCGCCACTGTCCGCGGTAGGAGCAGTGGTACGTCGCAACCGTCCCCGTCGAACTACCTACAGGTTAGCGAAGGGCAACAACAAGCTCGGCTCAAGCCGAGCACCCTCGTCAATCTGAACAGCCCCAATGCGAAACGCATCTATAGGTCTTCTGTAGCCACGACACGGCTTCTTCGCCGCGCTACCGAGTTCTCCAAAACGCTCTGCCCCGCCGCTGTAGGTTCCTGACTCAGTTCTCCTTGGCCACTGCCGAAATCACAAGGAGTCCTGTGCACCTTTCACCGCGCCAATCCCCGTCTATCTGACACGGCCAACTGGATGTGTGAACCTCGTCATGTGGTCATCGGGGAAGATCACGCGGGAATACCCTTTACACATGTCACCAGCACCTGATGTACTTCCGATCGTTTTGGCTTCAATCACAGTCGTGGTCGCGGCAGGCGTATCACTTAGTGGGGCCTTCATGCCGAACGTCGGTCTCGGTCGAATTGAGAGACTTTCGTCTGCGATTGGCAAGCTCTCTGGTCAAGACAAGGCCGCTCTCAAGGAAGTGCGGACGAAATTGATCAAGAACTACGTCAAAGCATCTTCTGCATGGCCACTAAGCGCGGACCGGATTCAAGTAGCCGTGTTGACTGCCGGTGGAGTGCTGATGCTAGCTTCGCTGGTTGCGAGCTTCATTGCGGCTGCGTCAACTTCAGTGGTATCGCCCGGTCCGTGGAGCACCTGGTGGATCGCTGGGTATTTCCTTGGCCTGGGCACGGTCGTAGTCAACTTGATCGTCTTGCTCTGCCGGAGAGCTCACGCCAAGAAGACTCAGGAGCGAGACACACCTCAAGCTATGGTGACCGCTCCAACGCCGCCGAGCGGCACAGCGCCGACTCCCGACACAGCAGAAGCAGCTGTGAACGCGAATGGATTTCCCTCGGCCTGACGCTGCTGCAGCTCGTCGATGTCTAAGCCAAACTTCGTGCGACTTCTTCAGCGATGAACGATGCGTTGATCCCCTCCAGCCGGGTTTTTCGCTCAGCTTCAGCTAGCTCGCCACGTGCGATTCTGGCCTGAGTTTCTGCGACCTCTTCGAGGGTGAATGTTTCCGACTCGATCAGGAAGGCAATCTGTTCCTCGGAAGCAGCCGCGGGGCTTAGATGCATTCGTCATGCCAGCGCCCTTACGAACCGAGCACTTGCCACTCCGGCGCTGTTGACGGCGGCGGGGCAACCGCGCCGCAGAACGCAACGCTTTTCCGCAGCTCGGCTCGAGTTGTGGGGTCCGACATGGTCTCTCCTGACGGGTGGAAGTTGAGTATTGCGGATCAATCACAAGCCGCGTGGGCTCACCGAGCCGTGAGCAACTCTGTACTTTCAGGAAGGCGCGGTGGTAGGAGTTGTTGCCAGTCCACGTGTCTTACGCTACGTCCGGTTGCGGGAGGTGCAGCGTCGATGGCCCGAAGAACCTGCCGCGATGAGACGCGTAGTGTCTCGGCGAGCCGTCGCCGGGTGATGAGACCGTCGAGCAACATCGTGTGGAGCAGATCGACGTCGAGATCTGTGATCTCGGTTCCAGGCCAGCCGACACCGACGACCACGTCTGGCGTCCATGTAACCGGTTCCCAGCTTCCGTGCGAGCGAAGGAAAGCTTGACCGTATCGGTCGAACGCGTTCTGAAGTTCGGCAGTCATCCGTGTGCAGAAGTTGGTGTACTCCGCGGAGTCGTCGCGGGTGAGTCCGATGCGGAGTGCGTCAGGGAACTTGTCGACGCCAGCTGCCGTGATTCGTTGCCAAAGGTATCGACGGGCGTTGCGGAGTCGCCGATGCGTTCCGGGGTCGCTGAAGACGCTGTCCGCAAGGAGTTCCCAATGCGTGCGCGGAAGAAGTTCGGTCGCCGGCAGATCGGTTCGCTTCGGGTAATCGATGACGAAGTCGCCGTCATCAATGGTGTGTGCGAGTTCACTGATTCCTGCAAGGAGTCCGTGGGTTTCCTCGGATGTGCCCAGCATGTTCGGACGGAGGATTGCGGCGAGGTTCTTCTCCTCGTCGCGCCCAGTGCTTCCGGACGTCCCGGCCACGCGCACCGCATGAGCGAGCGCACGTGCCAGCGTTGCCCCGTCAACCTTTCCGCCGACATCGAACCGACTGCACCATGCCGGCCATAGCTGTTCAGGAATGCAAGCCCACCGCTTGGCGGGAATCCAGCGCTGGGGACGGTGGACGGCGAGTGTGATGGGGTCGACGGCAGTGTCCCAGAGGATGCGTTGGCTGATCGTGAGGTCTTGGTCGTGGGCTCGAAGGATCTGGGCGCGAAAGGGCTCGGGAGCGTCGGGCCACCTGGTGAGGAGTTCGAGTGGGCTGCCGGGTCCGTATCCGGCGCCACGGGGCACGTGGGAGGGCGGGCGGGAAAACGAGGCTCTCCGGATCATCGCCTTCGCGTCAGCCTCGGGCGCGTGAGTCAGGATGAACGCCGCCCCTGCCAGTCCGGCCATCGCGTAGGCGCTCTTCGGTGCGCTGATGCCTACGTGTTTCTCGTCGTCGAATAGCCCACGCAACTCTCCGCTGTCGAGCCCGCTGAGCAGGCCTATTTCATCGAATGCCTTCGCTCCCCGAAGCCCGGTGGCGGCGGCCTGCAGTAGCCGGAGAAACTGCATAGATATGCCTGCTCGTTCGCGGCGAAAGATGGTCCGTTGGGCCAACATGGGAGCGGATCCCTCCTTGAGACGGAAGTGGTCCCAAGTCTCTTCTAGCTTCGCGCGGCACGCTATCCTTCTCGTTGCGCCTTCCGGTGCGGTGTTGGCTCGGCATGTGGATGGGTCGAACAGGTCTGTGTTACGACCGCGCATCTCGACGACTTCGCCCTGACACCAAGGACAGGCGTCGAGCAGGATACGACGGTGCGTCGTGCACGCGAAAGCCCAGGGGCTCCGCCAGCGAAGCTGGAACACGCCCGGGTGATCGTGTAAGCAGTCCGGACAATACCTGGTTCCGGCTTGCCAGGACCAGGTTCCACATCTCGAGACTGTTCCGGAGAGCTGCCCTTCGCCGCGTCCGTTGAGCGTGAGAAGCTTCTCGTCGAGACTCTCCATGGTGGCACCGCGGAGCCGGCGCTCGGTGATGCCTGTGGAGTAGGAAATGTTCGCTGCGATCTCGGGAAGGAGTCTGGTGCCGAGCGCGGTGATTGCGGAATGCGGAACCTCAGCAAGCCCGAATGCGTTGAAGAGCGCGGCTCTCGAGACCGCGAATGTCTGCCATGCCCATCGGCTGATTGCGCTGTGCAACCATTCGCCTGGGTAGAGATCTACAGGCACCCCCAGACGGATCGGCGTGCCAATTCGTGCCCTCATGGCTGGCAAATGACTGGGTAGGTGCCGGCATCGAACATAGCCATGCGTTGCATCCGTTGGCGTTCGACTTCGTATTCTAGTTCGATGTTGTCGAGCGTCGCCCGGTCGATGGTCTCGCTGCCGGTCTCGATGGCGCTGGCGGCAGCAAGGTTGATCAACAGGACCAACGAGTTCAGATATCCCTGAGTTCGGGCCCACATGTAGGCGCCGAAAGCGTCAGCAAGCCAACCGTCGTTTGATGGCGCGGCTGCGAGCCGAAGTCGAGTCTCGAATGAGTAGACCAGATCAAGCCAACATTCGAGTTGTGCGGTCGTTTCGAGTTCGAGCTTGGGAACGTCGACGCGTATCCATCGCCCTCGGGAGTTCCGTGCGGCGACTTCGACTGCAGGAGTACCGCCCGCGTTGAGCACCCAATCGATATCTGTCCCAGCAAGGATCACGCGCAGTCCGAAGTTGGACATCCATCGGATGATGTTGTGAACGTCGCGGCCCGTCTTGCCGTCGAAGTTGACGTGTTGGATCTCATCGATGATTACGAGTTGCACGCCGCACTGTGCAACAGCTCGTTCGAATGCACGTTGGGGGTTCCTGTCGGTCGGCCAACCCAGCTCGTCGCAAAGCAGCCGGATGACGTCGTATCGAGTCATGGGTCCGTGCAAGTGAACGTAGACGACTGGGCGGAACGATGCGAGGGGTTTGGCGACGCCGTCCTCGATGGCGATGCTGCGATGCAACGCGAGCCGCCGCATTTCTTCGGCGGCGTGGGTCTTCAGCATCATGGTCTTTCCCACGCCAGGCTCACCATTGAGAATCGGGATGTCCTGCTGATGCAGGTCCGAACGTATCGCGGAGTTTGCGATGAGTCGAAGCCGGCCCATCACGTCTACAACGACGCTGGTTTCCATCAACGGCATCATGCGTAAGTAGCGGGTTCTGCGCACGCGGAATCGCTCGCGCTCTCGGAGGCTCATCGCTGTCAGCTGTGCCACGGTGACACAGCCAGGGTCTGGGACATTGTCGGCAAACACATCGCGGATCCATGCCCGATCGTCGTCGCTCAGGAGCTGCAGGTGGTCAGATTCGGTTGCCTGGAGGAGGGGTGCGGGAGGCATCGTCAGAACCTGTTCTGGTTGTAGGGCTGAAGTGCACGTCGAGCTCGAGGGGCACGCGCTGCGGCCAATTGCTCCGCCACAGCATCGGCCGCGCGCGAGTCAGCGCTCGGGGGCGACTCCATGACCAGATTTCGAGGTTCCTCTGGGCGTATCGGGGGAACTGGGCTTGGCAGTGCCTTCCGAGGCACCGCGCGCTGGGCCGCCGCGATGAGGGCCTCCTGCTGTGGGGGAGAGTTGCGGGCGCTGTCAGTCAAGCTTGCCGCCCGGGCCTGCATGAGGTTGTCTGCGAGTTCTTCGTGCCGGATGGCCTCAAGCGCTCCATCGTCGTACTTCCCGGCGAAGATCTCCACGAGGATGCGCTCGGCACTATGTGAGCTGACCTTCTTGTCGGCGAACTTCTCGACTACGTGGTTCGTGTGGAACTCACCGAATCGCGGAGTGTGCTCGGTCAAGTAATGCCAGCGGAGTGGGTGCAAGGAGCCCTCCGCGTCGAAGCACCACGTGATGCGGAGATCGAACGGGTCGTAGAAGATCCGCAGCTTTCCCGTCTTCATCACCACAGGGTCCCCCTGTAGCCTCCGCAAAACCGGGCTCTGGTAGTTGAGCCGCTTCACTCGCACTCTGCTTGGGGAAATCTTCGCGGTCACGGAAGGGAGGAAACGCACCCAGTCGTGCTCGTACTGGATGTCTGGAATTGCTCCCACCTTCTCAGCCAGAATGCCGTACATCGTGAACGGGCTGAGTCGCGCGAACGGATCCTCAGGGAGGACCAGCCCTTGATGCGTGCGGTGGTTGTATAAGTCGATGCACTGCCGAAGCCGACGTTCGAACTCCGCCGGAGACATCAGCTGCTCAGCCTGCGGGTTCTCTCCTTTCTCGTGCACGGAGCCGCCCGTGAAACCCGGCATCAGCGCCTCGAACATGTCCTTGATGGTTCGGAACACCCGCTCAACCTGTGCCTTGTCCGTCGGAGTGTACGAGCGCTGCGGCTCGTAATGGATCCCGAGCCGTCCCATCTGCGCGGTGACGTAGGTCGACACATACTGCTTGCCGTTGTCGACCACGACGCCTTCAGGGTGGAAGGCTGCTGAGTAAAACGACACGAAGGCGTCGGGTCTGCCGACGAATGGTTGACTGAACGCCAAGCTATCTTCGTTCGTCCATTCCGCTGCCAGCGCCGCGGTCTTGGGACGCAGTACATCTGCCAAGCACAACCCGATGGCGAACTTCGTGGTGGTGTGCGTGATCGCGAGTCCCACGACGCACCGGGTTGCGAGGTCAATTGCGAGGGTCACATCGAGGCGGAACACCCGGTCAGTTCTCGGGTCCTTGACCCAGACGTTCGCCTTTGTCGTGTCGAACAGAACCAGTTCTCCGGGGCGAGTCGCGAGTCGGGTCGTCCCGGACGACTTGGGGACGTTGACCTCGGAGATGCGGTTCTTCGCACTGGCACCAAGGTGCGACCAGCCGCCGCGCATTTCTTGCACTCTCCGCCGCAGCGTGCTGGTCGACGGTAGGACCAGCGACGGCTTCTCCTTCGCGCAGAAGATGCGGAACGCTCGCACGAGCGCGAAGTCCGACTTTGTCGACTTCAGCGCGTGATCGTTCATGAACGTCAGCAGTGAGTCAACGACTTCGTCGTCGGTGCGCCATGTCCGTGGCCGGGTGTACCGGCCATCGAGCAGATTCTGCTCATCACGCCAGCGCTTCATGATGCGCTGCAGACGTCTCATCTCACTGCGATGAAGGACGTTGAATCCCTTCCGTTTGCCTTTGTCCCGCGCCTTCTCCGCGAGGAGTCTCGCCAATGTGCGGCGGCGCAGACCCTCGGGCACCAATGCAGGATCCAGATCCGCTCCAGGACGATCCGTGTCCGGCTGATCCGCGCGCCGCCCAGTGAGCATGATGTGAAGCAGGTCGGAGTCTTCCTTCAACCGCGACTGCGTCTGCACAGTGAGACGTTCTTCGATGTCGTGCAAATGCGCTAGATCTGGTGGCGGGGCATCACCGCGGAGGGCAACCGCGATTTCAGCCGCAGGGACCTCCGTGGCATGCGATCCATCGGGGTTCGAGATGAGAACCATCGCGCCGACTGTCCGGATAACAGCTCGCTCGCCCTGCCAATCGAGCTCTATGCCAGGTCGAATCCATTGAACGTCGCTCATGGACGCCGCAGCTCGGCTTCGACGGTGAAAAGGGCCGACATATCGACCGCGAGTTGATGGTCCCAAAGCAGCCGTCGCAGCACGACGAGTCCTGTCGAGGCGGGGATGTGATGCATGTCTGCGACAGCTTCGAGGAGCGTCCTGACTCGGATGCCCGGTCGATACGCTGCGAGCAGCTTCGGTGCGGCATCGCGCATCATGGTGTCAGGTACGCGAGCTGCAGCGAAGTTTGCGAGGTTTTCGGTGATGACCGGCGGAGCTCCAGACCAGACGACGTGCTGCATCCCAGACCTTGCGAGCAAGCGCTCGACGATTTCGTGACGCCGCACGACATCGGGGTCCACCGCGTCGGACGGCCATTTCACGTTGACAACAACCACGGCCCCGCTAGTGCTGATGACCGCGAAGTCCGGGGTGTGCGAGTCCAGTTCGTGATCGGGAGGGAAGTCGATCGTGAACGGTTGTGCCGCGATGTGCGCCACGGCCTCGTGCCAGTCGGCGAGGATGGCGAATCGGCGTTCATGTTGTGATTCGCAGGCGACGAGGTCCCCGACTGTGCGGCTGAAGTAGGCAACCGGTTTGTTCCCCTGCCCGTGACGCCGGGAGAAATCCCGCATGGGATGGCAGAAGATCAAGTCTTTGAGATCGACCTGATTCAGCCTGCGCGCATACCCGGTCCGTCCGTCGCGCGATAGCAGGATACGTGCCGCCTTGTCGCCTAGCGTGCGTTCCGGCAGCCGAATTCTTCTTGGACCCCGGATTGGTCGAAACAGGCGCGCACGCGTGCCCTCGGCGAGTTGAATCTCGGCGCGCAGCGCCTCCAAGGCGTCTTTGAGTTCGTGCGGGGTGCGGCCGGCGGATTTACCGGCGGTAATGGCGTTTTCCCAGGAGATGGCGGCAGCCGGTGACTGCATGGCCGCTCCGACATCGCGCGAGTCGGCAAGTTCTACATGCATTGGGTTGGAGCGGCGAAGACGATCGGACTTCACGGGTGACATCTCCGTGCGTTCGTGACCATGCATGACGACCTTCTTCCGATGTGAACGCTTGACGATGCATCCCCGCGGCGAGGTGAACATTCTCGCTGGCGGGGCGTTGTGTTGATCGACATATGTCGCCGCCGAAGTTGAGGGAAATCGACACGGCTTCTATCCAGCAATGTAGCGGTGGGAGGGAGGCACCCATATCTCTCTCCAGAACCCGGCGAATTTGACCGCCGCAGGTGCCGTCCAGAAGCAAACCACGGCATAGATAACTCCCATCCGGTTCCTACTCGTTGCTGAGCAAAAAACGGACCGGTGTCCCGTTCCCAGTTTTCGATTTGCATGGCCCGTTGAGATAGATTCTCAGTAAAGGTCTATTGCGGGTATTACGTTGTGGCCTATACCGTTCTTGCATGAGCCTCGATTTGGGCACGGCGTTCGATATCTTGCTCGACAGCGGCGTCGAGGTCGTCGGGGGCGACGGTGAGCGCGTGCTGATTGGCAGGCTGGGATCGAGGGCGCTCCGGTACAAAATCGTTGTGACGAAGCGGGTCGAGGACTCTGAGCGCGTGCTGTCGGACCTTGAAGTCGCCGCCCAGAGGGGCGACCTCCTGCTCTATCTCGTGGAGCGAGCGAGCGATGCTTTGTGGCAGGCGGCTGAGACTGGGGACGTCGCCTTCGTCGCTGTTCGGGACCGCCTGTGTTCAGTCGCTGGCCGTACGTGGCCCGAGCAAGTGGAAGAACCATCTCGGCCGAACTTCAGACTATGCGCATTAGCTCGCGTCCTATTATCGACATCGACTCCCCTGTTTCAAGGCGCGCCCCGCTCGCGCGCGCAGCTCAGGGGCGCGTCCTTAGGATCCTCGCTTGCTCGCACGATCGGTGTTAGCCAGCCCCATGTCAGCGTGTTATTGCGGCAACTCCCGATCGGCTCGGTAGAGCAAGTCGCCGGCGGTTGGGAGGTCAGCAACTTTGACCGGCTCTGGGATTGGCACAAATCCGTTTATACGGGTCCGGGCGGTATCCGAATCGCATGGCGTAGCGACCGTAAACGCACCAGTCAGTTGAATGATCTAAGGAAAGTGGCGGGCGACGCGGCCGTCGCCTTGAACCACGGCAGAAAGGCGGCGCGGATCCTCCTGTCCGGTTTCGAGGCAGTGCCCGCGCCACTTCGAGGCACTGATCACACTCCCGTGGTCGGGCTCGGGGAACAACCCCTCGTGGACTTCCGAGGTCCGGTAACCATATTCAGCCGGTACATTACTTCGTCGCTGACGGAGATGCGGTACACCCGTTGCCCACAGATTGACGCCACTGTGCAGCTCGTTCAGCCAGCGGATCCAACTGTCTACAGCACAGCGGCCGCGTGGGGCAATGAAGGGCGCACCGATCCACTCGTCACCGCGTGGGAACTAACGCACGGGGCGCAAGCTAATCAGAGTCAGGCGGCAGGCCTTCGCGAGTGGGCTCGGGCGTACACGCACCACTCCTGACCAAGAACTTCCAAAGTATTGCTCGGGTCACTGGCACGGATGTAACCTGCACACACCAGTGTCGCTGCACGGCGCGCCGGGACTAACGCGGTTGGCGCCGCTCCGGTCCGGTGTCGACGAGGTGTCCCTACAAGACGCCTCGCAGTGTGACAGGTCGTGTTCGGCTAAAACGTGACCCAGGCTCGTCCCTGCTGGAATTTTGTCATGCCTTTCCCCAGCTGGCAATGATGAAGAAGGGACGAGCGATGTCGGAAGTGCATGATTTGCTGCTGGACGGAGTGCTGGGCGCCAACGAGGTGGTGCTGGACGCTGAGGCGCGGACACGGCGGTGGGCTCAGCAGCGGAGCCACCTGGCGCGCGTGGCGTATCTGAACGGGGTATCCATCGACGAGATCGCGGACAGAGTGGGACAGCCGAAGTCCACAGTCCGTGGCTGGGTGGCTGCCGACGAACACGATTCTGCCGACGGCGGGCCAACCTGAGCATGCCTTCTCAGCGTTTGGCCATCCGCTGGACGATGGCCGGAAGGCCGCGCGGCCTTGCGCTTCGATGCACCAAATCCCATGAACGCCACCGCCAGAACGGTCCTGTAGGCGACCCGTTAGCCAATGGAACTGTTAGCACGATTCTCATTCGCTCCATGACTTGGCCGCCGGCTATCGGTCAACGACTCTTTGGCCCATTGCATCGTGTTCGGACCACGGATCAATTTCGCGGGTCGGCTAATCCACGATTCCGCGCTCACGGATTGCACCGGAGCCGGTTAGCGCGAACCCGCGCGGCCTTCCAGCGGTGTGAGCGCTGTGCGGGTAACCACCCGTTGCTGTTCGCTCTTATCCCTACGGTGCTCAAGCGATGAGTAGTCCGTCAGGCACGCTCATTGTCAATTGTCTAGTTGGACCGCACGTCACCACGCAAAGTCGTGCAGCCACCAGACACTCTCTACGTCTGTTCCCATTGCCGGTCGAAACCGACCAAGCGCATGAACTTCGGCGCAAGGACGGCCAGCCTGGCAATCACGTCGGTGATAGCTTCGGTCGTCATCAACTCGGTCGCGGGCACTGTGAGTCGGTAAGCCGCGACCCACTCGAGCCACGTTGGCGCAAAGAAACGGTTCCATCGCTCGAGGTCATCGCCGGCTTGGTGGGATGTCGGGTCGCTCAGGTGAGGCAGGAGCGGCGTAAGATCCTAGGCCAGTCGGAAATCAGCTGTTCGCGAATACATTCGCACAGCGAGTCACCGAACGTGATCAAGCGCTCAGGTGACGTTGGGCCAGTGGCTTAGCCTGTCACTGTGGCCCGCCAAAACCTCTGCGATGGTGTCGGATGCGGGGGCCGAACGAGCTGTTGAGAGCATCGCTCGGGGCTTGGTAACTTTATCAGCGCACGGGCCAGCCGATAACTTTATCAAGCACTCGGGTTTGTGCGAGATGTTGGTCAAGAGCGGGCTCCAAGCGTGCTTGTGAATCTCTATTAACTTGTATGAATTCTATTAACATCGCACACCCGGCGCATTCTGCCCGAGACGTGGCTTTCCCCGAACGCGGGGAGGTTCGGTGCTCACGGTCAGGAGGCATATCCCCGGGGGTTCTGTCGTAGATCCAGCGGACGGCTGCCGGCACTCGCGCTGGCCCACCCGCTACTCAAGAACCATCGAGCCCTGTTCCAGTCCAAACTCGAGCGACTCTGACACCAAACAAAGCGCGTGTTGCGCACCCCTGCGCCAGGACGTCAACGTCATCTCAGTGAAGACTGACGGCGTTGCTTGGGTTCGAAGCCAGCGGTCGCAGTCCCCGTGCAAGTGCCGACCGCATAGATCATCGATCGCAACGCCGGCTTCGCCTCGAGGCGCTTCCCACCGAGGTTATAAATCGAGTGGGTGCGTTTCGCTAGATAGCCGATATCTTCGCGAAGCCCAGCAACGTGGTCGCGCTGATTGGGTTGTTCGTCAACGATGAGCTCGACCATACTTTCTGGCGAGGTTGAGCTGGTCTGCACCGTAGAAATACTTGTGCAGAAGCGCCAAGTGCATGACGTGGAGCCAGCAGTCCGCCGAATCTCTCGTCACACCGATGACGAACGACTCGGAGAGAGGAAACGTAGCGCTCATAGCCTCGTAGCCGGCCACCGAGGACCCAAACATGCGAACGCGATCGTTAGGTGTCGGCGGCACGCGCCCTGCGGTGGCGACTAGAACGGGCTGATGCTCCGCGCGGGTCATCTGGGCGCCTTCTGTGCAGGGATCCAGGCTGCTACTCAAGACGAAGCGTTGCCATGACCTCTGCGGCCAACTCGGATTTCAAGTAAGGGCGAGGAAGGTTAAATACGCGAGCACCCCATGACGTTAGTTCGCTTTGGTAGCCCGGCTGTGCCTTTGTTCCCAATAGCGCTTGGACGGGCGGAGCATAAATCGCGATGACGAGCGGAACCTCATGCGCAGCCATCTTCGTTTCGAACTGCGCTCTGCCGTACGCAATCTCGCTGTGGGACAGGTCCGCTGCGCTTGGGGTCGGCCGTCGTACGAGATCTGCAAACCCGATATCGGCCGCAAGAGCGGCTCGCTCGAAATGACGCTCGCCATCGTTTAGCTTCATCAGGCCTTCTTTGACCAGCATCATGATTCGACCGCGCGCACCCTGCCCTTGAAAATACTGCCCCGCCATAACGCTCGTCAGTGAGGGATTGATTCCGACTATGACGGCCCGCGGAGTGGCGGGCCAGACTTCGGCCAGTGTGAGCACCTCAGCGCCCATCCACTCGACACACTCCTGATACCCGATGAGGTCGGTCACGGGGCTGGCCTGCCGCCCGCACACTTTGACAGTTGGCTACTTCGCATCCCACACCTCGCTGGCCAACGGCGCTTCGTTCAGTTCATCGCGACGGACCTGCCAGTCGGGCATGTGCCGGTCCATGAGTTCGACGAAGTGTTCATTGTGGGTGCGCTCGATGAGGTGCGTCAGTTCGTGAACCACGATGTACTCGAGGCAGCGCGGGTTCTTCTTCGCGAGCTCGGGGTTGAGCCAGATGGCACGGGAACTGGCTTGGCAGGTTCCCCACTTAGTCTTCATACGGCGCACAACGAAGTTCTGTACTTCCTCGCCGACAATAGGTTGCCATTTTTCTAGCAGTGGCGGAACGGCAGCCTTGAGCTGCTCTCGGTACCAGCGGTTGAGCAACGCCCTGCGCTGGTCCTCTCTGTAGTCAGCAGGGGTGGTCACCCACAGCGTCGTGCCGGCAACGCTAACCTTTGATCTTCCGTGGCGGGATGAGTCGAGGCGGAGACGCTGGCCCCAGACGTAGTGGGTCTCACCGGAGGCCATCTGACGGTCGGTCTGACGGTCGGCACCTCGAAGCTGCTCGCGTTGCCTCTTGATCCACCGTAGGCGTTGCACGATGGCGAGGCGGATCGCATCCTCACTGAGACGATGCGGTGCAGCAACCCGTACGCGTCCGAGCGGCGGATACACAGAAATGTGCATGTTCTTGATGTCTTTGTAGACGACATCGATCCCGATTCCGGCGACAGTGAGGTAGGCGCTAGCGGTACTCATCACGGGCCTTCACCAGTTCGAACAGGTCCTCGAAGCGGTCGAAGCCGTCAGGAAGCGTGCGGCGAAGCTCGCGGGCGAGCGCTCGCTCCTTCATACGATTTCCGACCCAGCCATGCTCCTTCTGATTCATCACGGTGTAGTCGATGACGACCGCAAGATTTGGATCAGACCAGCCGAAGTCCACCAACGCTCGCTGGGCACCGGACTTTGCCCACTCCGGATAGACCGTGTCGGACTCCTTCTTGCCGACCTTGGCCGCGAAGTCGAGCAGCTTCTGCAAGTAGGACTTGTAGTCGAGAGCGTCCTGCCGGCGCTGTTCGATCAGTGCGTCGAGCAGCTCGGACATTTCGTCGTAATAACGCGGGTTCATTGCGCGCTCGTCCACGATCGTCTTGCGGACGTTGTTGACGATTGTCTCCGCCGCAGCTCGAGGGTTCTTGCGGAGCCCCGCCGGCAGAGAAGCAAGCGCATCCTCGCCCCGCTCGACTATGAGATCGACCAGCCCCTTCTCGAAGGTGGCAACTACCTCAGACGGATCCGCCTGGATATAGGTGTCGAGCAAAGCGCGCATGCCCGCCTCAAACTGCTTCATATCGATGTTCTCGCCAGCGCCGAGCTCCACCTCGTCGCGCACAGCTACGAAGTGCGCCACCTCGTTCTTGATCGCTGCTGCCTCTGCAGGCGAGTATTTCGCGGTGTCCATGTCATTGGCCAGCGCCGTGTAGGCGCGCACCAAGCCAGAGACGGCCTTGTAGAGCTCAATGCGCTTGATCTCGTTAGCCTTAATCTGCGCAGCGTCGCCCGGCACTGATGCCACGAAGTAGTACTGGTACTCCAACGTCCCCTTGGGTGGCGCGACTGCCTCGACCAGCGCGCGGATCTTCTCGAGCGCCTCCTCAAGATCCTGTCGACCCTGCTTGACGCGATCCTTGAGCAGACCCTCGACGTCCTTCTCTTCGTACCCCTCGAGGGCGCCTGAGGTGTAGTCGGTGATGGCGGATTCCAGCGAGTTGAAGAGGTCCCGGTAGTCGATGATGTAGCCGTAAGTCTTGTCGTCACCGTCAAGACGGTTGACCCGGCAGATAGCCTGAAACAGACCGTGGTCACTCATCTTCTTGTCGATGTACAGGTACGTCGCACTCGGCGCATCAAATCCAGTCAGGAGTTTGTCGACCACGATGAGTAGTCGCATCTGGCCCGGCTCCTCGATGAAGCGGCGCTTGACTTCCTTCTCGAACTCCTCAATCCGGCCCACAGCCTCGTCGGCAGGTACTCCGAAGAAGTCGGCCAACATTCTCCGGTAAATCCCGTACTGGCGTAGCTTCTCAGTGGCTCCCGCGCCGGAGTCTTCCTTGGAGATGTCGCTCGGGCTGGGGACGTAGCTCGTGACAATGGCGACCTTGTCCTTGAAGCCGGCATTGACGAACATCTCGTAGAACTTGCACGCCTGATAGATGCTATCGCCGACGAGCATTGCGTTTCCCCGGCCGCTCACGAGACGCGGCTCGGTCTCCATGTCCAGCAGGATGTCCTGGACTAGCTGCTTGGCTCGGGGCTCCGCGGACACAACCTTCTGCATAGTGCCCCACTTTTTCCTCAGGCGAGCTTTGCTGAGGTCGGTGAGACCCTTGGTCTTGGCTTCAAACCACTTGTCCACCTTCGCCGGGCTGGTCAGATCTTGCTCGATATAGCGCGCCTCATAGCGCAGATCGAGCACCACGCCGTCGTCAACGGCCTCGTCGAACTTGTAGGTATGAATGAACGAGCCAAACGCCTCGATACTGGTCGCTTTATCCGCCTTAAGTAGCGGCGTGCCCGTGAAACCGATGAACATCGCCGCGGGAAGCAACTCCTTCATGGCCCGGTGCATCTTGCCCGCCTGGGTGCGGTGCGCCTCGTCGACGAAGACGAATAGGTTGCCCTTCGGAGCGAACCCGGTGGGGACTCCCGAGCGCAGTTCAGCGATGAAGGCCTCACTATCCCCATCGACATCCTTGTCGTCGTCGCTCCCGCGGAACTTATGGACGAGGGAGCAGATCAGCCAGGGATCGTGCTTGTTCATTTGAGTCAGCAGATCGACACCAGAGGTTGTGCGGTAAATGCTCTCGTTGACCCCACCGAAGACCTTCTCGATCTGCTCGTCCAGCTCTGTGCGGTCGGTGACGATGAGGACGCGTGACTCAGGCTCGTGCTCGCGGATCCATTTGGCCAGCCACACCATCACCAAGCTTTTCCCCGAGCCCTGGGTGTGCCAAATGATGCCGCCCTCGCGGCTGGCGATGCGGGTCTGAGCTGCCTTCACGCCGAAGAACTGGTTGTGCCGGGCGGTCTTTTTCCAGCCCGCGTCGAACACCATGAAGTCGTGGATCAGCTCGAGGAAGCGGTCCTTCGAGCACATTTGCAGGACCGCCCTGTCTAGCGGTTCGGTTACATCAGCGCCGATGTTATTGTCCTCAGGTTCCTTCCACTGCAGCCAGTACCTCTCCGGGGTCTCAATAACCCCATACCGCAGGCCCTCAACATCGTTGCCCGCGAACACGAACTGTACCGTCGAGAAGAACGGCCGGATAAAGTGGGCGCTTTGGTTGCCAATGTTCTGGCGGATACCCTCCGACACGCTGATCTTCGAGCGCTTGAACTCGATGACGCCGAGCGCCAGACCGTTGACGTAGATCACGACGTCAGGGCGCTTGTTGTGTTCCCCGGCTATCGCGACCTCCTGAGCCACGACGAAGTGATTGGCCTCCGGGTTGCTCCAGTCGACGAGCCAGACGGTCTCAAAATGGTCGCCCACGCCACGCTTGACCTTTACGCCATACCTAAGCAGGCCGTAAACCTCGCGATTGGCCTCGTACAGCGTGCGGGCTCCACCCACCGATGCGACCTTGACGACCTCACTGATCGCCTTGCCGGCGATCTCCGCGTCGTAACCGCGAGCCAGCAGGTTGCTGCGGAGGTAGGTGGCCTCGATGTTCGTGTTGCCTGCGCGGTCCGCCCAGTCGCCGCCATAGGCGTAGCCGAGGGTCTCCTGAAAAAACTTGACGACGCGGTTCTGCGTCTTACGTTCGAGCTGTCCGACATTGCTCATACTGTGTCTCCTGTGCGCTCCACTGTTGATTCCTCCACCCAGCGCGCGAGCACGCTGAGCGCTGCCAGGTACTCAAGTGCCACCTGCTCGTCGAGCTCCCGGTCCGCCTCGTGGCTAAGCGGATTGCGGATGCCGGCAAAGATGCCTTCGGCCAGCGCCATGGCACCGCGCTGGACGGACCTGTAGGTGTTACTACCGTCTGGAGGAATCCGACGCAGGCGTGGCTTCCCCGGTTCGGCAGTTTTGTCGCTGAACGCTTCCTGGAAGAGCTTGGTCTCGCTCAGGTCACGACGACCAACCTTGTTCTGCGTTTCGGCGTTGACCTTCTTTGCTGCATCCCCCACGGCCGAGTGGTAATGCCCCGACTGCCACAGTGAGGCCGCACCGCTCCAGATCCACGGATGCAGATTGGAAGCCGAGATCTCTGGCGCGTTGTCGCCGAGATTCGTGCGGACCTCGTCGGCGCGCTCCAAGGCCTCCTTGGCACGGATCGAAGCCTCGTGATGCACTGCCCACTTCTTGCGGTTCGCGTCGACGTCGAGTTTCCGCCAGCCGGGTACGACCCGGTCGAGAATCTGCTCCACGATTTGCGCTTGCTTGACGATCTCGACCTCGGACTGAGCAGTCGTGTATCGGTGAAAACCAATGGAATTGGGCGGCGATGGAACGTATGTCACCCTCGTCGCAACGATGAAGCCGTCAAGTTGGGCAATGGCCCACCCGATGTTAATGCCACTCATGCCACGAGCTCCTTTGGCACGAGCCGCCCACGACCTGTCAGGAGCTCCTGCATCATGCCTTGTTTGATAGCGCGTGTTGCTTCAAGACGATTGGTCAGAGCTGCGATCTCAGAGTCGGCGTCTCGGAGGACTTTGGCAATTGCATATTGTTCGGAAAGCGGCGGCACAGTGACTTCGAGTCCAGCGAGCACGCGCCAGTTGATGTGCACTACAGCATCGCCCTGGCCACCCCCCGCCTTCTGATTCGCAAACTCTGGCGTGTTCAGGAGCGACGCCATGTAGACCGGATCGTAATCGCTTCCCCGCAACACGATAATGTCGCCGCCCGCGACCGTCGGGACATCGCCCATGAAGGCCATGCTCGTGCCGATTTCCGTCTTTGTCTCACCTGAGCCCGCGAACAGAATGTCACCCGAGCGAATCGGAAGTGCCGTTGCTGCAACCGATGGCTCCACGAACGACACCGTTGTTGCGGTGTAGTCCGCATAGGTCGTGTAGAGCTCGCCGTAGCGGATACAGGGAATCCCAGACGTGCGAACATCGTCGCGCTTGATTCCACGCCCCCGCAGGAATGTTCCGAACGTCGCTACCCTCCGTGTCGCCCACTCACCCGCAAAGCCAGGAAGCCGCGACCGACCAACCAACAGTTCCTGCATCGTGCCTTGCTTGATCGCGAGCTTCTTCGAAATCGCCCTTTCGTACGCCTCGATGAGTTGGTCAGCTTCCTGCAGAAGCCGCGCGACGGCGCCCTGCATTTTGATGTCGGGAAGTCGGACTGGGAGCGACTCGAGAACGGGCTGAGTCAGGGTGAGCATGGTGGTTCCCACTGACTGCCGAATCAGCCAGCCACGTGCTCGAGCCGTCTGCAGCCAATATGCGACATACGCGGCATCGATTCCAGTGCCGAGTCGAAGCCTGATCCCATCAGAACCGAGGAAGTAACCTTCCTCTGATTCGCGCACAAGCGCTGACCGGTCGACGGCTCCTTTCCGGCCAAAGACTATGTCGCCCGCCTTGAGAAGGTACTCGGGCATACGCCGCGTGACACTCGTAGGAACTCGTCGGGTTTCTTCCGTGATTCGGAACGATCCGACCCTGACCTCGCCAACTGAAATTACAGGCGCACCATCGGGGGTGTACTCGGATGCGGCAAGCGCAGTCCCAAATGGGCCCGTCCGAACCGAACCCCCGGTGGCCTTGATGATCTCGCCGAGGTTAGTCTCCTGCGCGAACATTACTTGACTCCCATGGCGGCAAGGTGCTCAGAGACGTTCGCGGTCAACTGAGCAATCCTGGCGTCCAGCTCGTCTACGGTTTCTTCGTAACGATTGCTCAGCTCTGTCAAACGGTGCACAAGTTGGCGAATTAGGACGTCAAGCTCAGCTTGGACGCCAGCCGCAACACGGCCGCCCCACTTGCCATCGATGACGAGACTCTGAATGTCTGCGGTGCTGAGACCGGCATAATGCTTCAGCGTCAACTCATCAAGATCGACCTTGGCACGCTTGGCTGCGTTCTTCGCGGCCAATTCCGCTTTGAAAAGGCCGATGACGTGAGCAAGCGCGTTGACCTCCTCGCGGTCAGCGCCTTCGACCCTGGCTGCTCGCTGGCGATCTGTGGCTGTCTTATTCGTCACCTTGCCGTCTTCGTCGGTCGCATCGAACAACAAACCTTCTTCGACCGCATTCTCCTCGACGTACTCCTCGGTGTCCTGGATTGCCGTCTCGACTGCTGCGTTGAGGACGTCGAGGTCAGCCTGCTCTCTGAAATAGTGCCTTGCAACGATGATCTCCGGGGGTATTAGGTCCATAACCCAGCGCTGAGCCTTGACGCCAGCGCCGAACGCAATATGCCCTGGCTCAAACTTCGGCTTCTTGTTCTTGTCGTATCCGAGGACCCGCGCCGACCGGGGCTTGGCCGCGCGGTCCCACCCCTCGCCCATGATCAGCGCAACGTCGTCGTGCATGACGTCGTTCCAGTAGCCCATGAGCTGCTCGTAGACGCCGTATTCGTCGATGAGCGGGCGCGAACGGAAGGCTTCAAGCAGGGTGTCACCGAGCTCTGCGATCAGATCGGAAGGGCGAGTGGTGCTCGTGATCCTAAGGAGCAGCGCCCTATGGGTCATCCACCAGTCCTTCACAGCCTCATTGTTGCCGCCAAGGAATGCTTCGTATTCCGCCGTGCCCGTGATCGTGCTCTGGATGGCCCTCTTGTCGACGACCAGCTCGCTGTAGCTATCCCGGAGCGGTTTGAAGAGTGCCGAGCGCAGGCTCGGGAACGCTTCCCAGTAGGGCTGGAGGTCATCGAGGTCGCGGTCCGGGACACCGCCCTTGAGGTGGGCGTGCAGATCCTGGATGTCCTCGGGCTGCGAGCTATCGATGTAGCGCGAGATGTTGAGGTTGTACTCGTTCTTCGGACTAGCGATATCGCTGAGTGGCACCATGTGCGAGTAGCGCTCAACCTCGATTTGCCTGTTGAAGACGTCGATGATCTGGTGCATGTCGCGCGGGCGCAGACGGTTCTTGTTCCCGTCCTTGGTAAAGCCCTTGCTGGCGTCGATCATGAAGATTCCGGTGCGCGCCTGCGCGTTCTCCTTGTCCAGCACGATGATGCAGGCAGGGATACCAGTGCCATAAAAGAGGTTGGCCGGCAGGCCGATGATCCCCTTGATGTAACCGCGCTTGACCAGCTGCCTACGGATAATGGCCTCGGAGTTGCCGCGGAAGAGCACACCGTGCGGCAGGATGACCGCGCCCTTGCCTGTGCTTCTGAGGCTCTTGATCATATGGAGCAGGAAGGCGTAGTCGCCGTTCTTCTCCGGCGGGCGGCCGTAGCCGTCGAAGCGTCCGTATTCGTTCTCGAGGCCGTTGTTCCAGGACTTAACGCTGAACGGCGGGTTAGCCACGAGGTAGTCGAAGGTCTGGAGTTCATTGCCCCTGAGGAACTGCGGACTGGAGATTGTGTCACCTTGGCGAATCTCGGCCGTGGCGTTGCCGTGCAGCACCATGTTCATCACCGCGAGAGCTCGAGTCGCGTTGTCTTTCTCCTGGCCGTAAATGGTCAGGCCGTTCGGTGCGGCATCTGCCACCTTGAGCAGCAGCGAACCAGACCCGCAGGTCGGGTCGTAGACCGTCGCCGACTTCGGCGTGTTCGATTTGATGCCAATGAGCGCGGCCATCACTCGTGAGACTTCCGCGGGTGTATAGAACTGGCCCTTGCTCTTGCCCGACTCGCTGGCGAAGTGCCGCATCAGGTATTCGTAAGCATCGCCCATCAGGTCATCGCCCTCGGCGCGAGAACCGGTGAAGTCGAGATCCTGGAAGATCCCAATCAACTTGGTGAGTCGGTCGACGAGTTCCTTACCCTTGCCGAGCTTGTCCGGGTCGTCGAAGTCTGCGTTATTGATGACGCCCTGCAGGTCATTGGCATCGGCAAGCTTACGAATGGCCACATTGACCTGCTCACCGATGTCCGGCGTGCCCCTCAGCGCGACAAGGTCATCAAACGAGCCGCCCTCTGGCACCTCAACATCGGCGTACTGATCGGCTTTGGCCTTGTCTGATACGAACTTCACGAAGAGTAGCGTGAGGACGTAGTCCTTGTACTGGCTGGCGTCCATGCCGCCGCGGAGCTCGTCTGCTCCGGCCCAAAGGGAGCTATAGAGGTCCGACTTTTTCAGCGCCATCGTCACACCACCGTTTTCGCGCTGAAGTTGGTGGTAGCTCGTGCCTGCCGCTTGCTCATCTGTGGTGTTCTCCTCCGCGCTCAGGCGCGACTTATTCATGGTGGGTGCGTGTCTCACGCTATCGGCTGAGAATGACGACCCCTAACACCAGGGCCGCGCGGGAGCGTGGGCCGCTGTGCATCTGCGGGCTAAACGAATCTGATTGGACGCTGGCACCTCACAACAAGGTTCCTCGCGGGCGCTGAGGATCGAGGAGGCCCGTCCCGTCGCTAGTGGACCATTCGCCCGCTCACCAACGTCCAAGCTCGATCGAGCGATCCAGCTGGGTGACTCACACAGACGGTGACCCCGTTCAACCACTTCCCCGAGTCGAGCACGGCGACATGCCTCATGTGGGCTCTCTGTGCATCGTGCACCACCTCGTAAGGCGTCAAAGGTTGCTGGCCGTCATCGGTCGCAGATCCGTTCTGCCAAATAAAGTGTCGCCCCGAGCAAGCGGCGACACTTTATTTGGACAGGCGACACTTTGTCTGGCACGTTCACAGCTACCCGCCGGCCACCATGTCAGCGAACCGGGAGTAGTGGCCGTGGAAGGCAACGGTGACGGTGCGGGTGGGGCCGTTACGGTGCTTGGCCACGATGAGGTCGGCCTCACCGGCGCGCGGGTTGTCCTTCTCGTAGGCACTCTCCCGGTGCAGCAAAATCACCATGTCGGCGTCCTGCTCGAGCGAACCCGACTCACGAAGGTCGGAGATGGCCGGCATCTTGTCGGCGCGCTGCTCCGGACCTCGGTTGAGCTGGGACAGCGCAATAACCGGAACCTGCAGTTCTTTGGCAAGCAGCTTGAGCGCTCGGGAGAACTCACTGACCTCTTGCTGTCGCGACTCGACTTTTTTGCCGCTGGTCATCAGCTGCAGGTAGTCGATGATGACCATCTTGAGCCCGACGCGCTGCTTGAGCCGGCGACACTTGGCCCGGATCTCGACCAGGGTCATGTTCGGGCTGTCGTCGATGTAGAGCGGTGCGTCGTTGATGCGACCGCGCGTGGCCGCAATAGTGGTCCAGTCGCGGGCCTCGACGGTGCCCTTGCGCATGCTCTGCAAGGGAACGGATGCCTCCGCCGCGAGCAGGCGCATGGCAATTTCACTGCGCCCCATTTCGAGGGAGAAGAAAATGCTCGGCATGTTGTGGTGGATCGAGGCCGACCGCGCGAAGTCGAGGGCGAGGGTGGACTTACCCAGTGCCGGACGCGCGGCCACGATGATGAGCTGGCCACCATGGAACCCGTTGGTGAGTTCGTCGAGGTCGGCGAAGCCGGTGGGTACGCCGCTCATCTGGCCGTCTTTGAGCTTGGCGGCCTCGATTTCTTCGATGGCCGCCGTCACAGCGTCGGTGAGCGGAACGTAGTCCTCGGTCTGGGTACCCCCGGTGACGGCATAGATTTCGGCCTGAGCCGTGTTGACGAGGTCGAGCACCTCACCCTCCGCGGCGTAGCCCATCTGCGCGATGCGCGTACCAGCTTCCACCAGACGGCGCAGCAGCGCGCGTTCGGCGACGATGGTGGAGTAGAACCCCGCGTTGGCAGCGGTGGGCACCAGGCTCGTCAGGGTGTGCAGGTAGTCCGCGCCACCGGCACGGGAAAGTTCACCGACCTTGGTGAGCTCATCGGTGACCGTGATGACGTCGGTCGGCTCGCCCTGGGCGTAGAGGGAGAGAATCGCGTCGAAGATGATCTCGTGCTTGGGGATGTAGAAGTCTCCGCCCCGCACGGTTTCGACGACGTCAGCGACGGCGTCCTTGCTGAGCATCATGCCCCCGAGGGCGCTCTGCTCGGCGAGAAGGTCGTGGGGCAGCGCCCGCTCCGACTTCCACGCTTCAGCGGGCCGCTCCAGACGGCCCTGCCCACCACCGGTCGACGAACCGTACTCGTTTGACGCTGGCTGGTTGGCCAGGCCCAAATGGGCGATCGACACTCGGTACCTCTTTCTCTGTCGTGACTCTAGGTGTATCAGGACCCACCGACACGGGACGCACTCACCCAGCCCGAGCCAGATTCCGCTACTGGATCACCCTAAGGAGCCGGTAGCACGACCCACAAACACCCCTGTGGATAACTCTGTGGAAAATCTGCGCGAAACGCCGTGGAGATTGTGCAGAACCTGTGCACTCACTTGTGGACAGATTTTAAATATTTGCAAATAACTGCTGGTTGATCAGGAGTTTAAGTTCTGCACATGGGTGTGAATAAAGTAGCCTCAATCAACCCTTGAACCTTGCCGATAGGAATGCTCACCTGTGCACAAAAGCGGTGGGTCAATGCCCCAAAAGTGGCTCTTAACGCCCCATAGCGGAGGATTCCTTACGGAACCCCCCGCTATGGGAGTGGTACAGGCTAACGGCCAAAAAGCCCGGCCTGCCGAGGTGCGATGCTACTTGGCAGCGACGACCACGAGAGTGATCGTGGCGCTGAGCTCGTCACGAAGACGAACCGTTGCCGTGTGCTCACCGGTCAGCTTGATGGCGGTGAGTTCGATCTTGCGCTTGTCGACCGTGCCGAGACCTGCGGCTGCAACGGCGTTAGCCACATCCGTGGTCTTGACCGAACCAAACAGGCGTCCGCCGGCGCCGGCCTTGACGACCAGGGTGACCTTGGTGTTCTCAAGTTTGACCTTGAGCGCCTCAGCCTCTTCGAAGGTGGCGTGCTCGCGCGCAGCGCGGGCTGCCTTGATCTGCTCGATCTGCTTCTCGCCACCGCGGGTCCACGCCACAGCGAAGCCCTTGGGAACGAGGTAGTTACGAGCAAACCCGTTCTTGACGTCTACGACGTCGCCGGGTGCACCGAGGCCGGAGACCTCATGCGTCAGAATCAATTTCGACATTTGGTTTCCTTACCGGCCTGAGCCTGCGTAGGGCAGCAAGGCCATTTCGCGGGCGTTCTTGACGGCACGGGCGATGAGGCGCTGTTCCTGAACGGAAACGCCTGTGATGCGGCGGGCGCGGATCTTTCCACGCTCGGAGATGAACTTGCGCAGGGTGGGGACGTCTTTGTAATCAATGACACCAACCCGAATCGACTTCGCGGGAGCAGCGTTCTTGCCACCCTTAGCTCCGCGAAGCGGCTTGCGGCGGTCGCCGCTCGACTTTCCAGCCATGATTTCCTTACTTTCTAAAAAGAGGTGTTAGCTACGCGCTAGGCGAGCTTAGAAGGGGGTCTCGTCGCTGAAGTTGCCTGGGCTGTTCCAGACGTCCCCACCAGATGCTGCTGGCGCAGCAGTCTTGGCGGGGGCGCTGGGTGCCCATGGCTCATCGTTGCCCTGGCCACCGGCAGCGGGTGCACCACTGCGAGGGCCGGAGGACTGCGCACGAGTGAGGGAAGCGGTGGCGTAGCGCAGCGATGGACCAATTTCGTCGATCTCGAGCTCCATGCTCGTGCGCTTTTCACCTTCCTTTGTCTCATACGAACGCTGCTTGAGACGCCCGGAAGCGATGACACGCGACCCCTTGGTCAGTGAACCTGCAACGTGCTCGGCGAATTCACGCCAAACGCTCGCACGCAGGAACAGCGCGTCGCCATCTTTCCACTCGTTGGCCGCACGATCGAACGTACGCGGAGTGGAAGCGATGGTGAAGTTGGCAACCGCCAGCCCGTTCTGCGTGTAACGCAGTTCCGGATCGCTGGTGAGGTTGCCCACCACGGTGATTACGGTCTCGCCAGCCATGGGCTACTTGTCGCTTGCCTTGTCGGCAGCGGCCGGAGCAGGAGTCGCCTTGGCAGCAGCAGGCTTGGCAGCGGCAACCTTCGCGGCGGGAACCGCGGTGGAGGCAGCAGCAACCGGAGCAGCAGCATCGGCCTTCGCAGCAGCGGCCGGAGCCTCTGCAACGACGGCTTCTGCTACGACAGGCTTGGCAGCAGCGGCGACCTTGGCGGCCGGAGCGGCAGCGGCTGCAGCAGCAGCGTCAGCCTTGGCAGCGATGACCTTCGGGTTGGCAGCCTTGCGAGCAGCCTTCTCTGCGGCCAGCTTGGTGGCGACGACGACCTGGGCGATGCCCTCTTCGGCGCGGAGCACCTTGGTGCGCATGACGGCCTCGGACAGCTTCAGCTGACGGTCGAGCTCGACCGTGGCTGAGGCGTTCGCGGTGAAGTCAACAACGGCATAAATGCCTTCGGTCTTCTTGTTGATCTCGTAAGCGAGACGACGACGACCCCAGACATCAACCTTGTCAATGCTGCCACCATCGTTGCGAACAACGTTGAGGAACTTGTCAAGGCTGGGAGCTACGGTGCGCTCATCGATCTCGGGATCGAGGATAACCATAAGTTCGTACTGATGCATGACTAACCCACCTCCTTCGGACTAAAACGGCTGCAGAATTTCTGCAACAGGAGGGTTGTGCATGTGCTGGAGGCGGAGGCCGGGAATCCGGCACGCAGGCAGCCTGCCCAGACTACCGGATGCCGCGCGCATACGCCAGTCGACCTGCCCGTCGTTGGGTCGACCTACCCGGTCTGAGTGGCATTAGCGGCATTCTGGGCGGCACGGACACCGGAGTCCACTGGCGTGCGGCCGATAAATACCTCGTCTAGCAGCGGCCGCATGGCGTTTTCGGCGGCCGGCCAACCGGCTCCCCGCGGTGCCGGGGCCGTTCCAGCGGCCAGCACGTCGTAGAACGGGCTGATGTCGACATTCTCCGAAGCCCAATAGGCCGCGTAGGCCGGCTGCGCGGCCAGCACGGCCGGAGACGCCGCACCGGATGCCCCGATGAATTCTGATCCGGCGGCACTCCCGAGCCATTCCAAGACCCGCTGCGTTTCGGCCGGATGCTGGGATGCCGCATTACCGGCGGCCGCGATGCCATCGACACCGCTGATCGCACCGGCCGGGCCGCTGGGCAGGCGAACAACGCCCCAATCAAAGTTCGCCCCGGCGCTCACGTTGGCGAGGTTGTAGACACCACTCTGAAACAGGGCCATCTTGCCCTGCAGAAACTGCTCGCGGCTGAAGTCGCCGTTGGTGTTCGTATCGGCGGCCGACGGAGCGACCTGCCACTTGTTCATGAGATCGACCAGGTACTGGAACGAAGCGATGCCGGCGTCGGACGCGAAGGCATACTGGTTGGACTCGTCCTGAAACTGGGCACCATTGGAGGCCAGGTAATTCAGCACCATCGCCTGCAGGTCGTAGCCGGCGTTGTAGCCATATTGGCTGAGGTTGGAACCGTCGAACTCGGCACTGTCGGCCGTGTTCCCGTTGTAGTCCTTGGTGAGTTTCTGCAGCACGCCAATGAGGGTGTCGTTGTCACCGGTGGGATCCCAGGTGAGTGCGGACACGTCGTCGGCGGTCAGGCCGGCATCACCGAGCAGGTCAGCGTTGTAATACACCGCAATGCCGGGGTCGGCCAGCTGCGGCACTCCCCACAGCGTGGCGTCCCTGGTGTACTGGGCGACGACGGGTGCGGACCAGCCGGCCTGGGCATCCGCTGGCAGGGCCGTCGTAATGTCGAGCAGCGCCCCCGCGTCGGCGTAGGCGGGGTAGCTGCCACCGTCGACCCAGAAGACGTCGGGCGCCCCAGCACCGGCGACGTCGGTGCGAAGCTTCTCGAAATAGTCGTCCCACGGCACGATTTCGACGTCGACCTGGATGTCGGGGTTGTCCCGTTCGAAGGCGGAGAACGACTTGTCGTAGGCGGCCGCGACCTGTTCGTCCCAGAGACGCACGGTCACGGTGGTGGCATCGCTGGATGATTCGGAGCTAGAGAAGTTCAGGGCCGTGACGGCCCCGGCAATGACGAGCAACACTCCGGCAATGCCGGCAGCAATAATGGTGGAACGCTTGGCCATGATGTCCTTTATTGACGGATCGAACCTTCCCCAGTGAACCAGCCTACGCAGATCCCGAGATGGTGATCGACCGCACAAAGCTGCGCTGAAACAGGAGAAACAACAGGAGCAGCGGCACTAGGGCGAGCGTCGTGGCCGCCATGACGAGGGTCCAGTTGCCATTGAACTGGCTCTGCAGGCTCGCTGTGGCGACGGTCACGACCCGCCATTCACTTCCGGTCGTGACCACGAGCGGCCACATGAAACTGTTCCAGTGGCTCACGATCGTGATCAGGGTCAGCGTGGCAATAATCGGACGCGACAGGGGCACGACGATCTCAACCAGCACGTCGAGGGTGTTCGCACCGTCCAGCCGGGCCGCATCAATGAGTTCCTGGGGGATTCCGCGAAAGTACTCGCGCAGCAGAAAGATCGCGTAGGGGGAAGCAAACGCGAACGGCAGCACGAGACTCCAGAACGAGTTCCGCAGCCCGGCCTCGGTCATCATCAGGTACAGCGGAACGACGAGCACGACGGGTGGGATCATCAGGGTCGACAGGTACACCCAAAACAGCACCTGACGGCCCGGAAAATCGACCCGAGCGAAGGCATACGCGGCGAGAATCGAGCAGATCAGCTGCCCGACCAGAATCAGAACCGCCGCCAGGACCGTGACCACGATGGCACGACCGAATTGTGCCGGTCCGGTCAGCAGCAGCGCAAAATTGTCGAGGGTGAATGGGTCAGGCCAGCTCAGGGCTGACTGCTGCGCGAACTGCTCCCGGGTCTTGAATGCGGTGAGGATACTCAGCAGGAACGGCCCGAGGGTGAACAGTGCGCCGAGCACGAGCACCAGGTAGACGGCGGCGGTTGAGGAGAATCTAGTCCATTTCATAGGTGACCCTCCGACGAAAATAGAGCTGCTGGGCGAGGGTGATGACCACCAGGATGACCAGCAGAACGACCGCCATGACGGCCGCACGACCGAGGTCGAAGGCGTCGAAAGCTTCGTAGTAGATGCGCGCCGCTACGACATCCGTTGATCGTGCCGGTCCGCCCTGGGTGAGCGCGTAGACCTGGTCGAAGACCTGAAAAGCCGAGATGACGGTGGTAACCAGCACGAAGAACATGGTGGGACGCAGCAGCGGAAGCTTGATGTGCCAGAACATCTTTACCGCGCCGGCACCGTCGATGCGGGCGGCCTCGAGAATCTGCCCCGGGATGTTGAGGAGCCCGGCCATGAAGAACAGGGTGACGTAGCCGACGTTGGTCCAGATCACCACGGCGGCCACGGCCGGCAGAGCGAGCGCCGGGTCACTGAGCCACTCGACGCGCTGTCCGAGCAGGGTGTTCAGGGCTCCGTCGGTCGGCGCGAGAATCCACTTCCAGACGACTCCGAGAGCAAGCGGGGCACAGATCCACGGCAGCACGTAGATGGTACGAAACCAGGCGGACCCCGGCAGCCCTCGGGTGAGCAGGGTCGCCGCGCCGAGCCCGATCAGGGTTTGAATCGGCACCACGAGGGCAACGAAGATCAGCGTGACCAGCAGGGAATTGCCGAAGACACCGTCGCTGAGAACGGACTGGTAGTTGTCGAGACCGACGAAGGTGATCGGGCCGATCAGGTCCCAGCTCTGAAAGCTGAGCCAGAGCACGACCAGCACCGGGAGTAGGAGAAAGCAGACCACACCGAACAGGCTGGGGGCGAGAAGGGCATAGCCGGTGATCGCACTGCGTCGACGGAGCCTCCCTCTACTCCGCACGCTCCGCCCACCACTGAACCAACCGGCGGGTGGCTTCTTCCTCACCCAGCGGGCCATCATCGAGACGCTGCTCGAGCAGATACCGGTAGGCCTCTCCCACCTCGCGGCCTGGCTTCAGGCCGAGCACCACTATGATCTGCTCGCCGTCAAGGTCGGGACGCAGGGCTCCGAGCTCTTCCTGCTCGTTCAGCGCGGCAATGCGCTGTTCCAGGTCGTCGTAGGCGAAGCCGAGACGGTCGGCCTTGCGCCGGTTGCGGGTCGTGACGTCGGCGCGGGTCAGAATATGCAGCCGTTCCAGCTGGTCGCCGGCGTCGCGCACGTACCGGCGCACGGCCGAGTCGGTCCAGGCGCCCTCCGTGTAGCCGAAGAATCGCAGGTGCAGCTCGATCAGACGGGCGACGGCGTTGATGGTGTCGTTGTCAAAGCGCAGGGCGCGCAGGCGCTTCTTGGCGAGCTTGGCACCCACCACGTCGTGGTGGTAGAAACTCACGACGCCGCCGGGTTCCAGCTTGCGGGTGGCTGGCTTGCCGATGTCGTGCAGCAGGGCGGCGAGACGCACGATCAGGTCTGGGGCCTCCAGGTTGCCGCGCGAGGTCTCGTAGCCCATCGCCTGCTCCAGCACCGTGAGCGTGTGCTGGTAGACGTCCTTGTGGTGGTGGTGCTCGTCGATCTCGAGCCGCAGGCCGGGAATCTCCGGCAGCACGATCTCGGCCAGGCCCGATTCCATCAGTACCTCGATGCCGGCGCGCGGGTCCCTGGAGACCAACAGCTTCGAGAGTTCGTCGCCGATGCGTTCGGCCGACACGATACGGATGCTTTCCCGCATCTTCTCCATGGCCACTGCGGTATCCAGATCCAGCGTGAAACCCAGCTGGCCGGTGAACCGAGCCGCGCGCAGCATCCGCAGCGGGTCGTCACCGAAGGACACCTCCGGAGTGCTCGGGGTGCGGAGGCGCCCGGCGAGCAGGTCATCGATGCCGCCGGCCGGGTCGACGAGCGTGAGCTGGGGCAGGCGCAGGGCCATGGCGTTGACGGTGAAGTCCCGGCGGAGCAGGTCGGGTTCCAGGCTGGTACCGAACACCACGTCGGGTTTGCGGGTGGTGCCGTCGTAGCTGTCCGCCCGATAAGTGGTGATCTCCACGGTTTCACCGGCGAGGCTCGCACCGATCGTGCCATACGCCCGACCGATGTCCCACTGCGCTTCGGAGAGGGGTTTGACGAGCGCGAGAATCTGATCCGGGGTCGCATCCGTGGTGAAATCAAGGTCGTGCAGCGGGCGGTCCAGGAACGCATCGCGAACCGGGCCGCCGACCAGGGCCAGCTCATGGCCGACCGCAGCAAATGCGTTCGCGAGACGAGAAACGGTGGGGGTGGCAGCCAGGTCGCCCAGTCGTGCGAGGGCTGCCGCGACGCTCTGCATATGCCCCATATTAGTTGCCATCAGGGGGGCACGCAGACTCGGTGCAGGCGGCTCTAGGCTGACACGCCGTAGAATCCCCCTATGGTGGCCGAGTCAGATTCCGCGCATCGGCCCGCGCTCCCGGCTGCCGCGCGCAGCGCCGTGCGCCCGGCCCGGCGCGAGATGAGTCGTCGCCGGCCCGGGCCGATTACGGCATTTCTGGTGGGAGCTCTGACCCTGGCGTCGCTGATTTTTGCACCGATCTTCGTTCTAGCGTCGGCTCAGGCGGCCCCGGCGACCGGCTCCGTCGCGAGCGCCACTACCCCCGCTGACACCGTCGGCGTCACGGTCGCGCCGACCACGTCGCCGCAGCTGGTACCTGGCCAGGACCTGGTTCTGACGGTGACCGTGCACAACAACACCAGCGCCGACATTCCGATCGGCCGAGTCGATGTGTACCTCGCGCAGCTCGCGCTGACCACCCGGGCGGCACTCGATAGCTGGCTCCGGCCCGATGACGACGCAAATTCCGGCGACCAGCTGGTGAGCGTGCCCACCACGGAAGGTATTCCGGCTGGTGCCAGCACGAACCTGAGCGTCACGGTTCCGGCTGCGGCCGTGGGATTGACCGATGACAACGCGTGGGGAGCGCGTGGGATCGCCGCGATTCTCGTTGCGGGTGACGTGATTCAAGCTGAGGGCCGCGGCACGTTTGTCTGGTCCCAGGGCAGCGCGATCACCCCGGTCGCTCTCACCGCTATTCTGCCGATCACGACCCCGGAAAGCGCGACCGGCCTGATCACCTCGAAGGCACTCGAGTCGTACACGAGCTCGGTCGGTCTGCTCTCGCGCCAACTGGATGTCGCCATTGATGCGCCCACCGCGACGATCGCCATAGATCCGCAGATCATCGCCTCGATTCGAGTGCTCGGCACGGCCGCTCCGGCGTCGGCCGTGGCCTGGCTCGACCGTCTGGCCGGTGCGAGCAATGACATCTTCCCGCTCGGCTACGCGGATGCCGACATCGCGTTGCAAGCGCAGGCCGGCGCCACGACGCTGCTCGCGCCCACCTCTTTCGTGTCGGCGATCGACGCGAGCCTGTTCGTCGTGCCCTCGGCCACACCGCTCCCGGAAGACACCACCGACCCGACCGATGTGCCCAGCGTCACGTCACGAGCCAGGGCCCAAGCCACCGCGTCTCCGACTCCCACCCCGACACCCACGCCGGAACCCGGCGCAACGGTCATCCCCTCGACCAGCGACCTGCTGGCCTGGAACTACACGAGCACCGCTATCGGCTGGCCGGTCGCCGGGCAGGTTGCGCGCGCCGATCTTGACGTCTTTGCCGCGAGCGGCCTGACCACGACCATCCTCTCCAGCGGGAACGTCGAACAGTCAGACGTCTTCACGCCGAATACCGCGTTCCCTCTTCCCGGCGGGCTTGGTCTGGTCAGCGATTCCGCGCTGTCGGCCGCCATCCGTACCGCGGCCGAAGCCACGACCGAGGACGAGTGGCGGGTCAGCGTCTCCGAGGCGGCTTCGCTGCTCGCGGTCGTGTCTGCGGAGAACCCCAACTCGGCACGCACATTGTTGGTCACCTTCAACCGCAGCAGTCCGGAAAACGCGACCCGGGTCGCTCAGACGCTTGCGGCCCTCGATTCGACGACCTGGTCGAACGCGGCCCCGCTGCAGGCTGCCCTGGATTCCGCCCCGGGCACTACGGTGACTTTTCGGGACCAGGCCATTGACACTAACCGGGTCACGCTCGCCCGATCGCTGTTGCAGCGCGAGGCGGCAATCGCCGAATTCGCGACCATTCTGGCCGATCCGCTGGCGTTCACCGCGCCGGCGCGATTGGATTTGCTGACCCTTCTGGACACAACCTGGGCCTCGCAGACTGAGGCCTGGGCTGACCAGGTGCGGGCGAACCTCGCTGCCTCCTTCGACCTGATCCACGCCGTGACCGTGACCACCCGCGGGCCGATCATTGTGGTGGGCAGCAAGGTCGACCTGCGTATAACGCTCAACAACGCCCTGGACCAGGCCGTCACCGTGCGCACCGAGATCGTGCCGTCCAACGGGCGACTCGTGGTCGGTGAAACCCTCGAGACGACCATTCAGCCGAACTCCGCGCAGGCCGTCTCCGTACCCCTCAGCGCCGCTGTCGGTAACGGCGATGTCGTCCTGCGGGTCACCCTGTTCACCCTGAATGGCACCCCGCTCGGCCAGCCGGCTCCGATCGATGTCAGCGTGCGCGCCGACTGGGAAGGTGTTGGCGCGAGTATCTTCGCCATTCTCGTCGTCGGCTTCTTCGGTTTTGGTATCTGGCGCAACATCGTGCGCCGACGCCGCGAGAAATCGGCCGAGGCATCCGCTGTCAGTGAAGAGACGGTGTTACCCACGGCGGTGCCCGATGCCTGACCCGGCTCCCAGCGGCAGTGGAGGTATCGGCCGGGCCAGTGCGTTCTTGGCCTCCGGCACGATCGTGTCGCGCATTCTCGGCTTCGTGAAGGTCATCGTTTTGGCCGCCATCATCGGCCAGTTCGGTGCCGCGGCCGACACGTTCGCGATCGCCAATCAGCTGCCGAACACCATCTATGTGATCGTGGCCGGCGGAATCCTGACCGCCGTTCTGGTTCCGCAAATCGTTCGAGCCAGCCTCCACGCCGACGGTGGCACGGCGTACATCAACAAGCTGCTCACCCTCGCCCTGGTCGTGCTGTTTGCGACGACCCTCATCGCTACCCTGTTGGCCCCGACCATCACCGGGTTCATCGGCTTGAACCTCCCCCAGAACGAGAAGGCACTGGCCGTGGCATTTGCTTACTGGTGCCTTCCGCAAATGTTCTTCTACGGGCTGTACACCCTGCTGGGCGAAGTGCTCAACGCCCGCAAATCTTTCGGACCGTTCACCTGGGTGCCAGTGCTCAACAACCTGGTGGCCATTATCGGCCTGATCGTTTTCGCGACGCTGTTCAGCCCTGACCCGTTCGGTGCTCGATCGGCCGCCGAGATCACGTCGGCCATGGTCGCCGTACTGGGCGGCAGTGCCACCCTCGGCGTGATCACCCAGGCCGTCGTGCTGTTCTACTTCTGGCGCCGCATCGGATTGCACTACCGCCCGGATTTCCATTTTCGCGGCGTGGGTCTCGGTGCCGCCGGCAAAATGGCGAGCTGGACCTTCGGGATGCTTCTGCTCACGACTTTCGCGGGCATTGTCGAAACGCAGGTCGTGACGCTCGCACACGGTGAGGCATCCGTTGCTGTTCTCGCCACCGCCTGGCTAATTTTCATGCTGCCGCACTCCGTGATCACGGTGTCGGTCGCGACGGCGTACTTCACCCGCATGAGCGAACATGCCGCACTCGGAAGCTGGTCACTGGTGCGAACGGATGCCTCGAGCGCGATTCGGGGAACGTCGCTCGTGATTGTGCTCGCCGCGGCCGTCATCGCGGTCTGCGCTTACCCGTTTGCGGCGATCTTCGTGACACCGTTCGACCAGGTGCAGTCGATCGGCAACGTCATCATCGCGTTCATTCTGGGACTGGTGCCATTCTGCGTGTTGTTCGTTCTGCAGCGCACCTTCTACGCCCTCGGTGACACGCGTACACCGTTCTTTTTCACCCTGTTCCAGGTCGTTCTGCTGATTTGCGCCGTGCTGGCCTGCGCGTGGCTGCCCACGGAATGGATCGCCGTTGGCATCGCCGCGTCGATCACGGTGACCGGTACGCTGCAGGCAATCTTGGCCGCCATTCTCCTGCGCCGCCGAATGCACGGTATCGACGGACGACGCATTCTGCGCAGTCTCGTGAAATATCTGGTCGCTGTGATCATTCCAGTGGCTGCCGGCCTGACCCTCACGACCCTCCTGGGTGGCAATGTCGACGGCGGATTCGCCGTGTCCTCCAGGCTCACGGCCATGGTCTCCATGGTGTTGATCGGGGTCGTCATGTCCGCGGCCTACTTCGGACTGCTCCTGGTCATGCGCAGCGGCGAGCTCACGGCCTTTCTGGCGCCCCTGCAACGCCGCTTCGGCCGCTAACGCGTTCCCGGCCTGACACGCGGCTCAGCGCCCCTGTGAGTGGTGCGCTTCGCTGGCGGTGGCTGGGTACCGGCGGCTCTTGCTGGGAGGCCGCGGAATAGCATCGGATTAGGATGTGTTGTATCGAAACGTGAGGCGGGATATTGCCCGGCTTTCCCACCACTGCAAGGAGTGTGCGCGTGCGTCAGATCATCATCATCGGTTCCGGACCGGCCGGCTATACCGCGGCAATCTACGCCGCGCGGGCCAACCTCAAACCGCTTCTGATTGCCAGTTCGGTGGAGGCTGGCGGTGAGTTGATGAACACGACCGACGTTGAGAACTTTCCCGGCTTTCCGGAGGGCGTCCAGGGACCCGATCTGATGACCAAGATGCAGGAGCAGGCAGAGCGCTTTGGCACCGAGGTCGTCTACGACGACGTCGAATCGGTCGACCTGTCCGGCCCGATCAAGACGGTCGCCCTCGGTAATGGTGACGTGGAGCAGGCACTCACGGTTATTTTTGCCACCGGTTCCGCCTACCGCAAGCTCGGCCTCAACGACGAAGAACGTCTCTCCGGCCGCGGTGTCTCTTGGTGTGCCACCTGCGACGGTTTCTTCTTCAAGGGCAAGGAAATCGCCGTCATCGGTGGCGGTGACTCCGCCATGGAGGAAGCCACCTTCCTCACCCGATTCGCCTCGAAGGTGCACGTTATTCACCGCAAGGGTGAACTGCGCGCCTCCAAGATCATGCAGGAACGTGCTTTCGCCAACGACAAGATCGAGTTCACTTGGAACTCCGAAGTCGTCGGTATCACCGGCACCGAGGCCGTCGATGGTCTGACCCTGCGCGACACCGTCTCCGGCACCGAGAGCAGCCTTCCGGTCGGCGGCGTGTTCGTGGCGATCGGCAACGACCCGCGCACGCACCTCGTGCACAAGCAGCTCGACCTCACCCCCGAGGGCACCATTGCCGTCGCGGGCCGGTCATCCCTGACCAGCCAGGCCGGTGTCTTCGCGGCCGGTGACGTGATCGACTCCAGCTACCGCCAGGCCATCACGGCTGCCGGCTCCGGCTGCGCGGCCGCCCTCGATGCAGAGCACTACCTCAGCACTCTTCCCCAGGACCTGCTGGCCTCGGCCAGTGAACCCGAACTCGTCTGATTTTACTAAGACCTAAGTTTACCAGTACTAAGTTACCCAAGAAGGAGACACACATGACTGCACGCGCCGTAACAGAGGCCAACTTCGAACAGGAAGTCATCAACAACGAGAAGACCGTTCTGGTGGACTTCTGGGCCGAGTGGTGTGGCCCCTGCCGCGCCGTCAGCCCCATTCTCGACCAGATCGCGGCCGAAAACGCCGACAAGCTCGACATCGTCAAGCTCAACGTCGATGAGCACCCCGCTCTGGCCGCCAAGTACCAGATCACCTCCATCCCGGCGATGAAGGTCTTCCAGAAGGGCGAGGTCGTCAAGACCGTCATCGGCGCCAAGCCGAAGCCGCAGCTCGAGAAGGACCTGGCCGACTACCTCGTCTAACCGACTCAACCTAGAAAACCCGCCCGGCTTCAACCGGGCGGGTTTTTTGGTGCCCGCGGTCACCCCATACGATGAAGACGACAGCAGAACGGATAGGTGACGTGACAATTCAAGGCTCCACTGCCGATAACAAGCAGTCCGGGCCTGTGCAGACAAGTACTGTGCAGGGCGGCAACAACCTCGACCCGTGGTACCACCACTACGCCGATCGCGCCGCCGGCCTTAAGGCCTCCGAGGTACGCGCGCTCTTCGCCGTGGCCTCCCGCCCCGAAGTCGTCTCCCTCGCCGGCGGTATGCCCTACGTTGCGGCCCTGCCCCAGGACCTCGTGATCAATGCCATGGAGCGCGTCATGCGCGAGAAGGGCGCTACCGCACTGCAATATGGCTCTGGTCAGGGAGTTCCCTTGCTGCGCGAGCAAATTCTCGATGTCATGGCACTCGAGGGCATCAAAGCCAATGCCGATGACGTGGTTGTTACCACCGGTTCGCAGCACGCCCTGGAACTGGTCAGTAAGTTGTTCCTCAACCCCGGAGATGTCGTCATCTCCGAAGGCCCCAGCTATGTCACCGCCATGGTGATCTTCAAGTCGTACCAGGCCGAGGTCGACCATGTACCGATGGACGAGAACGGCCTGATCCCGGCCGCGCTGATCGAGCACATCGCCGCCCTCAAGGCAGCCGGGCGCACCATCAAATTCCTCTACACGATCCCCAGTTTTCACAATCCGGCCGGCATCACCCTCAGCTGGACACGCCGCATGGAGATTCTCGAGATCTGCCGTTCGAACAATATTCTCGTGCTCGAGGACAACCCCTACGGACTGCTCTACTTTGACAAGCAAGCACCGGATGCCATTCGCTCACTCGAGCGCGACGGTGTCGTCTACCTGGGAACCTTCTCCAAGACCCTGGCTCCCGGCTTTCGGGTTGGCTGGGCTCTCGCCCCGCACGCGATCCGCGAGAAACTCGTGCTCGCCAACGAAGCTGCCGTGCTCTCCCCCAGCTCCTTCACCCAGATGGTGATCTCGGAATACCTCTCCACCGCCGACTGGAAGGGGCAGATCAACACCTTCCGCGGTGTCTATCACGAGCGCAAGAACGCTATGCTCGCCGCCCTCGAGGAGTACCTCCCCGATTTGACCTGGACCAACCCCACCGGCGGATTCTATGTCTGGGTCACCCTGCCCGAACAGCTCGATTCCAAGGCCATGCTGCCCCGCGCGGTCAAGGAACTGGTAGCGTACACGCCCGGGACCGCGTTCTATGCCGACGGTGACGGGCGCCAAAACATGCGTTTGGCCTTCTGCTATCCAACGCCGGAGAGCATCAGAGTCGGCATCCGTCGCCTGGCCACGGTCATTCGCGGCGAGCTTGATCTGCTCGACACCTTCGCCGGCACCGGTGCACTGGGCGCCGCGCCCGACCGGCCCGGCGCCAGAAATCAGCGCTATGCCGGTCCACCGGCCAACGTCTCCTAGATATCCACGTTCACCCACACCAAGCTAGGGAAAAACCTGATCATGAGCGAATTCAACTCCCTTAATATCGTTATTCTGGCCGGCGGAATCTCCCACGAACGTGATGTTTCACTGCGCTCGGGGCGACGGGTAGCGGATGCCCTCACGGGCGGGGGCCACACGGTCACCGTGATCGATCCCGGAGCCAACCTCCTGACCACTCTCACCGAACAAGCCCCCGACTTGATCTGGCCCACCCTGCACGGAGCTACCGGAGAAGATGGCGCCCTGCTCTCCCTGCTGGAGACCACCGGCATCCCGTTTCTCGGCTCAACTGGGCCCGCCGCCGCCCTGGCCTGGAACAAGGGCACGGCCAAGGAGCTCGTGCGCCGAGCTGGTTTTGCCACTCCCCCGGCTATCGCCCTCTCCACCGAAACATTTCGGGACCTCGGGGCCACGAGCGTACTTGAGCACCTGATCGGCGCAATCGGCCTGCCCCTGGTCGTTAAACCAGCTCAGGGCGGTTCCTCTCAGGGCGTCACAATCGTGCGCACCGCAGCGAACCTGCCCCGCGCCATGGTCGACGCGTACACCTACGCCAACACCGCCCTCGTTGAGGCCTATATTGACGGCGTTGAGGTTACTGTGGCGGTAATTGACACCGGGACCGGCCCCACAGCTCTGCCGATCGTTGAAATCGTGCCCGTTGACGGCGTCTACAGTTTCGAGGCACGGTACAACGCCGGCGAGACAGACTTCTACACACCGGCTCGCCTTTCCGACGACGCCTCGGCGGCGGTCTCCGCAACCGCAGTCGCCATTCACACACTGCTGGGCCTCCGCCACCTGAGCCGTATCGACCTCATTGTCGATGCCACCGGTACCGCCTGGTTCCTGGAGGCCAACGTGCTTCCTGGTCTGACGGAAACGTCACTGGTGCCGCAGGCGATCGAGGCCACCAACCAGACCCTGGGTTCCACCTATTCCGCCCTGGCCGCAAACGCCCTGACGGGCCAGTAGGCCTTACGTTTCACGTGAAACCTGCGCGGCCTCAGCGTTGTTTCACGTGAAACACCACGACAATACTCCCGCAGGCCAGCCAGCGGGAGGGCGACTGCGGTCTCGACGAGCTCGACTGGCGGCCTGTGGGCAATGCATACGGCCACGGAATACTGTTTCACGTGAAACACTCCGTTGCATCTCCCGCAAATTGCTCGCTGGACGGCAATTACGGTCTGGACGAGCCCGACCGACCGTCCGTGGCCGTTTCACGTGAAACATAGCGACAAGACCCCCGCAAACCAGCCAGCGGGAGGGCGATTGCGGTCTCGACGAGCTCGGCGGCCACTGGGTGGGCAATTCATACGGCCACGGGATACTGTTTCACGTGAAACATCGCGACAAGACCCCCGCAAACCAGCCCATCGGTAGGGCGATGGACGTCTCGACAAGCTCTGCCCACAGTGTGGGCAGAGTGATTTCAGCCACATAGGGGCGACGGGTTTTTCGCGCAAGTTGCGAGTTTCGAGGTCTTTCAGGGGACTCGCGCACGCTTTTCGCGAGAGGCCCCTGAAAGGCCTCGATGCCTGAGTAGGGAGCGAATGACCCGTCGACGCCCGCCGCGCCGGTGCAAGCGCCATCGAGGACATCAACCAAGCCACGGACCGCAGTAAATGGTTCGCCCTGAACCGTGGGGCGGTTCACAGCGAAAAATGCCCCGGAGTGCGCCATGTTTCACGTGAAACTGACCACCGGAGGATGAACTAGCTCGCGCTAAAGGCCGGTTCGCCGAGAACGGTAAGAATGCGGTTAAGATCGCCAATTGTGGCGAAATCAACTGTGATCTGGCCTTTTCTAGCCCCAAGATTGATTTTGACGCGCGTGTCGAGTCGTTCTCCGAGGTGCTCAGCGATTTCATCGAGGTGCCCCTGGCGTCGACCAGGAAGTGGTTTAGCCTTAATCAGTCTTGGCACGGATGTCGCCGCGGCCTCGGCCGCCCGCACCGAGAGCTCCTCTTCGACGATCTTGTCGGCCAAGCGAAGCATGCCAGCCAGGTCACCCACTGACAAAATCGCCCGCGCATGGCCAGCCGAGAGCACGCCGGCCGCAACTCGCAGCTGCACCGGTTCCGGTAGCTTCAGCAGACGCAGGGTGTTGGTGATCTGCGGCCGCGATCGACCAATTCTGGTCGCCAATTCTTCCTGTGTGATATCGAAGTCAGCGAGCAGCTGCTGGTAAGCGGATGCCTCTTCGAGCGGATTCAGCTGGGCGCGGTGTAGGTTTTCCAGCAGCGCGTCGCGCAGCATATCGACATCGGCGGTCTCTCGAACGACAGCTGGAATGCTGTCGAGCCCAACCTCCTTGGTCGCGCGAAGACGACGCTCGCCCATGACGAGTTCGTACTTGCCCGGCTCATCCGATAATGGCCGCACAACGATCGGTTGCAGCACTCCGACTTCGCGAATGCTGTGCACGAGTTCAGCGAGGTCATCCTCGTCGAAAATAGTGCGCGGCTGGGCGCGGTTGGGTACGATGTCCTGCGGGTTCAGGTGGGCCAGACGCGCTCCGGGAACGGGAACGAGCTCGGGGGAGTCATCCGTTTCACGTGAAACACTACGCGGGAAAAAGACGTCAACCGGCCGGGGAGCCGACGCGTCGTCCTGCACCGGGATGAGTGCGCCGATACCGCGGCCGAGGCCGGTTCTTTTCGCCATTAGTGCTTATCTTTCATTTGGGGCTTATCTTCGGTTCGGGGAGCACCTCGATGGGCCATTTCTGCTGCTGCTTCGAGGTAGGAGAGCGATCCTGCGGAGTTGAGGTCGTAGCTGACGACGCTCTGACCGTAGCTCGGGGCCTCAGAAACGCGTACAGAGCGCGGAATCGCGGTATTCAAGACCTCTTTTGGAAAGTGATCGCGCACTTCCTGGGCAACCTGGGTCGCCAGATTGGTGCGGCTGTCATACATGGTCAGCAGAATGGTCGAAACGACCAGGTCGGGGTTGAGATGCTTCTCAATCAGAGCGATGTTTTTGAGCAGCTGGCTGAGTCCTTCGAGCGCGTAGTACTCGCACTGGATGGGAATGAGAACCTCGCGGGCGGCCACAAAGGCATTGATGGTCAGCAGCCCGAGCGAGGGCGGGCAATCAATGAAGACGTAGTCGTAGGGTTCAGTCATCTCGGCGAGGTAGAGATCAAGCGCGCGGCGTAGGCGCTGCTCGCGGGCGACGAGTGAAACCAGTTCGATCTCAGCCCCGGCCAGGTGAATCGTGGCTGGTACACAGAACAGGGCGCCGAACTCGGGGCTCTTCTGCACGACCTCGTCCATGGGCATGTCGTTGATGATGACGTCGTACACACTCGGCGTCTCGGCACGGTGCTCCACGCCGAGGGCGGTTGACGCATTCCCCTGCGGGTCCAGGTCGATGACCAAAACGCGAGCACCCTGCCGCGCGAGTGCAGCAGCCAGATTGACGGCGGTCGTGGTCTTACCGACCCCGCCCTTCTGGTTGGAGATCGTCAACACCCGGGTCTTCTCGGGTTTGGGCAGTTCGCCGGCCGCGATGACCTGGCGCCGTCGCGTCAGCTCAGCGATTTCGCGGGCGAGCGGCGTTGTACCGTCGAACCCCGCCGCCTTACCGGTGCGCTGATCTTCAGCAGGATGTTTCACGTGAAACCTTTACGCTCGACGGTTGATGAGCCACCCGAAAGGGACTCCCGAACACCAAATTTGGCGACACTCGGGACTAGTCCACTGTAGCCCGGATGACCCGGGTTACCTCCGGCAGCACGCCCGCGCCGAGGGTAATGACCTCAACATTGCGCAGACGATACTTGCGAATGGTCTTTGCAGCGGCGGCAACCTCACGCTCTGCTCCCTCACCCTTCATGAGGATGAGCTCACCGCCGGTGCGCAGCAAGGGCGCTGTCAGGGGAATGAGCTTACTGAAGGCACTGACGGCGCGTGCGGTAACCTGATCGAGCGGATCCGCGAGCCGCGCCTCTTCGGCACGCGCCCGCACAACGGTCACGTTCGTCAAGTGCAGGGCTGCTACCTGGTCATTCAACCAAGCCACCCGACGTTCCATCGGCTCGATCAGCACGAAGTTCACATCGGGTCGCGCGATGGCCAGAACCAGACCGGGTAGGCCCGCGCCTGACCCGACGTCGCCCACGAGACCTGGACGCAATAGTGGCGCCACAATTGCGCAATTAAGAATATGGCGCGACCAGAGGCGGGGGAGTTCCAACGGCCCAATCAGACCCAGTATTTCGCCCTGATCAGCCAAATTACTAGTGAACGCACGAATCACATCGATCTGGAGACCAAAAAGATCGGCCGCAGCGGCTGGCTCAGCTTCGAGCTCGACGATCTCGGTGGTGCCAGGTACGGCATCGATCGGCTCCGGCGTGACAGATTGCGACATGACCAACGAGACTACGCTGCGGTGATGACGGTGTGGCGGTCGCGACCCTCGCCCGAGGACTCGGACCGGTAGCCACCACTGGCGGCAACGATGTCGTGCACGAGTTTGCGCTCGTAGGATGACATAGCAGGCAGGTCGGCTTCGGTCGCGCCGCCTTCTATGCGCGCAATAGCACGCGCCACGAGGGTGGCGAGTTCAACTTCGCGCACCTCGCGGGATCCACCGATATCCAGGATCAAACGCGAGAATGAACCCGTCTTGCTCTGTACGGCAAGACGCGTCAGTTCCTGCAGGGCGTTGACCGTTTCCGGCTTGGAGAGCACGCGCAGGTTGTCCGCATCCGAGGCCTTGACTGACAGGTAAGCCCGACCGTTGCGGGCATCAATGTCGATGTCACCATCGAGGTCGCAGATATCGAGGAATTCCTCGATGTAGTCCGCGGCGATGTCACCCTCGCGCTCGAGCTGATCGGTCGTGAGGGGGGCCTCGGCCAGGCTACCCGTCTCGGGCGACGTGGGGGAGGCATCCGCTGGTGTGGCGGGGGCAGTAGGAACGGCGCTGCTGGCGACAGCAGCGCTGGCGACAGTGTCTACCTCAGTGAGGCCGGTCTTGTCCGTCACGGTGTTCTCCACTACTTTTTCGGGCCGGTTTGCTTCTTGGCGCGGGCCTTACCGACCGGTTGCTGGCGCTGCACGGGTTTGGCGGGTTCTTCCACGACAATGATGTCACCATCCGTCGCGATGAGCTTGCCCTTCCGTGCCAAACGCTCTTCGCGGGCCTTGGCGGCTTCACTGCCTGGCGTCGGCATGTTTCGGATGACCAGGAACTGCTGGATCATGGTCCAGAAGTTCGAGGTCAGCCAGTAGAACATGACACCGAGCGGGAAGGCGACACCGGAGAAGGCGAAGACCAGAGGGAGCAGGTAAAGCATGATGCGCTGCTGCTTGAACATGGGGCTCGCCTTGGTCTCCGGCGACATGTTCTTGGAGACGATCTGCAGCTGAGTGATGAACTGCGACGCGGTCATGAGCACAACCATGGTGGCAGCGATGATCATAACGGTGACGTTGAACGGCTGGCCCGAGGTCCACAGCGACCACTGTGAGGCGAACGTGTCGTGCAGAGGAGCGTTGCCGAACAGGGTCGCGTTTCCGAAACTTTCGGCGAGGCTCTGATTGAGCGGCCCGACACCGGCGTTGGAGCGCTGGGCGTCGTTCAGCACCGAGAACAGGGCGAAGAAAATCGGCATCTGCAACAGCAGCGGCAGGCAGGAACTCAGCGGGTTGGTACCCGTCTTCTTGTACATGGCCATGGTCTCGCGGGACATTGCCTCACGCGAGAACTGGTCCTTCTTGCCCTTGTACTTGTCCTGGATCTTCTTGAGCTGTGGGGCAACCTCGAGCATCTTGCGTTGGCTCTTGATCTGCCGCACGAAGATGGGAATGAGGGCGGCCCGCACGACCAGAACGAGGCCGACGATGGACAACACCCAAGTGAGACCGTCGTCGTAGCCCAGTCCCGCGATTCCCATCTGCGAAAAGAGCCAGTGGAAGGCCACGAGCAGCAGCTCGACCACCCATTTCAGAGGCCAGAGGATCGTACCTATGAGGTCCATACTGTGGGTTAGCCCTTTCCGTGGCTAGGTGCGACAACAAAACCGAACTTCGTCACGCGGTAGCGACGTTTGCTCTTGAGCGGTACATCATCAATGCCGCCTTCTGACCACGGATGACAATGGCTCAGTCTGCGCGCAGTGAGAGCCGAACCCCACGCTAGTCCGTGTTCCTGAACGGCTCCCAGTGCGTAGGCCGAACAAGACGGGTAAAACCGGCACACATCTCCATACAGCGGAGAGATTACAGCGCGATATACGCGAAGAATTACGACACCCACATTGCGGGGTATCAGGATGATCGTCGCGAGTATCGAGTTCATCGCCCCGGACTGCCCTTCCGCGCCGGGAGCGGGCGAGCAAGCGAGCGTTGGACTTCTTCGTACAGCGTCTGCCACGCCGCACCTTGCGCCGTCGGCAAAGCGCGGATGACGACATCCGTTCCTGGCGGAACCAGGGAGAGCAGTTCGTACGTAACCGCCTTGAGGCGGCGGCGAACGAGATTGCGCCTCACGGCGTCACCCACATTCCTTGCGACAATGAAGCCGAACCGTACCGGAACGCCAGCGGCACCCGAAGGAACCTCAGCGCTCTTTCGTACATAGAGAACGGTGTGCGCACCAACGATCCGCATACCGCGCCGAACGACGCCTTGATAGTCGCTGCCGCTCGTGATGCGATTTACGTGAGCGAGCACGAGAATCCGGCGACCACAACGAACCTAGGCAGACTCTGGCCTACGCGGAGAGTTCGGTGCGACCCTTGCGACGGCGAGCACCAAGGATGGCGCGGCCCGCACGGGTGCGCATGCGCAGACGGAAGCCGTGCACCTTGGCGCGACGACGGTTGTTCGGCTGGAAGGTTCTCTTGCTCATAGTTCAATCTCCACGTATTTGAATCACCGCTGGCCAAATTCCCCTCGGCCTAAACAGCAGCGCGCACAGAAGTTAGAAGCCCGCGGGATGGGGTCAACTGATTAAAACTACGGCCTCGGCCACGTCTGGTCAAACTCAGGCCCCGAATCGGCCGATTCTCCACAATAATGACTCCAACACAGATACCAACCGGAGAAGCCGATTCACCGCTGAATTCGCCTCGCTGAGCGGGATTGACTACCGTGAAGACAAGTTATCCACAGGTTGGTGACATCAACCTGAGAATTAGGTCGGTTTTATACACAAGCGGTGGATAACTTTAACGATGAACTCGAACCCAGATTTCGAACCAGGCCCCAAAACGCCCGCAGTGCGGGCCAACTGACGGCGGCTTGCCGGTGTTCAACAGCGGCCCCGCACCCGTCCGCCGCGGTCCAGTAGCGAAACACCGAAATACACAGATTGTAGGAACAATGGCAGACGTAGAAGCGCCGATAGCTGAAACCTGGCGGTCCGTTCTGACCACGTTGGAATCCGACGCCACGATCACCCCCATGCTCTACGGGTTCCTCAGTCTGGTCGAGCCGAAGGGCATCGCCGCCGGTACCTTCTATCTCGAAGTGCCGAACGAGTTCACGGCCAGCATGCTCAATCAGCGAATGCGGGTTCCCCTACTGACCGCGATGGGTCAGCTCGACGAAGCCACTGCGGTGTCGACCTTCTATGTGGTCGTCAACCCGGAGCTCGAGCAGGAATCCCTGCGCCCGGTGCAACAGACACTGACCCCACCCGATGTCATCACCCCAGCCCCGCCGCAATCGGTATTCGAAGGTGCCGTTCCGGCGCAGCCGCACGAGACCCGACTCAACCCCAAATACAGTTTCGACAACTTTGTGATCGGCCAGTCCAACCGATTCGCGCACGCGGCTGCCGTGGCCGTGGCCGAAGCTCCGGCGAAGGCCTACAACCCTCTCTTCATCTATGGATCATCGGGGCTCGGCAAAACTCACCTGTTGCACGCAATCGGTCACTACGCCATGAGTCTGTACCCGGGCATCCGCGTACGTTATGTCAGCTCCGAAGAGTTCACCAACGACTTCATTAATTCGATCGCGAACAACCGAGGCTCGGCATTTCAGGCCCGATATCGCAACATCGACATCCTCATGATCGATGACATTCAGTTTCTGCAGAACAAAGCTGAAACCCAGGAAGCCTTTTTTCACACCTTCAACACGCTGCACGACCATAACAAGCAGGTGGTGATCACGAGCGACCTGCCGCCGAAGCATCTGACCGGCTTCGAAGACCGCATGCGCAGTCGATTTGAGTGGGGCCTGATCACGGATGTCCAGGCACCCGACCTCGAAACCCGCATCGCTATTCTGCGCAAGAAGGCCCAGAGCGAGAAGCTGCAGGTTCCCCACGACATTCTCGAGTTCATGGCGTCAAAGGTTTCCTCCAATATTCGCGAGTTGGAAGGAACATTGATTCGGGTCACCGCCTTTGCGAGCCTCAATCGCACGCCGGTGGACATGGACCTGGTGCAGACGGTGTTGAAAGACCTCATCACCCTGGATGAGGACAACGTCATCGCCCCGGTCGACATCATTACGAACACGGCCAACTACTTCAAACTATCAGTCGACGACCTATACGGGTCGAGCCGCTCGCAAGCGATTGCCACTGCACGCCAGATAGCCATGTACCTGTGTCGTGAGCTCACCAACCTCTCCCTCCCCAAGATCGGTCAGCTCTTCGGTAACCGGGACCACACCACGGTGATGTACGCGAATAAGAAGATCAGCGAACTCATGAAGGAGCGTCGGTCGATCTATAACCAGGTAACCGAGCTCACCAATCGCATCAAGCAGGATCACCGATACAAGTAGGTCCTAACAGCAAAATACCGACCCCTCGCGGCAGCTAGATCACCGAGACAAGTAGGCCTGTCCAAAGTAAAATTTCGGCCCCACCGGAAGCTCGAACGAGTTCTGACCCGGAGGGGCTGAAATTTTTTTAGTTTTCACACCTGTGGATAACCCTGTGGAATTAACTCACACAACCGGTCGTCGCCTGTAGAAACTCGAGGCCTGCCTGTAGAAACTTGTAATTATCACGAGTTGCGCTTGCTCAAACGAATGACAAACTTCCACAGCTCGCCCACAACTTACAAACGTGTAGTTCCCAATGCCTGAGCGGTTTTCACAGAGTTATCCACAGTTTCCACAACGGTTAAGAAGATTAACAAGAATTCTTTAACCTTGATCCAGCCGACAACCTTGAGAGCCGGGGCCCTCAGAGCAGCACGGTAACGAATAGACCTGTGACAACAGCTAGCATTGAGGCCCACCCATCCGCCCGTCGAACGCAAGGAATGTTTCGTGAGATTTCAGGCCAATCGGGATGTCTTCAGCGAAGCAGTTTCCTTCGCGGTCAAACTTCTGCCCCAACGCACGACGCTGCCGATTCTGAGTGGTGTACTCATCGAGGCGACAGCAACGGGCTTGATTCTGTCGTCGTTCGACTACGAGGTCTCTGCCCAGACCGAGATCGTCGCCGAAGTTGAAGAGACCGGAAAAGTTCTCGTCTCCGGCCGGCTCCTCGCCGAAATCGCCAGCCGTCTCCCCAACGCTCCTGTTCGGTTTTCCACGGAAAATTCGCGCATCAAGGTCAGCTGTGGCTCGGCCACCTTCACCCTGCTGTCCATGCCGGTTGAGGAATACCCGAGCATTCCCGTGGTCACCACCCAGTCCGGCCTCGTACCGGCTGAGGAATTTGCTGCGGCTGTCGCTCAGGTTGCCGTCGCTGCCTCGCGGGACGACGTCACCCCAGTCATCACCGGGGTGCAGCTCGAGGTCACCGAAAATAGCCTCAGCCTCGTAGCCACCGACCGGTACCGTGTCGCGGTTCGGGAAATCGACTGGGATCCGGGCAGCAACACCGCCCCCCATGAAGCAGGAACGATCACCGCACTCGTGCCGGCCCGTACCCTGCAGGAGGTCGGTAAGACTTTCGGTCACAGCGGAACCATTTCGGTTTCTATCACCAATAGCGACGACCGCGAACTGATCGCGTTCACCGCGAACAAGAAGACCGTCACGTCGCTGCTGATCAAGGGTAATTTTCCTCCCGTTCGTCGCCTGTTCCCGGCCACCGTTGACAACTACGCGGTGATGAACACGGCGGACCTGATCGAAGCCACCCGCCGTGTGCAGCTCGTGTTGGAACGTGAGGCCGCGCTGCGCTTCACTTTCGACGCCTCCGGAGTCACCCTCGAAGCCGTAGGATCCGAGCAGGCCCAGGCTTCGGAAACCATCGATGCCATTCTCTCCGGCACCGAGACCGTCGTCTCACTCAAGCCGCAGTTTCTCCTGGACGGGCTCAGCGCTGTGCACTCCGAATTCGTGCGCATCTCGTTCACGAAAACGGAAAACCCGAATAAGCCCGGGCCGGTATTGATCACCAGCCAGACCTCGCGCGAGCAGGCCGGAGTGGACAGCTACAAATACCTGCTGCAGCCCAACCTGCTCCTGCGCTAACAACGGTGCGAGTTACTCACCTCTCGCTGACCGACTTTCGCAACTATGCGAACGCCGAGGTTGGTTTCGTTCCGGGCCCGAACCTCATCGTCGGCCGGAACGGCCAGGGCAAAACCAACCTGGTCGAAGCGCTCGGCTTTCTCAGCACGCTCGGATCGCACCGAGTCTCCACCGACAAGGCCATGATTCGCTCCGGGCAGGATGCCGGCATTATTCGGGCCCGACTCGAATACAACGGCCGGGATATCCTCGCCGAAGTGCAGCTGAACCGCTCCGGGCAAAACCGAGCGCAGGTCAACCGGTCAGTCATCAAGACCCGCGATCTGCCCCGCTATTTTTCGAGTGTGGTGTTTGCTCCGGAAGACCTTGCCCTGGTGCGTGGCGACCCTTCGGGGCGTCGTAAGTTTCTCGATCAGCTGTTGGTGCTGCGCAGCCCGCGGCTGGCCGCAGTGCTCAGTGATTACGACCGGGTGCTCAAACAACGCAATACCCTGCTCAAGTCGGCCCGGGCCTCGGGAGTGCGCGGCAACCAACTCTCCACACTCGATATCTGGGACGAACGGCTGGTGGAGTTCGGCTCGGAAATCATCGACGAGCGCGCCAAACTCGTGCAACAGCTTGGTGAACCGTTGCGGGCGGCCTATCGTGCTGTCGTGAATGAAGATCATGGTCCGGCGTTGGTGGCGAGCCTCAGCATCCTGGGCGCCGACGAAGACGCCGATCTCGGCGTTCTCCCGGCCAGCGTCCCGCAATCTGCGGCTTCGGTGGAGTCGTCTACCAATGAGATCTTTCGAACGGCGCTGGTCGGACTGCGAAAACGCGAATTGGAGCGGGGTATCACCCTTGCCGGACCCCACCGCGACGATCTGGTCTTCATGCTCAATGCCTTGCCGGCCAAGGGTTACGCCAGCCACGGGGAGTCGTGGTCGTTCGCACTGTCCTTGAAACTCGCATCCGCTCAGCTGTTGCGGCAGGAGTCAGCCAGCGGTGACCCGGTCCTGATTCTCGATGACGTCTTTGCCGAGCTCGACCTGCAGCGTCGGGCCCGGTTGGCCGCTGCGATCGGGTCGTTCGAACAGGTTTTGATTACCGCCGCGGTACTCGAGGATGTTCCGCCCGCCCTCGTTGCGCACACTATTCACATTCATGCCGGAGCGGTCATCGATGGCTGAAGAAAATGTTCCACGTGAAACAACTGGGACCGTCGGTTCGGTGGAATCGGGTACCAGTGAAGCAGCGCAGGTCTATCTGCGCTTCAAGAGTGTTTTCGGTGATCCCAACGCCAGACGCTCACGCGGCCGTAAGCGAATTGCGCCAGTAGTCGGCTCGAGTGTTCCCTTCGGGATCGGCCGCGACCCGCGAGGTCTGGGTGACACGATCAATTCGCTGACCATGCAGTTGGGCTGGAATTCACCGCTGGCCCAGTCCGAACTTCTGGCGTCCTGGACCGAGCTGGCCGGTGAAGAAACCGCCAACCATTCGACCCCGGCCGGTATCGATGACGGTGTGCTCACGGTGCACTGTGAATCCACGGCCTGGGCCACCCAATTGCGCCTGATGCGCAATGTGATCATGGAACACATTGCGCATCGGTACCCAGACGCGGGCATTCAATCAATTCGTTTCCAAGGGCCCAACGCTCCGTCCTGGAAAAAGGGTCCCAGATCAATTCCAGGGCGTGGTCCGCGCGATACCTACGGGTAACCCGACAATTAAGGTCACCCCTTGAACAAAACGCGTCAAACGGCGATTATGGCCGGTTCGTCTCCCCCCGTTTGGTAGACTGAATGGTCGCCCGTGCGATGGTCAGGAGCCTAATTTCAGATGACAGTTGAACCGACGCCCGAACGCACCTCCCCAGATATATCCCCAGCCGTGGCGGAGCGGGAGCCGGAGCACGAGTACGGTGCCGATGATATCCAGGTACTCGAAGGCCTGGAAGCCGTTCGCAAGCGACCCGGAATGTACATCGGATCCACCGGACCGCGCGGACTGCACCACCTGGTCTATGAGATCGTCGACAACTCCGTCGATGAGGCTCTCGCCGGACACTGCGACACCATTGACATTCGCATTCTCGCCGACGGCGCGATCCGCGTCGAAGACAACGGCCGTGGAATTCCGGTCGATATTCACAAGGCAGAGGGTCGGTCGACCGTTGAGGTCGTGCTGACCGTGCTGCACGCCGGCGGCAAGTTCGGCGGAGGCGGCTACTCCGTCTCCGGTGGCCTGCACGGCGTCGGAAGCTCCGTCGTCAACGCCCTGTCGAGCCGCCTTGAAGTCGAGGTTCGTCGCCAGGGGTTCATCTGGCGCCAGAGTTTCGCCAACGGTGTTCCGAATGCTCCCCTCGAGCAGGGCGAGGCCAACGACGAAACCGGCACGACCATCACCTTCTGGCCGAGTGCGGAAACCTTCGAGACGATCGAGTTCGACTATGAAACCCTGCGCGCACGGTTTCAGCAGATGGGCTTTCTCAATAAGGGACTGCGCCTCACCCTCACTGACGAGCGTGAAGCCCACCGCACCGACGACGGCAAAGTCGTCAGCAACACCTTCAAATATGATCAGGGTCTCGTCGACTACGTCGAGTACTTGAACCGTGCCAAGAAGGCCGACCTGGTCAACGACGAGATCATCTCGTTCGAGTGGGAAGATCACGAGCGCAAGATGGCCCTCGAAGTGGCCATGCAGTGGACCACGGCTTACACCGAGAGTGTGCATACCTACGCGAACACCATCAACACCCACGAGGGTGGCACGCACGAAGAGGGGTTCCGCGCCGCGCTGACCACGCTCGTGAACAAGTACGCCCGGGAGAAAGGCATCCTGAAAGAGAAGGATGACAACCTCACCGGCGATGACGTGCGTGAGGGACTGACCGCGGTCGTATCGATCAAGCTCGCCGAACCGCAGTTCGAGGGCCAGACCAAGACCAAACTCGGCAACACCGAGGCGAAGTCGTTTGTGCAGAAGGTCGCCAACGACCAGCTCACCGACTGGTTCAACCGCAACCCGAACCCGGCACGCGAGATCATCCGCAAATCCCTGCAGGCCTCCAACGCCCGCATGGCAGCCCGCAAGGCCCGTGAAACCGCGCGCCGCAAGGGACTGCTCGAGGGTGGCGGTATGCCGGGCAAGCTCAAGGACTGCCAGAGCAAAGACCCGTCGATTTCTGAGATTTTCATCGTGGAGGGCGACTCGGCTGGCGGTTCAGCAGTGCAGGGCCGTAACCCCGAAACGCAGGCGATTCTGCCGCTGCGCGGCAAGATCCTCAACGTGGAGAAGGCCCGACTCGACCGTGCCCTCGGCAACAACGAGGTGCAGGCCATGATCACCGCGTTCGGCGCTGGCATCGGTGAAGAGTTCAACCCAGACAAGGTTCGTTACCACAAGATTGTTTTGATGGCCGACGCCGACGTCGATGGGCAGCACATCACCACCCTGCTGCTGACCCTGCTGTTCCGTTACATGCGCCCGTTGATCGACCTCGGCTACGTGTACCTGGCCCAGCCGCCGCTGTACCGGCTCAAGTGGAGCAACTCGCCGCACCAGTACGTGTACTCCGACATCGAGCGCGACGCACTCCTCGCCGACGGTGCCGCCGCCGGCAAGCGCATCCCGAAGGACAACGGAATCCAGCGGTACAAGGGCCTCGGCGAGATGGACTACAAGGAGCTGTGGGAAACCACCATGGCCCCCGAATCCCGCACCCTGCTGCAGGTCACCCTGGACGACGCGGCATCCGCCGACGAAATCTTCTCCACCCTGATGGGCGAAGACGTCGAATCACGACGCAACTTCATCCAGAAAAACGCGAAGGACGTGCGTTTCCTTGACATCTGACGACACCACGGGCCAGCCCAACGCCGAAGAGACGGCGGCAACCGCGGCCGCTAAGGCCGCCCACCTCGTGCAGCACGGCAAGATCGACCAGGTCGACCTGCAGCTGGAAATGCAGCGCTCCTACCTCGACTACGCGATGAGCGTCATCGTCGGGCGCGCACTTCCCGACGTGCGTGACGGCATGAAGCCGGTTCACCGCCGCGTGATCTACGCCATGTTCGACGGCGGCTACCGGCCCGACAAGGCGTTCTCCAAGTGCGCCCGCGTCGTCGGCGACGTGATGGGCCAGTTCCACCCGCACGGTGACTCTTCCATTTATGACGCCCTGGTGCGCCTCGTTCAGCCGTGGAGCCTGCGGTATCCGCTCGCCCTGGGCCAGGGAAACTTTGGTTCCCCCGGCAACGATGGTGCCGCTGCCCCGCGATACACCGAAACGAAGATGGCTCCGCTCGCCCTCGAGATGGTGCGCGACATCGACGAAGACACCGTCGATTTTCAAGACAACTACGACGGCCGCACGCTCGAGCCGACCGTGTTGCCGGCCCGTTTTCCGAACCTGCTGGTCAACGGTTCGGTGGGTATCGCCGTCGGTATGGCCACCAACATTCCCCCGCACAACCTGCGCGAGGTTGCTGCTGGTGCCCAGTGGTACCTCGACAACCCCGACGCCGGCCGCGAAGAACTGCTCGAAGCGCTAATTGCGCGCATCAAGGGCCCCGACTTTCCCACCGGCGCGCAGATCCTCGGCGTCAAGGGAATTCAGGATGCCTACCGCACCGGTCGCGGCTCGATCACGATGCGGGCCGTGGTGAGCATCGAAGAGATTCAGGGGCGCACCTGCCTGGTGATCACCGAGCTGCCCTACCAGGTGAACCCGGACAACCTGGCGATCAAGATCGCCGACCTGGTCAAGGACGCCAAGATCACCGGCATCGCGGACATTCGCGATGAGACTAGTGGTCGCACCGGCCAGCGCCTCGTGATCGTGCTCAAGCGCGATGCCGTTGCCAAGGTAGTTCTGAACAACCTGTACAAGCACACCCAGCTGCAGGAGAACTTCGGCGCCAACATGCTCGCCATCGTCGACGGCGTGCCGCGCACCCTCTCCCTCGATGGCTTCATCTCGGCCTGGGTTGCGCACCAGATCGAGGTCATCGTTCGGCGCACCCAGTTCCGCCTGAATAAGGCTGAAGCGGATGCCCACATCCTGCGCGGCTACCTCAAGGCGCTGGACGCACTCGACGAGGTGATCGCGCTCATCCGTCGGTCCAACACTGTCGACGACGCCCGCGAAGGCCTGATAGCCCTGCTCGACGTGGACAAGCTGCAGGCCGACGCGATTCTCACCATGCAGCTGCGCCGTCTCGCCGCTCTGGAACGTCAGAAGATCATCGACCAGGCCGCCGAACTCGAACTGCAGATCGCTGAGTTCAAGTCGATCCTGGCCAGCCCCGAGCGCCAGCGCACGATCATCAGCGAAGAACTCGCCGAGATCACCGCCAAGTTCGGCGACGACCGCCGCACCGAGATCATGTTCGGTTTCGACGGCGACATGTCGATCGAAGACCTCATTCCCGAAGAGGAGATGGTAGTCACCGTCACCCGCGGCGGCTACATCAAGCGCACCCGCAGCGACAACTACCGCAACCAGCACCGTGGCGGCAAGGGTGTCAAGGGTGCCCAGCTGCGCGCCGACGACGTGGTCGAACACTTCTTCGTCACCACGACGCATCACTGGCTGCTGTTCTTCACCAACACCGGCCGGGTCTATCGGGCCAAGGCCTATGAGGCGCAGGAATCGGGACGGGACGCCAAGGGCCAGCACGTCGCCAACCTGCTCGCCCTGCAGCCGGGTGAAGAAATCGCGCAGATCCTCGACATTCGCGACTACGAGGTGGCCCAGTATCTGACCCTCGCCACCCGCGACGGCCTGATCAAGAAGACCGCGCTCAGTGAGTACGACACCAACCGCACTGGCGGCATTATTGCGATCAAGCTACGTGAGGGCGACGAGCTCGTCTCCGCGCTGCTGGTCGAAGATGATTCCGACCTGCTGCTGGTCTCTCGCAAGGGCATGTCGATTCGCTTCACCGCCACCGATGAGGCGCTGCGCCCGATGGGCCGCAGCACGTCGGGCGTGATCGGAATGCACTTTCGCGGCGAGGACACCCTGCTGGACGCATCCGTTATCAATGATGACGGCTACGTCTTCGTGGTGACCGAGGGTGGTTACGCCAAGCGCACCGCCGCTGACCAGTACCGCCTGCAGAATCGTGGGGGCCTCGGCATCAAGGTGGCCAAGCTCAACGACGACCGCGGTGATCTGGTTGGCTCGTTGATTGTGAACCCCGAGGACGAGGTCCTTGTGGTTCTTGCCAGCGGCAAGGTGGTACGCTCATTCGTCGCCGAGGTTCCAGCCAAGGGCCGGGACACGATGGGCGTTGTGTTCGCGAAATTCGCGGATGAAGATCGAATCATTTCCATCGCGAAAAACATCGAACGTAATCTGGTCGCCACGGACGAAGAGGGCGCAGCGGTTGCCGATGCCACGGCTGGTACCGTCGACACCAGTGCTGCAGAGGGCACTGCTCCGAACGCGGATTCAGGGAAAGTAGAGACACCGAATGAGTAGCGTCGCCGAAAAGCTCGCCAAGAAATCCACTCGCAAGACCGCGAGCAAGCAGGTTCGCCTCAAACTGGTCTACGTCGACTTCTGGTCGAGCGTGAAGCTGTCATTCCTGGTGGCGGTCTGCCTGGCTATCGTCACGATCGTGGCCACCTTCTTCACCTACACCGTGCTGGTGCAGACCGAGGTGCTGACCAAGGTCGACGAGCTGTACGCGACCGTCGCGGGAGAATCGGCCGACCTGGCCGCCATCCTCTCCATCGGCAACGTCATGGGCTTCGCAGTCGTCGTGGCGGTTCTGAACATGGTTGTGATCACCGCCCTCGGTGCCATCTACGCGGTGCTCTACAACCTGAGCGTTAAAATAACCGGCGGCTTGCTCGTCGGCTTCACGAATAACTAGTTTTTCCGAACGATCGAGGGCTGTTTCTCCCCAAAAACAGCCCTCGCAGCCCGATTCGAGTAATTCTTCCGCCTGGACGGGTGGCTCGATTTCAGGTTCCGGCCAGATTCCGGTAGTCTCTAATCTGCCCAAGAGGGGGATATAGCTCAGTTGGTTAGAGCGCTTCACTGATAATGAAGAGGTCCCAGGTTCAAATCCCGGTATCCCCACGCAGCACCAGATTCACCACTTCTCACCCGCTTCTGCCGGCTTATCCATTCGTGCCGGTCGGGTAATTGGGGCCATAGCTCAATTGGTAGAGCGCCTGCTTTGCAAGCAGGAGGTCCGGGGTTCGATTCCCCGTGGCTCCACACGCAGGTGAAGGGCCCGTCTTCGGACGGGCCCTTCTTTTTGCCCGAGCGTGATGCCTCAGCTCACGAATCTGTTGCCTGCGTGACCGGCCGGCGCCGGGCATCCGCTGGGATGTCGTGTGTACGGCTCCCAGCAGGGCCGTGTCGGCCGCATCCGCCGTTAACGCGGCAGGGCCCGCATCCGGTGGATGCGGGCCCTGCACGAGCGGACGAGCGTCTGCTCTAGTCTTCCTGCCTGGCGGCTGGTTCAACCTCGTCGTCGGCGACCCAGAGCTCGTCGTCGGCACGGAAGGTCTGCCAGACGGCGTAGGCGACGCCTACGGCGGCGACCACGGCCAGGCCGAGGGCGAAGTAGGTTCCGGCTCCGGGGCCCTTGGGTTCGACCACAACCGGCTTCTGCAGACGGAGGCGACCTAATGCAGCGCGCACTCGGGCGTCGCGGGCGACGTCACCGACGGACATGACCGTGCCTATGGCGGTACCGATTCCGGGGAGAACGTCGTTGACGACGCGGCGGCGCACGCCGTCAGCGGCTTCCTGGGTGGCGTTCACGCTCGGGCGAACGTAGTGGTCGTAGCTCTCGCGTACGCGCGGAGCTACTTCTTCGCGAGCAAGAATACCGGCCTGGTGACCGGCCTGACGAGCGAGAACGTTTGCTCGCTCCAGTACTTCTTGCTGGTGGCTCCATAGTTCGTCTGCGCTTTTGCGCAGCCGAGTGAGTTCCTTGCGGCGCTTGCGTGACAGGCTCATCTGGACCCTCCATCGATGTCGTGTGGCGAATGTGTCTCTATCTTGCCACTGAGTGCCCATCTTGCCACTCAATCGCGGAGTTGCCAGCGAATGCACTGGGAGCGCACGGCGGCAATCAGATTCGGTCGAGGTAGCTGTGCAAGAATCGGTGTATGTCTAAGCACACTGCTGTCGCCACCCTGAACACTACCCTCGGACCGATCAAGGTCAACCTCTTCGGCAATCACGCGCCGAAGACGGTCAAGAACTTCGTCGGCCTCGCGACCGGCGAACTCGAGTGGAAGCACCCCGCCACCGGCGTCGCCTCCACCACGCCGCTCTACGACGGCACGATCTTTCACCGCATCATCAAAGACTTCATGATTCAGGCCGGCGACCCGCTCGGCCAGGGCACCGGTGGCCCCGGCTACCAGTTCGATGACGAAATCAACCCCGACCTCGACTTCACCAAGCCGTACGTGCTCGCCATGGCCAACGCGGGAATCCAGGGCGGCCACGGCACGAACGGGTCACAGTTCTTCATCACCGTCGTTCCGACCACCTGGCTGCAGGGCAAGCACACCATCTTTGGTGCCGTTGAAGACGAAGACAGCCGCGCGATCGTCGCCAAGCTTGCCACGGTCGCTACCGACGGTCGGGACCGCCCCCTCGAAGACGTCAAGATTCTGACCGTCTCCGTCGAGAACGTCTAACCAGTACCTCTGCACAGAAAATGAGTGATCTGCCGGCCTCGGCGGCGAATTTTTGTTACCGTCATCCGGGGCGGCAGAGCTTCATTCTGTGCCAGCGTTGCGGCCGCACCATCTGCGCCGAATGCCAGACCCAGGCCGCTGTCGGGGTCATCTGCCCCGAGTGCATGAAGGAACAGCGCAAGAACGCACCCCGCACCAAACCGGCGGTGCTCACCCGACTGACCGCCGGGAAGCCTGCCGTGACGTATTCCATAATTGGAATAACGCTCGTCGTGTACCTTCTGCAGTTCGTTTTCGGCAATCAGATCACCAACTTGCTGATCTACGCAGGCTTCTTCTCCCAGCCAGGCAGTTTTGAACCCTGGCGCATGCTCACCACCGCCCTCGCACACGGCTCTATCTTCCACGTGCTGCTGAATATGTACACGCTGTGGATCTTCGGGCAGCTCCTGGAACCTCTGCTCGGCCGAGGCCGCTACTTGGCGCTGTATCTGCTGAGTGCGCTGGCCGGTTCACTCGGGGTGCTGTTTTTGGCGGATCCCTTCACTCCCGTGGTGGGGGCATCCGGTGCGATCTTCGGCCTGATGGGCGCGTTCCTGGTGATTCAACGCCGACTCGGCGGCAATGCCACCCAGTTGCTCGTGCTGGTCGGTATCAACCTCGTGATCGGGTTCATTCCAGGCCTGAATATTGCCTGGCAGGCGCACGTCGGCGGAATCATCGGCGGTGCGGTGCTCGGCCTCATCTTCGTGCAGACCCGGCGCATCCGTCAGAAGCCCCTGCAGGTGGGGCTGATCGGCGCGTTCGCCGCACTGTTGGTGCTGCTGAGCTTCGCGCGCTTCTTCGTGAGTTAACCGACCGAGCGCTGCGCGAGGGCGAGTTATCCACAGGTCTATCCACATGGGGATAATTACACCCGTGTCATTACCCTTGTTATTACGCCGTGGTGACGCAGCGGTAACGGATCAACGTTCATTGGCCGAACAGTTGGTGCAGGGTCGCCGGGCTAACGCCAGCGCGTGGTCATCAGGAAGCCGATGAAGGCGATCCCGAAGCCGACCAGAATGTTCATGGCGCCAAGCCCCGCAATGGGAAGCTGGCTGCCGCTGACGTAGAACACGATGATCCAGGCGAGGCCGAGGAGCATGAAACCGAACATGACCGGCTTGAACCAGACGGCATTGGGCGCGTCCTCGTTCGAGCGGGCAACGTCGGTGCGGGCGGGCCGGGTGCGGGGATTCTTACGTGCCATTCTGCGATCTTAGCGTCTTCGCCTGTTTGAGTGGATTTGACGCGAGGTCTGGTACCCGTTCAGGTCGGTAGACTCGCACTATGTGTCCCCAGGCCGACGATCCCACCGAGATCGTCACCAAGCGCCCGCGCCGGGCGAAATCAGGCAAAATTAGCGTGCTCGGCGTGCTCGGCGAACTGCTCATCACTGCGGGCGCACTCGTGTTGCTGTTTTTGGGCTGGCAGCTTTGGTGGAATGACATGATCATGGCCAACTCGCAGTCCGATGCTGCCAGTCAGATCAGCCAGGACTGGATCCAACAGGACACGTCGACGCCCGAACCGGTGCCAACGACTGACCCGGCAGAACCGAGTGCAGAACCTGCACCGGTTGGCTACGGAGCACCAATGGTGGCTACCGCTCCGGCCAATGCCCAGGCATTCGCCGTGTTGTATGTGCCACGGTTCGGCGCTGACTATCACCGCACCATTGCTGAGGGCACTGGCCACGACGTTCTGAACAGCAACCGCCTGGGAATCGGGCACTACGACGGCACTCAGATGCCCGGTGGGGTGGGCAATTTCGCCATCGCCGCCCACCGCAGCGCCTTCGGCGGCGGCATGCACCTGATCAACGAACTTCAGCTCGGTGACGCCATCTATGTGCAGACCGCCGACGGCTATTACACCTACCGGTATCGCGATACCGAGTACGTGGCGCCCTCTCAGGTGCAGGTGCTGGCATCCGTTCCGAATAATCCCGACGCCACTGCTGTCGACCGGATCATCACCCTGACCAGCTGTAATCCGTTGTATTCCACCGCGGAACGCATCATCGCCTACGGCGTGTTCGAGTCGTGGCAGCCGCTTTCGGCCGGCGCACCGGCCGAACTCGCACCGATCATCGCAGCCCAGGGCTAGGAGGCTCCCATCTACGCAGCACTGTGGCGCATTCTTCCCGGGCCAATCTGGGTGCGCATCATTTTGGTTCTGATCCTGTTACTGGCGGTACTCGCCGTGCTGGCCACCTGGGTGTATCCCTGGATCGACGGCATTCTCAACAACCAGGAAGCGACGGTGGGCGGCCCATGACCCGTATTCTCGTGATCGACAACTACGACAGCTTTGTGTACACCCTCAATGGGTACCTCATGGAGCTCGGCGCTGAGACCGATGTCGTGCGCAACGACTCTTTCGACAAAGCGGATGCCGCCTCCCGCATTTCCGACTACGACGGCGTTCTGATCTCACCTGGTCCGGGTAAGCCGTCAGATGCTGGTGTGTCCATTGCCGTGGTCGAGGCGGCACTCGAGGCCGAACTTCCGCTTTTTGGAGTGTGCCTCGGGCACCAGGCCATCGCTGAGGCCTTCGGAGCTACGGTGACCAACGCTGAAGAGCTCATGCACGGCAAGACGTCGCTCATCACGCACGACGGCAGCGACTTCTATGAGGGTGTGCCCCAGCCGTTCACGGCCACCCGGTACCACTCGCTCGCCGTCGTCGCGTCGACCGTTCCGAGCGACCTCGTGGTGACGTCACGCACGCAGGGCGGTGTCATCATGGGGCTACGCCACGCATCCGCTCCCATTCTCGGTGTGCAATTTCACCCGGAATCGGTGCTGACCGAGGGCGGGTACCGCATGCTCGGCAACTGGCTGGCCCTGACCGGCCTCGCGGGCGCCCAGGAGACCGCAAAGTCCCTGCATCCCCTGCTGCGCCTCACCTGACGTCTCCTTCTGCACGGGGCCCAAGCCCCGTCCAGAAGGAGCGGGAGGGGGCTAGGAGCCGGCGCAGTAGGTGAGCGTGATGTCCGAGCGCTGGGGGACATCGCCCGGCGCCAGGGACTGCGCCTTGATCGGGGAACCGGACTCTTGGGCGCAGGTGGGATCGGGCTTGGAGACGGGCGCGAGGCCATTGCTGCTGACCAGATCGATCGCGGCGACGAGTGACTGACCGGTGAGATCCGTCAACGTGACCAGTCCGCTCGACACGATGTAGTTGATCGTGTCCCCGGCGAATTGCGCGGATGCCGCTGCCGGGTCGGTGCGCAGGACGACGTCGGTGGCCACGGTCGGCGAGTTCTCAGCGGTGACCGACCCGGAGACGAAACCGAGCGCTTCGATAGCGGCCTGGGCATCCGTTATCGTCTGGTTGGTGACATCGGGGACGACGACGGGCACCGGACCGGTCGAAACGAAGACCTTGATCACGTCGGACGGGTTGACGATGGTGCCGGCTGGCGGGTCTGTGCGAATGACCTGATTGGCGGGTACCGTGGTGCTCGACTCTTCGGCACGGGTGGCAGCAAGATCCAGGTCGAGGAGGGTGTTCTGGGCATCATCGTAGGTCTCGCCGGTGAGCGAGGGCACCTGGCGTGAGCTGTCGGGCAGTTCCACCGAGGGTTGCAGATTCGCCACCCAGATCATGACAGCCACGACAATAACGACGACGCAGACGATTCCGGCCCAGACCCAGATCACGGGAGGGCGACGCTGCGTGCGCACCATGGTCTGGTCTTCGGAGAGCTGTTTGAGGGCCAGGGCCGAGCCGGTGATGGCGGTGGGTGCTGCGCCGAACAATCCAGCGCCGACGTCTTCGCCGGCATGATGGATGGGGATCTGGCCGGACCCGGCGGTCTCGACATCGTTGCGGAACTCGACGGCGCTCTGGTAGCGAGCAAAACGGTCCTTGGCCAGGGCGTGCAGCACGACCGAATCGAGGGCCGGAGACACACGGGGGTTGATCGCGGACGGCTTGACCGGCGTCTCACTGACGTGCTGGTAGGCGACGGCCACGGGCGTATCACCGCGGAACGGCGGGCGGCCGGTGAGCATTTCGAACAGCACCACACCGGTCGAGTACAGGTCGGTGCGTGCATCGACGGACTCGCCCTTGGCCTGCTCGGGGGAGAAATAGGCGGCGGTTCCGAGGATCGCGGTGGTTTGGGCCACGGTCGTGGCGGAGTCGGAGATGGCTCGGGCGATACCGAAGTCCATCACCTTCACCTGGCCGGACTTGGTGATCATGATGTTGCCCGGCTTGATGTCGCGGTGTACGACTCCAGCCCGGTGAGAGTACTCTAGGGCGGTCAGTACCCCGTCGATGATGCGCACGGCCTCGATGGAATCGATCGGACCTTCCCCAATGATGTCCTTGAGCAGCCGACCGTCGACGTGTTCCATGACGATGAACGGAATCTGCGAGTCGTGGCCGGACTCATCGGTGACGGTCTCTTCGCCGGCGTCGAACACGCGCACGATCGTCGGGTGAGCCATGCGGGCTGCGGCCTGGGCCTCCTGACGGAAGCGGGTGCGAAAGGCCGGGTCTGCCGCAAGGGTCGACTTCAGCAGCTTGATCGCCACCGTGCGGCCGAGCCGGGAATCGGTGCCGATGTGCACGTCGGACATACCGCCACGGCCGAGCAGGGCGCCGACGCGATAGCGACCCGCGATCAAACGACCAGAGTCAGGCACTACAGCACTCCCCACAATCAGACACTGTATTCGGGACGGACACAGTGAGCGCTACTTTACCGCACGGCATGAGGGAGTTACTCCGTGACAGCTGGGTCGCCCGTGACTTTCACATCGACCGTGGGCGAGAACTCGGAGCTGACCTGACCACAGAAGTAGCGGAACTTGACCTTGAAATTCTCGGTTCCGGCGGTGATGGTGCCCGTCGTCGTTTCCGCGTTGGTCGGGTTCGCCGACGTGATGACGGCGGCACCGCCCTCGGTGGCGATTTCGTAACCGGCCAGGGTTTGGCCGGCCGGGCAGGTCTGCGCGTTCCAGCTGACCGTGACCGTACCGGCGGGGGCCGCAGGCGAGGGCGTCGCCGTCGGGGCCGACGTCGGCGTGCTCGGCGTTGCCACCGGGCCATAGACGGTGAGGACCACGGTGGTGCCAGCCGGAACCGGACCGGTGGGGTTCACCCGGTAGACCTTGTCGACGTTGTCACTGGTCTCGGCGGCATTACCATTGGCGATGTCAGCCACGAAGCCCATGTCGACGAGCAAAGCTGCGGCTTCGGCGCTTGGCTTGCCGACGAAGTCGTCGGGGTTGACCGAGGTGTTGGTGGGGGTCGGAGTGGGTGTCGGGCTCGGAGTCGGTGTGGGAGACGGCGTGGGCGTGGTCGAGGGTGTCGCCGACGTCGCTGCCGGCACCGGCGTCTCGTTGTTCTGGGTGAACAGCGCGATGAGCGTGCCGGTGAGCACGATTACGAGCAGGGCGACGAGCGCGATGAGTGGCCAGGTCCACTTGCTGCGTTTCTTCTTCTCCGCTTCGGCGGCTGCTGCAGCGGACGCCCGGGTGATGGGGGAACCGGTGGCCGGAAGGATGGTCGTGGCTTGGTCGTTTCCGGCGCCGGGCATGAGCATGGTGGCGCTGGTGGCACTGAGCCCGCCCAGAACGGATGGCACGGCCACGGCAGCCGCGGCCACGTCACCACGACGCAGAGCGGATGCAGCGCGCGCCAGGTGGGCAGCCGACGCCGGCCGGTCGGCCGGGTTCTTGGCCAGGCAGGCGAACACCAGGTTGCGCACCGGCTCGGAGACGGTCACCGGGAGGTCAGGAGCGATCTCATTGATCTGTGCCATGGCGATGGCGACCTGCGACTCGCCCGTGAAAGGACGTCGGCCGGCGAGGGACTCGTACGCGACGATGCCGATGGAGTAGATGTCGGTGGTCGGTGACGCCGGGTGGCCGCTGGCCTGCTCGGGTGAGAGGTACTGCACGGTGCCCATGACCTGGCCGGTCGCGGTGAGCGGAACCTGGTCGGCGATGCGGGCGATACCGAAGTCGGTGATCTTGACCCGGCCCTCCGGCGTGATCAGCAGGTTACCGGGCTTGATGTCGCGGTGTACGAGACCGGCGGCGTGGGCAGCGTGCAGCGCGGCCGAAGTCTGCGCGACGATGTCGAGCACCTTGTCGGTCGGCAGCACGTGCTCGCGCTCGAGGATGGTGGACAGGGCTTCGCCGGGCACGAGTTCCATGACCAGGAAAGCACTGCCGTCTTCTTCGCCGTAGTCGAAGACATTCGCGATGCCTTCGTGGTTGACGAGAGCGGCGTGGCGGGCTTCGGCGCGGAAGCGCTCGAGAAAGCCCGGGTCGCCGAGGTACTCGTCCTTCAAAATCTTGATGGCGACGCTGCGTCCGATGACGAGGTCGGTGGACTTCCACACCTCGCCCATGCCGCCAATCGCAATGCGCGATTGCAGCTCGTATCGTCCCCCGAAGGTGAGGCCTGCTGTGGGTCTCATTTGTTAAGCACCGCCTCTAGTACTTTCTGTGCGACAGGTGCGGCAAGTTTGTTGCCGAACCCGGTTTGTCCTTCTCCCCCGCCGTTCTCGACGAGAACGGTGATGGCATACTGCGGGTCGTTCGCCGGTGCGAAACCGGTGAACCACAACGTGAATGGATCGGTTGATCCGTTCTGAGCCGTGCCTGTTTTTCCCGCCACGTCGACCCCGTCTATTCTTGCATTGCTTGCAGCGCCATCCTGAACGCCGTTGATCATCATCGCGGTGATCGTCGCGGCAGTTTCTTCGCTCATCACCCGTCCGAGTTCGACCGGTTTGAAGGTTTCGATGGCGCTGAGGTTGGGCGCGAGAATTTCCTGCACCAGGTTAGGGGCCATTACGACGCCGCCGTTGGCGATGGCGCCGCTGACCATGGCCATCTGCAGCGGCGTTACCTGCACGTCGAACTGGCCGAACGCCGACTGCGCGGTCTGCGGATCGTCGAGCCCACGCGGATACACGCTCCCGGCGACGTTCATGGGAATGCTGTAGCTGCTGTTGAAGCCGAATTTCTCGGCTGTCTCACGAATAGCGGTGTCACCGAGTTCGACGCCGAGTTCGGCGAACGGAATATTGCAGGACAACCGGAGCGCTGTGGCCAGGGTGACCGTGTCACCTGCGCCGCAGGTGCCCCCGCTGGAGTTTTCGATCTTGCTCGTGGTGCCGGGCGCCGTGTAGACGGCCACGTTGGGAAAGGTGCTTTCCGGGGTGTAGTCGCCCGATTCCAAGGCCGCTGTGGTGACGACGAGCTTGAACACCGACCCGGGAGGGTTGAGCGAATTGATCGCCCGGTCGATCAGTGGGTCGCTCGGATCGGCCAGCAACGCTTCGTAGCTGGCCGTGACCTCGGCATTGTTGTGCACGGTGAGCAGGTTCGGGTTGAAACTCGGCTTGGACACCATGGCCAGGATACGGCCGGTGGCCGGCTCGGTGACGACGACCGATCCGGTGTAATCGCCGAGGGCATCCCAGGCGGCCTGCTGGGCTATCGGATCGATCGTGACCTCGACGGCTGCGCCCTTCGGGTCCTGGCCGGTGACCAGGGCGCTGATCTTGTCAAAGAACTGCGAGTTAGAGGTCCCGGTGAGTTCGGCGTTGAGGGCGAACTCGAGGCCGGTCGGTTCGCCGTTGATCGGGATATACCCGGTGATCGGTGCGTACAGCTCTGGATTGGTATAGGTGCGCAAGAATTTGTAGTCGTCGTCGGCCGGCATCGACTGCGCGATCGGTTCCCCGGCCACGAGGATGGCGCCGCGCTCAACTTGGTAGCTGTCGTAGAGCGTGCGGGTATTGCGTGGGTCGGCCGACAGATTGTCGGCCTGGAAGGCCTGCACGACCGAGGTCGAGCTGAGCAGGGCGACGAACATCAGCATCACGACGATGCTGACGCGCTTGAGTTCGCGGTTCACTTAGACCACCAGCCTGGGTTGGTTGCGCACGGTGTCGGAGAGCCGCAGCAGCAGGGCCGCGATGATCCAGTTGGCCACGAGCGATGAGCCGCCGGCGGCCAGGAACGGCGTGGTCAGACCGGTCAGCGGAATGACCCGGGTGACACCGCCGATGACGATGAAGCACTGCAGTGCAACGACAAAGGCGAGGCCGACAGCGAGGAGCTTGCCGAAGTCATCCTGTCCGGCGAAGCCGATGCGGAAGCCCCGAGCCACGAACAGTAGGTAGAGGGCGAGGATGCCGAACAGCCCGGCGAGCCCGAGTTCCTCGCCGAGGCTCGCGATGATGTAGTCACTCTGCGGTACCGGAGTGATTTCCGGGCGGCCCTGGCCCCAGCCGGTGCCGAGCAGCCCACCTTTGGCGAGGCCGAACAGGCCCTGCACCAGCTGAAAGCTGCCCCCCTTCGCCTCGTAGACGTCTGGATTCAGAGCATCCAGCCAGTTGGTGAACCGGCCGTTGACGTAGTCCAGGGTCTGGCTGGCCAGTAGCGCGCCGCTGAGAAAGAGACCTATGCCCAGGATGACCCAGCTCAGTCGACCGGTGGCGAGGTAGAGCATGACCAGGAACAGGCCGAAGTAGAGCAGGGCGGTGCCGAGGTCGCGCTGAAAGATGATGACTGACATCGACAGGGCCCAGACGATGAGAATCGGTCCGAGGTCGCGAAAGCGGGGAAACCGGGCGCCGAGAAACTTTTTGCCGACCATGGAGAGACTGTCTCGGTTGCGCACGAGATAGCCGGCGAAGAACACGGCGAGGGCGATCTTGGCGATCTCACCGGGCTGGAAGGTGCCGAAATTGCCGAAGCTGATCCACACCCTGGCGCCGCTGATCTCCTTGCCGAGGCCCGGAACGAGCGGCAGAAAGAGCAGGAGCACACCGACGAGACCGGCAATGTAGGTGTACCGAAACAGCACGCGGTGGTTGCGGATGACCAGCAGCACGACGATGGCACTGAAAATAGCCAGGGCACTCCAGACCGTCTGGCGCACGGCCGCGCTCTCCCAACCGCCCTGGTTGTCGGCGATATCGATGCGGTAGATCATGGCGATACCGATGCCATTGAGCACCGTGGCGATCGGCAGGATGAACGGGTCGGCATCGCGGGCGACAAAGCGCAGCACGATGTGCAGGGTGATCACCAGGGCCGACAGGCCGGCGCCGAGCAGCACGAGGGTCGGGTCCAGCTCGCCGAGGGCACCGAGTTGTACGAGCACGACCGCGCTGGCGTTGATGAAGCACGCGATCAGCAGCAGGAACAGTTCGAGGTTGCGCAGTTTCTGCGGGAGGCGCAGGCGACGCACCGGCTCGGTCGCCGCCGGACGCGCCGTTTGAGCGGATGCCTTACTCAACGATGGCCCCCTTCAGTCGCTCGATGATGGCCAGGGCGTCGTCCAGTGAACCGGCATTGATGGTCTGTTCCACCTGCTGGCGGTCATAGACGCGCAGGTCGGACAGGCTCAGCTCGGTGTCTTCGTAGACGCTGGACAGTTTGATCGGACCAATGTCCTGCTGCACGCCCTGATAGATGGCGACGTTCGAACCGTCGACGCCCACGTAGTAGCGGGTCTGGGTCCACTGGTAGCCGATGATCGTGGTCGTGACGATGCTGAGCACCAGCAGAATGACACCGACCAGCCAGGTGACCTTGCGGCGGCGCGCGCGGCGGGCATCCTCTTCGATCAGTTCGGACAGGTAATCCTGCGAATCGGGCTCGAAGTGGGTTTCCCGCACCGGGTGCAGGCGCAGGGCCGGGATGCGCAGGGCACGGTTGCGGCCCGGTTCCTCACCGAAGGCGAGCGGATTCGCGGCGGAACCGACGATGACCGGGCTGTCTGTGCGCGCGGAGCCGTCGCCCGCGCCGATGTCGACGATGACCACGGTGACGTTGTCGGGGGCGCCGCCGTCGAGGCTCTCCTTGACCAGCAGGTCGGCGACATCCTGCGCGCTGGCACCGCTCGCCAGAGCGGAGGCTATGGCGGTGTGCGAGACGACGCCGGTGAGGCCGTCGGAGCAAAGCAGCCAGCGGTCGCCGTCGATCGTGGCCAGAATCGAAGTGTCGATTTCGGGACTCGCCTCGACATCGCCGAGTACGCGCATGAGCACAGAGCGGCGCGGATGCACCATGGCCTCGGCCTCGGTGATGCGCCCGCTGTCAACGAGGCGCTGCACGAAGGTGTGGTCGATGGTGATCTGGGAGAGTTCACGCTCGCGCAGCAGGTAGATGCGCGAGTCGCCGATGTGGGCGATCGCCACCTCGTTCTCAAGCACCACGATGGCACTGACCGTCGTGCCCATGCCGGTGAGTTCGGCGTGTTCGAAGACCGTCTCGGCCAGCTGGGCGTTGGCACCGATCAGGGCGGCCTGCAGAGCGAATTCGGCGTCCTGCGCGCTCGCATAGTGCTTGTCGGCCTCGATGATGCGTTTGGTGGCGATCGACGACGCGACGTCGCCGCCGGCGTGGCCACCCATGCCGTCGGCGACCACAAACAGGCTGCGACCGGCGTACCCGGAGTCCTGGTTGTTGGAGCGAATCTTGCCGACGTGAGACGCGGCTGCGCTATGACTGACCGTCGCCATGACCTACCGCCGAAGCTCGAAGCTGGTGGCGCCGATCTTCACGGTGGCGTTCAGGGGAATTTTGGTCGGCACGGTGACGCGGGAGCCGGCCAGGAAGGTGCCGTTGGTGGAATCCAGGTCTTGCAGCATCCACTCGTCGTTCCAGAGCATGAGACGCGCGTGGTGCGTGGAGGTGTAATCGTCGCGGATGACCAGGCTGGAGTCGCTCGAACGACCGATGGTGATGGTTTCGGCGCCGAGCGGAAACTCCGTGCCGGCCTTCGGGCCGCTCGTGATGACCAGGCGGGTGGTGTTCTGGGCAGTCGCCCTTCCCCCGTCTGCCCCTGAATTCCCGCCCGCCGGGCTGGCGCGCGCGACGGGCGGCGTGAAGGCGTCAGCGGCAGCGGGGGCAGCGACGGGGCCGGGGACGGCGGCGGGAACAGCGGATGCCGGGAATGCGGCGGCGGGGGCGGCGGCATCCGTTTTCATCTTGCGCACGCGCTGGCCGAACAGGTCACTGCGCAGGGCGTAGACGATGCCGAAGATGAACATCCAAAGCAAGAGCAGAAAACCGATGCGCAGCACCAGCAGGGTCAGTTCGCTGACGTTCATGTGTTCGGCCCCCAGAATCCGCCCATATCGTGGCGTTCGGTGGGCGGGTCGGCCGGCGGCGCGGCGCGCGGGTACTCGCGGGAGTCTGGTGAGGCCTGGGCGAGCACGCGGAACACGATGCGGGTGCGACCGATGGTGACGACCGAGTCGGGCTCGAGGATGGCCTGGCTGACCGGGGCGCCATTGAGCTGGGAGCCGTTGGTGGAGCCGAGGTCACGCACCTGGGCGCGCGAGCCGTCCCAGAGGATTTCGACGTGGCGACGCGAGGTGCCGGTGTCGTCGACGGTGATGTCGGCGTCGGAACCACGGCCGATCACGGTGCGGGCCTTGACCAGGGGGTGCCGGGTGCCGTTGATGTCGAGCACCGGGCTCCAGGCGACGTTGCTCTTGACCGAGCTGGAGTCGATCTGCACCATGCCCTCGCTGAGGCTGCGGTCGTCTTGCAGAGTGATATCGATGCCGCCGGTGAACTGGTAGCGCTGCTCGGTGCCGTGCTTTTGCACGAGGGCGGTGAGCTCGTCAATGAGGGTGACGCCGAGCGCGCTCATGCGGGTGTAGTCGGTGTGGGACATGCGCACGGTAAAGCGATTGGGCGCGAGGATGCGATCCCGCGCGACGACAGCGGCCTTGGTGTCGAGCTCACGACGCAGCGCGGAGGTTATTTCCACCGGCTGCAAGCCCGATCGAAAGGTCTTGGCGAACGCTCCGTTGACGGCGCGCTCCAAGCCTTTTTCAAAGTTATCCAGTATGCCCACAGGTCTCCCGATCCGGTCCGTTTGGCTATGAGCATGTTACTTGTCTCGGGCGACAACCCACCTTCAGGGCGCAAACGGCACGAACAGCCATACTACCCGCGGAGGGTCCCGGACCGAATTCGGGGCCCATTATGGGCATTCCGTGGGTATTTTTCGGTAGGTGGCGGGGAGCGGATGCTGCGCGGCCGTTTCGGGCGGTGGCATCCGTTCTCTCCGAGGCTGGCCGAGGCGGGCATCCGTTGTGCCCGCGCCCGATAGGCGGGCTCTCCTGATGGTCGCGCCCGATACCGGTGGGCGCTGCAGTAATTACCGGCGCGGCTACCAATTTCGGGCGCAGTCATGGCTGCGGGGGCCGAGATTGGGCCGATTCAGCCCCCGGACCCGCGCGGCGCGCCGTCGAATGGCGCTGACCCCCCTCGCAGTGTTAGCATTCCTAAGTTCGCGCGAGTGGCGGAATTGGCAGACGCGCTGGCTTCAGGTGCCAGTGTTCGAAAGGACGTAGGGGTTCAAGTCCCCTCTCGCGCACTGTGGGTGTTTCAGGAAATTGAAGTCTCGTTTTCATGAAATCCAAGCGAACAGGCCGGTTGAGTAGAAATACTCGACCGGCCCTCGGTTTTTAACGGTGTTGGCTGGGCCGATCTGGTCGGTTGAGGCGGAGTTGCCCGTTTAAATAGGAAAAGGCCTGCGGGCGGGCAGGCTGAAGCTTTCGGTGCGCGGGTGGTTGGTACTGGAGTGGGTGGCGGCCGTTGTTACTGCGGTGGTGCCAGGGCCGGTAGGGCGCTGTGGGCGCTTAGCGGTGTTCCGGTGGCTTCTTTGCGGCGGCGTTCGCGGTAGAGCTTCTCGCCGAGGTCGAGTTCGGCGGCCTTCACGAAGAAGTCATGGGTTTTGCGGAGGTTCGAGGAGACGGCGGCGAGTGTTGCGGCGAGGTAGTTAAAGGTGAAGCTTGGATTCCATCAGTGGGCAGTTCCGTGGCCGCCTATGGGTAGCTTGTCATGGCCGCCGACACCCGTCCCTTCTCGTCATGGCTGACAAGAAAACGGTACGGATCAGGTCGGGGGTGGGGCCAGATCAGAATGCAACAAACTTCAAAACTGGGGCCATTTCAGACTGCCACATCCAAAGGTCCTCGCGTCGGTGAGAGAGCCGAAGCGTTCAGGGAACGTCAGCGAGAATTTCAAGGTCTTGAACCACGCCTCGCTGTTATCCCGAATTCGGGATAATAGCGATTATTCCGGGCGGGCGATTATACCGAGTAGGCGTGCGAGGCGGCGTGAACAATCTTGCCCCGGCGTATACTTTCAGCACCGCTCGGAGTGGTGACTTACCTGACAGATCTGGGCACTTTGCATTATTTCGATGGTGGAACGGCACCGTCGATCGAAAGTTTGACTACAGGCCTTTCCCCGAGAGGTGCGTCGAGATCGATGAGTAACGAGCCCTGAAACGCCAGGGCAGTGCACGCTTCCGGTGCTTCCGGCAAGGTGCCTTGGATGAGCGCCACAGCGACTTCCGAACCGGTTTGCTCAGTGATTGCGCGCGTTCCGTAGCACGCAGGATTTCCTCCAACGAAGAACACACGAACCTGAGTGTCCGAGACGTTCGCCGAATGTGTCCATGGTAGAACTCTTTCCTCGACGAGATCATCGCGTGGAACCTCATCTTCAGGTGCCGGACTGCCACTGGTAGAGGGATCTGGCGCTGCAGTGGAACCGCCCTCTTCGCCCCCGGGCGAGTCACCGGAGATGTTTGTTGAGCACGCAGATGCTCCCAGAATGCACATGGCTAAAAACGCTCCCGCCACGAGTCGTGTCGATCCCAACAAATCTGTCCCCTACCAATCTGCATGGTCACGTACCGCCGGGTGGTGCAATTCATTGTCACCGTGCGGGTCAGCTGGTTTGATTATGCAGCAATGAGCTCGGGATTGGGAGGCGGAGCAGTGCCGCGGGGTTGGGGAACAAGTCGACGACGTCGGTGCGGCGCGATATCCGTGTTCGAGTGATCAGCCTGGTGGTTACCACTCTGACCGGGAGCTGGTGGACCTGGGCGTGAACTCGGAGAACCGGTGGCAGTACCTCGCCGCCGCCACCTAACATCAGATGCAGTGTCGGAGGCCTCAAACCCGCTTTTCTGGGCCGGATAGGGGCCGTGGGCGAGTTAGGAGAGCCTGTGTGTGAGCGTGTTTCGCCGGCGAACCCACCACAGCATGGCGATGGTGATCAGTATGATTGCGGCACCGAGAGCGATCCAGAGTAGGAGGGGTTCTGTGCGGGGTAGGACTGTCTCGCCTTGGCCGGCGTCCGGGAAGATGATGGATGCTACCGCTTCACGCTCGACCAGTCCGCTCTTCAACTTTAGCTGAGCGTCCCACGGCCCATTGGGGAGTTCAGCGTCCAAGGTGAAGACAACATTCTGATGCTCTCCCGGCGGTATAGTCGTTGATTGTTGCAGGGGAAACGGGCCGGCAGACAGGCCAGCCGGCCCCTGCGTAAGGGTCAACTCGCCGGTGATGTCGACGGCTCGACCGCCGGTGTTGGTGACGAGCGTAGTCACCGTGGGGTTACCGTGCACGTCCCGTCCGGCGGTGAGCGAGGTGATGTTGAAGTCGGTAGGTGGCCCGTTCCCTGGCCCGACCGACAGGTAGATGCGGATACCGACTCGACTGGCCTGGACGATGTTAGCCCCGTCAACCGGTGGACACGGGCGAAGCGGGCACGGCCCGCATCACCCCAGCCCCGGCGCGTCTGCTGCGCGCCGACCCGTTCGGACCTTTGGTCATGGCCTTGGAACGCTTCGACGAGGAACGGCAGACCGCGTCACCGGCCGCGATGCTGAAGCAGCGTGTCGTCGCCCAGCGCCCCATCACCCAGGGCGCCGAAACCCCCGCCGAGGCGATCACCCTGAGCCTGGACCGCACCGGCCGCATCGACCTCGACACGATCGCGCACCTGCTTGGCCAGACCGAAGCGGATGCCAGGGCCGGCCTCGGCGAGATGGTCTACGACGACCCCTCCACCGGAAACCTGATCCACGCCCCCGAGTACCTTTCCGGGGACGTGCGGATAAAGCTCGACGCCGCGCAGACCGCCGCTGAGACCGAGCCCGAGCGGTTTGCCGTGAACGTGGCGGCCCTGCCGGAGAAGCTCACCATGGAGCAGATCCAGGCGCGGCTCGGCGCTGTCTGGGTCGACGCCGAGACGCACCAGCAGTTCCTCCGGGAGCTTTTGCGTGATCGCAGCATCCGTGTCGAGAATCCGATGCCGGGCATGTGGGAGGTGCGCGGCAATCGGCAGACGTTGCGCGCCACCAGCGAGTGGGGCACCGTGCGCCGCCCGGCGACCATGCTCAGCCAGGCGCTGATGGAGCAGAAGCCCATCACCGTCTATGACGAGTATGAAGAGCTGGGCACGAAGAAACGGGTCGTGAATGCGCTGGAGACCACGGCGGCGCAGGAGAAAGCCGACCAGCTGCAGGAACGCTTCGGCGAGTGGGTATGGGAAAACCCGGAGCGGGCGGAACGCCTCACCGATGAGTACAACCGCCGTTTCAACTCCATCGCCCTGCGCGACTACAGCCATGAAGGCGACTACCTGACGTTGCCCGGGGTGGCGCTGAACTTCGTGCCGCGACCGCACCAGCGCGCCGCCGTGGCTCGGATGCTCTCCGAGCCCGCCGTGGGGCTGTTCCACCAGGTCGGCGCGGGCAAGACCGCGGAAATGGTGATGGGCACCATGGAGCTGGGCCGGATGGGACTCGTGACCAAACCCGTCGTGGTCGTGCCCAACCACATGCTCGAGCAGTTCGCCCGCGAGTGGCTGCAGATCTACCCGCAGGCACGCATCCTGGCCTCATCGAGTGACGATCTCGCCGGTGACAAGCGCCGCCTGTTCGTCGCCCGCGCGGCCGCGAACGACTGGGACGCCATCATCATGACGCGCACCGCGTTTCAACGCATCCCGCTGTCGCCGGTCGCCGAAGCCGGTTACATCAGCCGGGAGCTCGACACCCTGCGAGTGGTGTTCGAGGAGGCCACCGGTGAGGACGCGATGAGCGTCAAGCGCATCGAAAAGAAGCTGCTGTCACTGGAGCAGACCTACAAGGACCTCACGGATAAGCCCCGCGATGCCGGCATTACCTTCGAGTCGACCGGGATCGACTATGTCGTCGTTGACGAGATGCACGACTATAAGAACCTCGCCACCGAGTCGAGCATTCAGGATGCCCGCATCGCCGGTGCTGGCCGGGCCACGGATCTGCACATGAAGCTCGAATACCTGCGCTCCCGGCACGGCGACCGCGTCGTGACCGTGGCCACGGCCACACCCCTGGCCAACAGCATCACCGAGGCGTACGTGATGCAGCGCTACCTGCGCCCCGACCTGCTCGAGAACGCCGGCATCGGCCACTTCGACGCCTGGGCGGCGACGTTCGGGCAGACGGTCACCGAGATGGAGATGGCACCCACGGGCGGCGGGAACTTCCGGTTGAAGACGCGGTTTGCGAAGTTCCAGAACGTGCCGGAGATGCTGCGGATGTGGCAGGTGTTCGCCGACGTGAAGACCGCCGAAGACCTCAAACTCCCGACCCCGTTGTTGCGGGAACGCTCCGACGGGCAGCGGGTACCCGAGAACATTGTGCTGCAGCCCGGTCCGGAGCTGGAGGCGTATATCGCCGACATCGGAGAGCGTGCCGAACGGGTGGCCAACGAGTCGGTGCGTCCCGAAGAAGACAACATGCTCAAGATCTCCACGGATGGCCGGAAGGCCGCTCTGGACGTGCGGATGGTCGGCGGAGACCGCCCGAACGGGCCGACGAAGATCGACGCCGTCGCGCACCAGGTGCTGCGCATCTGGAATGAGACGAAAGACGTTGCCTACCTCGACGACGTGACGAAGGAGCACTCGCCGACGCCGGGTGCGCTGCAGCTGCTGTTCAGTGACCTGGGCACGCCGAAACTTGATCGCTGGAATGCGTATGACGAGCTGCGACTGAAGCTGGTCGATGGTGGGATGCCGGCCGAGACCATCCGTTATATTCACGAAGCGAAAACGGACCCCGACAAGGCGCGGCTGTTTGCGGCGGCGCGGGCCGGCCATGTGGCCGTGCTGGTCGGGTCGACGGCGAAGATGGGCGTCGGTACGAACGTGCAGGCGCGCGCGATTGCGCTGCATCATATGGATTGCCCGTGGCGGCCGGCCGATATCGAACAGCGCGACGGGCGCATCGTGCGGCAGGGTAATCAGAATGCCGAGGTCGGGCTGTACAGGTACGTCGTCGAGCGCAGTTTTGACAGCTATATGTGGCAGACCGTGGAGCGGAAGGCGAAGTTCATCTCCCAGATCATGCGCGGTCGGCTGGACATGCGCGAGATTGAGGACATCGGCGATGTCGCCCTCGGCGCCGCGGAGACGAAGGCGCTGTCGTCGGGAAACCCGCTTCTGATGGAACAGTCCGTTGCGAACAATGACGTGTCGAGGCTGCAACGACTCGAGCGGGCCTGGCAGCGCAACCAGACCAACCTAGCGAGCATGCGCGTGAACGCGAGCAGCCAGGTCGGGGTGCTGGACCGTGACATCGGCCTGCTGACGGCCGCGCTTCCGCGGGTCGTGGACACGAGCGATGACCTGTTCCGCATGACGGTGGCAGGCCGGCAGTACGGCAAACGCGCGGATGCTGGAATCGCGATCGGGGAGTGGGCGTCGCGCAACGGCGTCCGGTATCTGCCCACCAACGCCGATCGGAAGCTGGGGGAGTTGGGCCAGGTTGGCGGGTTCCCGATCGACGTGGCGTCACGCACGTCGCTGGGTCAGGTGCACATTTTGGCGGAGCTGCGCGGGGTGCCGGGGGCGAGCGTGACAGTGCCGAGGAACCAGTTCGCCGAGGCGGGGGTGGGTCTCGTGCGGCAGCTCGAAAACCGAGCCGCATCGTTGCCCAAGCTGATCATCGAGACGCAGCAAAAGCGGGTCGACGCCGAGACGACGATCGCGGAGGTGGATGCGCGCATCGACGATCCGTTCAAGCACAGCACCGATCTCCGCGAGGCGCAAGAACGGCAGGCCCGAGTGGTGGCGGGGCTGGCGGCCATGGCCAGTGAGCAGAATCCGGCTGCTGAGACGACGGATGCGGTGGGTGGCGACGGAGCCGCTGTGGCACGCGATCGGGTCAAGGAGCTCGCCACCCGCGCTCACACCCGGCTAGACAGTAACGCATACGCTGACAGGAATCAGAGTCCTGAACTCCGACAAATTCGGACGCAACCGCGGGCGTGATGCGCTGCTCCTCGGCCGGCTCCGATCGCCTGCACCGAAAAACTATGACCTCAAAAATTACCGAGAGGACCCTCGCTACTCGCTGGATATTAGGTCCCGGTTTGTGCGGAAGTGAAGTCTGTCGACTTGTACGTGATGGTGGTGCCAATCGGAGAATTGAGTTTTCGATACAGTTGGCGCATGAGATCACGACGTCAATATCCCGGCATCCGGCAGCCAGAACTCACGTTGAGTGGGAGCATCGGTCTCTGGGTTCTAATCCTCGCGGTGATTGCGTCTGGCGTTTGGGTGCTGTTTGGGTGGACGACACTTTTTGTCTGGATCGATCAGGCAGATCGCGTCCAGTACTCCCTTGTCCTAGCGGGAGGGATCGGTGCTGTCGCGGCCCTCGTTGTGTCGTATCGAAAGCAAAAACTTGCGGAAGCAAATGCGGTCTTAGATCTCGAATCCCATTTTGGCGGTCGATTCTTGGCAGCAACTGAGCAGCTCGGTAGTAGCAACCCAATCATTCGTATGGCTGGCGCAGTATCACTTGCCCGACTTGCCGATGATTGGGTCACCCAGCGTCAAATGGTAGTCAACGTGATCACTTCTTATCTACGCATATCTGCACCCGATGTGGACGTTACTGAGGACGAAATTCGTGCTTCCCTCTTCAGATCGATCCGCGACCATTTGCGTCCGTCTGCTTCACCGGATTGGCAAGGGCTTAATTTTGACTTCACGAACGCGGAGATTGCGGGGGCGGACTTCACTGAAATCGAGATGCGTGCAGGGACAATCCTCAACTTCACGGATGCAACATTTAGCCGAGGCTTCGTACGATTCTCGGGCACGTACGAGGGCACTACTTTGGCATTTACGAGGTCGCGATTTCGCGGTGCCATCGTGGAGATAAGCGCGACCATAGGCGTTGACCTCCTGGACTTCGAGGGCGCCACCATTTCAGGGGGATCCGTGCGAATGGACAGATCCACTTTCGCGGGAAACCAGATTTCCTTCCAGGGACTGGTGATCAGAGACGCAAACCTGAGCTTCTCCGGTTCGGTTTTTAATACCCAGAATATAGATTTTGCCGGAGCCTTAGTCGAAGGTGACGGCGGCTTCTTTTTCGATCACTGCAACGTCTTAAGCGGTGATGTAAGTTTCATAAGTGCGAGGTTCAATGGGCGGCTTGCGCTCTTTGCCGGAACTACATTCACCGGACGAGAGATCTATTTCAACGGGACACGGTTTGCTGCCGAGAAGACCATCTTCGAGGGCATTGATTTCGCTGGAGATGTCGTTGATTTTACAGGGGCAATATTTTTCGGCCCGCACGTTGGATTTCACAAAGCCGTGATTCATCCAAAGTCCCTCATAGTCGATGATGCGGCGTACGTTGATGGCGTAGTCGACTGGGGCCGTCTGGACAAGATGCGTGACACATTCGCTGTCTTCCCGGACGGAGAAGCGCTGCTGGCGGACGAATATCTTCAACAAGAATCAAGGATGCAGTATGCCAGGGAGGCTTTTGCCCGGCAGCGTCAAGACGATTAGCTTGATAGGGCGCCAGTAGCTGGGCTGACGCCGTCAAATTCTTGGCGGCGCAGTGACCAGGGGTGTTTGTCTCGACGCGGCAAAGGTGCGCATCCGCTTCACTTCTTTGGGCAAGAGGGCAGTGAGATCGGCGACCCGACTGGCGCTTTCGCCGAACTCGAAGAGGCTCGTCACACGTTCGCCCATGGTCGTTTCCAGCGCGTCGATCTTCGCAATCAGAGCGTCACGCTCATCGCCGGCAGTGAAGAACTCCGCGAGCGTGGCTTCGATCTTGTTGTCCCGCTCCGCGCGCACCTGATCAACCCGGGTGCGAGCGAGGCGTGCCCGCTCCCGAGCGTCAATCTTCTTACCAGTCTGTCTAGTTGCCATATCAAGCACTCCCATCGAACGTCACGTAGATCAAACTTTTTCACAGATCTCACCAGCTCCAAAACGACACGCCACAACCAAAGCAAGTAGACACACCTCTTGCACTAATAGTGTCTGGACGGGATTGACCCGTTAACCTGTGTTGAGAGGGGGTGGTTTCGCCATGATGACCGTGCATGTTCTTCACGCCGGTGATGGCTACACCTACCTGACCCGCCAAGTCGCAGCCGGAGACCATTCGGTGCGCCGCGGCGAAGACCTCACCGACTACTACACCGCCGAGGGCAACCCGGTGGGGGAGTGGCTCGGCTCCGGACTGGTGAACCTGGGCGTCTCGGGGAACGTGTCCGAAGCCCAGATGCAGGCCCTGTTCGGCGACGGACTGCACCCGGACGCGGAGGCCGCGATCCGGGCTGCCGTCGCCGGGGGAGCGTCCCCGGAGGATGCGGTGCAGGCGTCCCGGTTGGGGCGCCGGTTCCCGCGGATCCAGCCCAAACTGGACGGTTGGGACGACGCCGTCGCCGACGCCTACCAGGCACTCGAAGTGGAGAACGGGCGCAGCCCCGAGGCCGGGGTGGAACGCGATCTGATCCGCTGGAACATCGCGGCTGACCGTGTCTCCGTAACCCTGAAGCGCCCCGGCACGGACGCGGAAGTGGCCACGCACCTATCCCAAATGGGCAAAGCGGCAAGGCAGCCTGTCGCCGGTTACGACCTGGTGTTCACTCCAGTGAAGAGCGTGTCCGTCCTCTGGGCGCTCGGTGACGAGGCCACCTCCCAGCAGGTCCGTGAGGCACACAACGCGGCCTGGCAGGCCACGGTCGCGTGGCTGGAAACAGAAGCCGGCGTCACCCGGGTCGGTGCCGGCGGTGTCGCCCAGGTCGACACGCACGGGTTCGTTGCCACCGCGTTTGAGCACCGCGATTCCCGCACCGGCGACCCGAATCTGCACACCCATGTGGCCGTGTCCACGAAGGTGCAGGGCTTGGATGGGAAGTGGCGTTCGCTGGATGGACGGGTGCTGCACGCGCTCGGTGTGGCCGCGTCCGAACGGTACAACACCCTCGTCGAACACGAGGTCCGCAACCGCCTCGGCGTGAGCTTCGTGGATGAGACGCGGGGGCGGAGCAAGCGCAGCGTCCGGGAGATCGCTGGCGTCAGCCGGGAGCTGCGGGACTCGTTCTCGTCCCGGCGTGCGGCGATTGAAGACGCCTACGAAACCCTGGTCCAGGAGTACGTGGCCAAGCACGGGGACACCCCGCCGAAGACGGTGCAGCTGAGCCTGGCGCAGCGGGCGACGTTGGAAACCCGCGAGGGTAAGAGCGCCCCGAAGAGCCTGTCCCGGCAGCGCGCTGAGTGGCGGCTGGCCGCGATCAAGATCATCGGTCAGGTCGCCGTCGACACGATCGGGACCACGGTGCGGCAGCGGCAACAGCGCTCCGTCCAGGACGAGATCCTCGCCGCCCTGAGCGTCGACGAGTTGGCCGAGCGGGTGTTGAACACGGTCGAAGACAGCCGCGCCACCTGGCGCCGATCGCACGTCGCCGCGGAGGCCCAGCGCATCGCCCGGGCGTTCGCGAACGTGCACCCTGGCGTCGACGCCCAGCAGGTCGCCGACCAGGTCGCCCAGGCCGTGATGGCCCGCGTGATCGGCGTTACCGCCCCGGCACTGAACCCGGTCCCGGAGCAGCTGCAACGCCAGGGCGGTGAGTCCATCTATCGGGTCCACGGGACCGAGCGGTTCACGTCGACGCGGATCCTCGGGATCGAAGACAGCCTGATCGACGCAGCCCGCACCGTTGCCGGCTTCACCGTCGACCCCGCCACTTTCACCACCACGATCGAGGCGTTGAACGCGGCCAGCGAGTACCCGTTGGATGCGTCCCAGGTGGAGTTGGCCCGCCGCTTCGCGTCCGGTGGCCGGCTCCTCGAGGTTGGCATCGGCCCGGCCGGAACGGGTAAGACCACGGCCATGCGGGCGTTCGCCCGCGCCGTCGAAGCCGGCGGCGGCCGGGTCCTGGCGTTGGCGCCGACCGCGGCGGCGTCGACGGTCCTCGCTGAAGAGATCAAGGTGGAGGCGGAGACCGCGCACAAGCTCGTCGATGTCCACCGCCACGGCTCACCCGAGCAGCAAGAGTCCGACCAGTACCGCATCGACAGCAACACCGTCCTCCTCATCGACGAGGCAGGCATGGCCTCCACCCCGCTGCTCGCCGACGTCCTCGCCCTCGCGAAGCAGCACGGGGCAACGATCCGGCTCTTGGGCGACCCGGCCCAGCTGGCTGCGGTCGAATCCGGGGGAGCGCTGCGCCTGATCGAGCAGCGCGTGGGCGCCAGCTACCTCGACCAGGTCCACCGTTTCATCGACAGCGACGAAGCCGCAGCGTCCCTCCTCCTCCGCGACGGAGCGAGTGCGGCGCTCGACTTCTACGTCACCGCCGACCGCACCCGGGGCGGCATCCGGCAGAGCATGCTGGAAGAGATCTACGTGGCTTGGGCCGCCGACCGTGCGGCGAACTGGAATTCTATCATGGTCGCGGGAACCAACGACGAAGTCGCCGCGCTCAACGCGCGCGCCCGTCTGGACCTGGTCGGCCAGGGCGTCGTGGGCAAGAGCGGGTCGGTGCTGCACGACGGGAACAAGGCCGGACTGAACGATGTGATCGTGACCCGGCAGAACGACCGGAAGCTGCGCTCCAACCAAGGCAAGGACTTCGTCGCCAACGGCGACCTCTGGACCATCATCGACACCGAGGGCGGCGATCTCAAGGTCAAGAGCCTCCGGCACGGGGGAGTACTTACACTCCCCGCCGAGTACGTGGCCACCCACGTTGAGCTCGGCTACGCCGCGACCATCAACCGGGTCCAGGGGATGACCGTGGATACCTCACACATCCTCGTCGACCCGCAGTCCACGTCCCGCGAGCAGCTCTACGTCGCCGCGACCCGTGGCCGGGAGTCCAACCGGATGTATGCCGTCGTCGAAGAAACCCTCGAGGTCGACGCGCACGCCCCCGACCACCTCCGCACCAACATCATCGACGCCCTCACCGCGGTTCTTGCACGGGAGAGCGCGGAACGGTCTGCGACCGAAGAAATACAACGCGCCCAGGACGCCGCGGCAAGCCTGTCCACGTTGCTGCCGGCGTACGAAGACGCCCGCACCCGCGTCTACGACCCGAACCAGATGGACCGGATGGAAGCCGCAGTCCGGGACGTGCTCGACACGGAGATCGCCGACCGCGTCGTCCGCGACGAAGCGTGGACGCATCTCGCGAGCCGGCTCGCGGCACACGAAGCCCGCGGCGCGGACGTGCGCACCCAACTCGCTGCAGTCGTGCGGGCTGAGGATGTCGGGCCAAGCTCGACCGTTGAGTCGTTTGCGAAGATCTATCACCGCCGCATCGGGGCACCAGCAGGCTCACCGCCGGGGTCAGGACTCCCGAGCTGGGTCAGCCCTCCGCCCAGAGGCACCGACGGCGACAACCGAGAGGTCCGCGACTGGCTGCAAATCCAGGCTGACCTCATCAAGGACCGAACCAAAGCGCTCGTCGACGCTACGGCCGCAAACCCGGAACCGTGGAACAAGACACTTCGCCCCGCACCGGATGACGCCTCCCTGCAAAGGGCATGGCGGCACGACCTGGGCAACGTGGTTGCCTTCCGTGATCTCAACCAGGTGGCCGACACAGAGTCACCTCTGGGCGCAGTCCGCTCTGACGACGACGCCTACACGGCGGCAGCCGCGTCCCTAGAACGACTCCGCATCATCGAGGACAAAGCGCCGACAGAGGCGCGAGGCCGAATGGCCGCCCTCCGACAACGACTGGCCGGCAACACTGGCGAAGCCGCCGCCGTAGGGGCCGCCGAACGAGTGCTTCGTATTCGGGAATGCGCCGTAGAGCAGAGACGGGACGAGACTGACCAGCCGCAGCAGCGGTCTACAAATCGGCCGAAGATTTAGTTCAATCTCCCATGCGATGTAGGTGCACCTCGCCTGTGGCTCGATTGGGAGTTGATGCTTCGTACCGAACCGTTACTTGAGCGGGGTCTTCGGCCCCTCGCGCTGCTCGGCTGTCAAGACTTGACCGCCCTCCCTCAAGACTTCCCCGGTCTCGGAGTCAAGCTGGGGCAGTTCAGGGTACATCCCGCCCGTCGTTGTGTACCCGACCTTCGATTCTCGATGCGCCTTCACCAGTCCGGCGAACATGACTGGCTATGTCAACCCAAGTCGAACCCACCAGGGCAATCTAAGCCGGACCCACTCCGGGCGCAAGGCGAAACTAGTCGGTTGGGAGCGGGGCCAACGGTTTGGTCGTACCGAAAGCAAACGTTGTCTCAACTGAGGTCAACGCTGGGATCCGGCGCAATTGCGTCCTTACTAGCGTTTCATAAGCAGTGAACGACGACGTTACGACCTTCAATAGGTAGTCATGGTCGCCCGCTAGGAGATGAGCTTCGACTATGTCTGGAATGGAACGGATGTGGTCCTCGACAGCCTCCACGACTTCCTGGCCGTGGCGTTCAAGCGTGATCCTCACGAAGGCCGTTATCGGCAATCCAACGCTCGCTGGATTGACAATGGCAATGTACCGGGAGATCACGCCAGACTCCTCCAGACGACGAACGCGCCGCAGGCACGGTGACGGTGAAAGCCCGACCGCATCAGCGAGTTCCTGGTTGGTGATGCGCGCGTTGACTTGGAGTTGGCGAATGATCAGCAAGTCAATTTTATCTAGGGTGAACATGTAGCAGATTCTGCCACAATTTTGGCGTGTTTTGGCAGAAAAACGCAATCGCCTGCCTCGGTCCTTCTCATACGCTTTTCATTGGGAGTTCCTCGGCAGCGAAAATGAGGAGTTTCACCCATCAGAAAAGGCCAGTAGGTCACGCAAGCTTCCACCCAGTTTGGTGGCTTTTTGTTGTGCCCTCCTCGCTCAAAGCCAGATCAAGGAGAACAATGTTCCTGACTACTCCGTCACTGCAACTCGATCCGTTATGGCAGCTCAGTGCCGATTATGCGGCAGACCCTCGCAGTGCGCGTCTCAACCTCATAATCGGAGTATATCGAGATGAGAATGGTGACTGTCCGACCATGCCTTCGGTGCGCGTTGCCGAGGGGAGGCTCGTGGAGAGGGCCCCATCCAAGGAGTACATCGGCCTCTCCGGCAATTTGGAATTCAATTCCGCGATGACCCAACTCATCCTCGGAGACGAAGAATTGGTATCCCGCGCCACCACCGTGCAGACGGTCGCCGGCACGGGGGCTCTTCGCCTGCTTGCGGAATTGATGTCGGCGACCGGACCGCACCGCACCGTCTACCTGGGCACACCGGCGTACGTGAACCATCCAGCGATCCTGCGGGCGGCGAGACTGAATGTTGTCGAATATCCCGTTTCACGCAACGGCACGATAGACGCAGAAGCAGTCTTAAGGGTCGCGAATTCTGCCCGTGCGGGAGATCTGATCCTTCTGCAGGGGTGCTGTCACAACCCAACGGGCCTAAGCATGCCCGGTTGGCTCTGGGATGAATTGGCTGATGTCATGGCAAGAAAGGGCGTGATTCCCTTTATCGACCAGGCATACTTTGGCCTGGGTGACGGGCTTGAAGAAGATCTTGAGGGTATGCGTCGGATGCTTCGCGTTGTTCCGGAAGCGATCATCGCTGTCAGCGCTTCGAAGGCATGGGGACTTTACAGTGAGCGGACCGGTTGTGCCATCGTCATCACTCGTGACGGCGCACAAGGTGACTATGCCCGTGGTGTGATGGAATTTGTGGCGCGCGCGGACTATTCGCAGCCGCCCGCTCACGGCGCTCTGGTCGTTGCGGAGATACTCAATGACCGCGCCCTTCGGGCCCAGTGGCGTGCTGAACTCGAGCAGATGCGCTCGCGTCTGACGCACCTGCGCAACGAACTAGCCGACGAACTCATTGCGCTCCCAAACGGGGATGCCTTCGCTGGTCTGCGCGAGCAACGGGGTATGTTCCTCAGACTGCCGTTTGATTCGGCACAAATGGACGCCCTTCGTGAGCAATATGGAACGTATGGCATTCCGTCCGGGCGTTTGAGCCTCGCGGGTGTGCCGGCATCGCGAATCCCCGAGTTGGCTACCGCAATTGCGTCCGTCGGTGCGCGCGTCGACATGGCCACCTCGAGATAGAACACGGAGAGATTCATTATTGGCATAATCTGCCATATAAAATACTCTTCTCGCAATAATAAGCAATTATTTGCCGTGTCTGGTTCTCTAGAATTGTGTCATCAACAAAAAAGTAAGGATCATTATGAATGACGAAGATTATCAGAAGAAGCAGGACAAATTGTTTGGCAACCATGCGCTGATGGTCACGCCGATGCAGCCTGACGGCAGCCTCGATGAGGACTCCACCCGCTCCCTGGTCGACTTTCTCATCGATAAGGGCGTGCACGGAATCCTGACACTCGGCAGTACGGGTGAAGTCTTCGCGATGACCGACGATGAGCGGAAACGCCTCGCCGAAGTGGTCATCGATCACGCGGCTGGACGAGTTCCCGTCGGCGTCGGTGTTGCGCACTCGTCCGCCGAAGCCAGCGCGACGCTGGCCAAGCACGCAGAGAATGCGGGCGGTGATTACATTTTCACGACGGGCCCGTACTACCATCCCCACAGCGCCGAAGGTGTTTTCCGCCATGTGAAATTCGTCGGGGACTCGACTGAACTGCCGCTGATGGTTTACGACGGCGGTGCCGGCATCGAGTTCAGCTTGCCGCTGCTGCGCCGGATGGCGGACAATATCCCGACATTGTTCGCCTCCAAGTTGTTCCTGCCCTACCCGGCCAAGATCGCCCAATACGGTGAAGCCACAAACGGTCGAGTCCAGGCTTGGGCTGGCCACGACCAGCTGAACTACCTGATGCTTCAGTACGGGGCCAAGGGGATGACGTCGGCTGCCAGTTGCGTGGTTCCCGCCGAACAGTCATTCATCTTTGAGGCCATCAGGGATGGAAATCTCGAAGAGGCTCGTAAGTCGTTCCACGACACCGTCGGCCCGCTGAACTCGATTGCCTTCGCGAACGTCCTTCAGTATCCCCAGTGCTATAAGCGGGCACTCAAATGGATGGGCGTCATTGAGCACGACGCCACCAAGGTGGTCATGGAGCCCATCGATGATGTTCGAAGCAGAGAGCTTCGTGCGGTGCTCGAACGCATAGGCGTGCTCACCGCATCATGAACCCAGGTGGTGGCCGGCGACATCCCGAAGCAGTTGCAATAATCGTCCTGGCTCAATGGCTGGGGACATCGCTGTGGTTCAGCCCCAGCGGGGCGGTGACGGACTTGTCACAATGGCTCAGTCTTGACGCGGGAGGGTTTGGGTGGTTGCTGGCCGCCACACAACTTGGATTCATCGTGGGAACGCTCGTGTCCGCTCTCATCGGGGCGGCAGACCGTTTTGCTCCGGAACGTATTTTTGCCGTCAGCAGTATTGTCGGGGCTATCCTCAATTGTTTTTGGATATGGACAGACCCGTCCTTCGGTACGGCCTGGATGGCCCGCTTCGGTGTTGGTGTTGCCCTGGCTGGGATCTATCCCATGGGCATGAAGATGATCGTGCAACGCACGGGAGGAAAACCAGGTTCGGCACTCGGCTGGCTTGTTGCCATGCTCACCCTCGGCACTGCCATGCCTCAGATTCTCCGGTTTGCCGGAGCATCCCTTCCCTGGCACTCTGTCATTTTGGGCGCATCCGTTCTGGCAGTGGTCGGGGCAGTCTTGATCCTTCTGATCCAGAAGCCGAACACCAGTCGGCCGGCTGCCCCAGGGCCGCGTATTCCTGGGTCGAAACCGCTGACCACTTTGCTGGCTCTACCGAGCTTCCGGTCTTCCTGTGCGGGCTATCTGGGACATATGTGGGAGCTGTATGCATTCTGGAGTGTCGTTCCAGTGCTGTCCCTTCACCTTGTTTCCAGTCAGAATAATGACAGTTCAGTCGCCGGGCTGAGTGCCGCCGTCATTGCCGCTGGCAGCATTGGCTGCGTCGTCGGTGGATTGCTCAGCCGGCGCATTGGCAGTGCGCCCGTCGCGGCCATTGCTTTGGCGAGCTCCGGGGCGATCTGCATCGTCTACCCGCTCATCCCGACCGAAGCACTCTTCATCAAGGCCGCAGTCTTGGGCATGTGGGGGTTCTTCGTGGTCGCCGACTCGCCGCAATTCTCCGCTATGACAGCTGGCTATGTTCCTCCTCGCTTGGTTGGCACCGCCTTGACTGCGCAGAACTGTGCAGGATTTCTGGTGACCGTAGTGAGCATCGTGTTACTTCAGGCGGGGATTGCCGTGTGGGGGGACTACGCCGTCTGGCTCCTTGCCCCCGGACCGGTGCTCGGGCTTATTGCCATGCGGCCGCTGCTGGCGCTCAAGCGGATGAGCGTGCCCGACCCTGCGAGATGATCCCGAATTACCGGGTACTGAACCCGGTAATCGACTGCCCCTTAAATCCCGCAGGACGCCGGACAGGTGACCTGCAGAAACAGGACTTCATATGCTTATCCCCGTAGACGACGTTCGTGCGACAGCAACCGACGCGCTCCTATCGGCCGGAGTATCACCGGAGAACACTGAGATCCTCATCCGATCACTGGTCGAGGCGGAACTTCGGGGATTTCCCTCACACGGTTTGCTCCGTTTGCCACGCGTTATTGAACGCATCCGGAACGGTGTCGCCGACGGTCATGCCACAGGGCAACACGTTTGGACCGCGTCGGCGCAGCTGAGCGTCGATGGGGAGCGTGGGATTGGACCCGTGGTGGCCCATCATGCCCTGGCCGCCATCTCGCAACGAGCGAAGACCACAGGTATCGCCGTCGCTTCGATCGCCAACAACAATCACATCGGCATGCTGGCCCTCTATGCCGAAGACATTGCCCGAGCCGGACAGGTACTTATTGGTTTTACGACCAGCGAAGCTCTCGTTCACCCGTGGGGTGGCCGAACGGCGATGGTGGGTACCAATCCGGTGACCATCGGGGTTCCTGCGAGCCCGGATCCGTTCGTAATGGACATGGCCACAGGACTCGTCTCAATGGGCAAGATCCACGACTATGCACATCGCGGAGAAGTAATTCCGGAAGGGTGGGCTCTCGACGCTGCCGGCAACCCCACCCACGATGCCGTCGCCGCGAAGTCCGGCGCAATCGCACCGTTCGGCGGGGCCAAGGGCTACGCCCTCGGTCTGGCCTTCGAGGTTCTGGTCGCCAGTCTGACTGCCACTGCCACCGGGCGTGACGTCGTCGGGACATTGGACTCAACAGAGGTCTGCAACAAGGGCGACGTTTTCATCGTCGTTGAGCCTACGAACTCAACTACCGCTATCTCAAACTATTTGGCTGAGATTCGAGGCACCGACCCAACAAATCCTGCCCACCCCGTGCTTGTCCCCGGCGACCGGGCGCTCCGCGTCAGGAGGTGTGGCCGGGAGCTCGGCATAGAGGTCGCTCCCGAGGTCTGGGGGCGCATCATTGAACTCCTCTCACCCATAAAGAGTGAACGCCGGAGGGGCTGAGCCGGGTGTTCGATGTTTTGTTCAAAGCGTTGTCGGCAGTGCTGCGCCACTCACACCTTCTTGTTCTAGTTCGCGGCGGTGGCCCGGATCGTGTCGACAATCGAATCCCACCCCAAAAAGTCCCTTGACAATAATACGGGCATCCACCCGGCGGGACGTGACCCGACAAACAGCGCAGCTCCCACTGCTTGGACACAAACACGAGACTCCGCGGACGGGAGGGTTTTATGCGATTGGCGCACTCTCCAGGATCTCTCCTGTCCCACGTAAAGAACAGGGGTAGCCGAATCTGCATACCTCTCAGCCGTACGCGTTTGCACTATGTGCGCGACTACATATTCAGGGAGCAAAGGTGGCGAAAAGAACCATGGTGCCACGGACTAACCTTTGAAACCATGACTTACGTAACAGTGAGGTTACCACGCTCTGCAGCGCTAATGCCGAGTGTTCACCGACAGGCAGAACCAGCTGAGCAAAGGATTGGACACCGATGAAAGCCGCTATGTGCACCGTTCCTGGCGCAACTGCCAAGGTACAAGACACAAGAAAAAAGAGTGAACCGATGCATGCAGCGGCAACGATGACGCTCGAGAACGCGATTGAGGAAACCGACGTCGTTCATCTGGCGAGAAGCCTTATCCGGATAGACAGCTCGAACTATGGGCCAGGGAAAGCCGAAGGTGAGGCTACTGCCGCTGACTTTGTTCGGTCCAACCTTGAAGAGGTTGGTCTCAAGTGCGACGTATTCGAAGCAGTACCGGGACGATCGAATCTTGTGGCCCGGTTTCCAGGGAAGGATCCCAGCTTGCCGGCCCTGCTACTCCATGGTCACCTCGATGTGGTCCCGGCGGACCCAGACGAATGGAGTGTCGATCCCTTCGGCGCGGAACTTCGTGACGGACTGATATGGGGCCGGGGAGCCGTAGACATGAAGGGGACCGACGCCATGATCCTGGCGTCGGTGAAGGACATGATCCGGAGTGGGCATCAACCCGCGCGCGATGTTGTCCTGGCCTTTTTTGCAGACGAGGAATCGGGCTGCTCGCTTGGTTCGGGCTGGATGGTCAAAGAGCATCCCGCTCTGTTTTCTGGTGTTGGGAACGCCATCAGTGAAGTCGGCGGGTTCTCAGTGGATATAGCCGGAAAGCGCGCGTATCTACTCCAGACCGGTGAAAAAGGTGTGCTCTGGGTGCGGCTCACCGCGGAAGGAACACCTGGCCACGGTTCTCAAATCCACTCCAACAACGCCGTGGTGAAGTTGGCCAAGGCCGTGGGAAGGATCGGTGATGCACAGTGGCCTGTTCAGCTTGGGAACACCACACAGGAGCTGATGAGGCGAGTAAAACTTCTCGCTGATCTTGGCCAGGACACCGACGCCCGCATAATCGCCGCAGCAACCGGCTTCGGGTCGCGGTTTATCGCGCCTTCCCTGCAGAATGTCGCAAACGTGACCATATTCAACGGGGGCTATAAGGAAAATGTGGTTCCGGGTCGCGCAACGGCCATGATCGACATTCGATACTTGCCCGGACAGCGCGACTCAGTTCTTGAGCGTATTGAAGAACTTGTCGGGAGTGAAATCCGCGTAGACATTGAATCCGATCTTGATGCCCTCGAGAACGATTTCGATGGCGATCTGGTCCGCGCCATCGCCGACACCCTTCGCCACCACGACCCAGAGGCCGAGCTTCTGCCCTATCTATTCCCCGGCGGAACCGACAATAAGCTTCTGTCGCAGCTCGGAATACGCGGATTCGGGTTTGCTCCTCTGCGGCTACCTGCCGACCTTGATTTTCCATCCCTGTTTCACGGAGTCGACGAGCGGATTCCAGTCGACTCGCTGGTCTTTGGCCAACGAGTCCTCACTGATCTTCTACGAAACTATTAAAGCCACCTGCATACTGCTTAGGAGACAATCATGACTGCTAGTTCACCATCAATAACACGCGAGGTTGTGGCGAGGAAGCCACGTCCAAGCAAAGGACGTCCATTGGCGAGCACCGGCATTGGAAACGCCATTGAATGGTACGACTGGACGATTTACGCCACGTTCTCACCGTTCTTCGCCACCCAGTTTTTTGATCCATCCGACCGTACCTCCGCCGTGCTGGCGACTCTTGCGGTATTCGCCGTTGGATTCATTGCACGGCCGTTCGGTGGGTTTCTCTTCGGCTGGATTGGCGACCGACTTGGCCGGAAAGTATCGATGACTCTCGTTGTCGGTATCTCATCTGCCGGCAGCCTCATGATCGCTTTGGCGCCGCACTTCGCAACCGTTGGGGCTCTTGCCTCGCTCGTCTTGCTCACCGCCCGTCTCCTCCAGGGACTGGCCCATGGTGGTGAGTTGCCTTCGGCCCAAACCTACCTTTCCGAGGTTGCTCCGCGTGAAAAGCGTGGCCTTTGGTCTTCGTTCATGTATGTGTCAGGCACGCTCGGCGTAATTGGGGGTTCACTACTTGGCGTGGTACTCAGCTCTGTTCTGAGCGCAGAGCAGATGGGGTCTTTTGGCTGGAGAATCCCCTTCCTCATTGGAGCCGCGCTGGGACTTTTCGCACTGTTCATGCGTGCCCGTATGCCCGAAACTGAAGCCTTCGAAGGGAACCGTGAAAAGACAGGTTCGCTGAAGAAGCCTTCAATCATTAAGGGAATCATCGAACACCGCAAGCAGGCTCTTCAGGTGATCGGCCTGACTGTTGGCCTCACGGTTATTTACCAGCTTTGGGCTGTATTTGCGCCCGCATTCGCTTCAAACAGTCTCAAGATTAACAGCGGGCAGGCGCTCCTAGCCGGGAGTATTTCGAATGTGGCATTCATTCTGGCCCTGCCTCTCTGGGGCATGCTCAGTGATCGAATTGGGCGCAAACCAGTCCTTCTCATCGGCGCACTCTCCGCAGCCGTCTTGCATTTCCCCATGATATGGCTGCTGCAAGATTCGGCCTGGCAGCTAGCCATTTCGATGTCGGTCATGCTCGTCTTTGTCGCCGCGATGGCATCCATTGTCCCCGCGGTCTATGCAGAACTATTCCCAGCCGACATCCGAACTACAGGTGTTGGTGTGCCATACGCCTGCGCGGTTGCCCTGTTCGGCGGCACAGCAGGCTACCTGCAGAGCCTGTTTACGGACGTAGTCCAGCAGGCCTGGTTGTTCAATCTCTACGCCGTGGTGCTCCTGCTGATCACTGCATTTGTCATCCGAAGCCTGCCTGAAACCAGAGCTAGAGACCTTAATGATTAATGGCTCGTTTGAGCGCCCTGGCTCCAACTACCCTCCACGGTGAAAGCCTCGAGAAGGGGCCGGTATCAAGCTAGAGATACCGGCGGACTTGGCTACACGCCTAGGGATTGGGTCCGTGGCGTTTCAGAGCTATCTTGACCTAAACCATGCAAGAGTCAGGTATGCCAAGCATGGAACGCATGATTGCCCACCATCAAGATCCTTCCGACACTGCTCCAGACAGCGACCCGCTGAGTGAGCTGCTGGCATCCTTGGCTGACGGCATGACCGCCGCGGCGTTCGAGAAGTGCCTTGCGGCCATCATGGCCGACGGGCACATCAAAGAAACGACCGTGGCGGCCGTGCGCCAGCTCAACGCGCGTCTAGTGGAGGTTAGTCGCAGGGAAGGCCTCCTTCGAGTCCTCTACGATACCGCCACAGACCTGACCGGCATCAGGGAAGTCGAGGTCATGTTGACCGCCATTGTCCGCCGAACCCGGGCTCTGATTGGAAGTGACATCGCCTACCTGAGCCTGAACGATTACGAGACAAAGGAGTCGTTCATACGGGTCACCGACGGTGCCGCCACGGCTCTGTTCCGTAACATTCGCATTCCCCTGGGTGAAGGGGTGCTGGGAGCTGTCGCAACCGGAAACTCTCCGGCCCAAAGTGCGGACTACCTGGCTGATACTTCCAAGTCACATCTGGAATTAAGCGATGCCGCTGTCGAGGCCGAGGGGGTCAGGGCGATCATGGGGGTGCCGCTGCGGGCCGATGGCCGGGTTATTGGTGCGCTCATGGTCGCGGACCGCCACGCCCACGTCTTCAGCCCGGATGACATTGCGTTTATGGGATCCATCGGCACCCATGCCGCCGTCGCGCTTGAAAATGCCCGGCACTTTAGCGAAATGGCCGACGCCCTGGACCGGCTTGACAGGGCTCAGAGGGAGAATCTGGCCCATGTTCAGATGCTGGAAGAGTCCTCGGCCCTGGACAAGAGCATGGTAGAAACGCTTGCCTCGACCGACAGCTTGCCCAACCTTTTGCGGGTGCTGACCGAAGCACTGGGGCGCGAAGTATTCGTGCTCACGTCCACCGGAGAACCACTGGCAGGACTGGCACCGAAGGGCGACTTTGGCAGCTCAGCTGCCTTGAGTGCTGCCGAGTCGTCTGCGATGTCCAAGCAACCCGTCTCCTTCACGCTGCAGGGAAACCTGTACAACGTTATGGCCACAATTGCTGGGGACCAGCACCTGGCGTCCATGATTGTGGCCGGTGAGATGGGTCCGTCCGGACTTGTCGTACTGGAGCGCAGTTCACTGGTGCTCAGTGCGGCGCTGCTCTTCGAGCGCACGTTCCAAGATGCGCAGTACCGGCTGCAATTGGAATTGATTGATGACCTGATGAACACGCGCGCCGTGGACATCGAAGCGTTGAAACGGCGTGCTGGGCGGTTTGGCTTGGCCGACGACGGCCAGCTTGTGGTTCGGTTGGTGGCCGTGAAGGATGACCAACGGCAGCGGGCCTTGACTTCCCTCAAGAGTCACATGCAGGGTAGGGCGGGCATTGCCGCACTACATGAATCCCACCTGTGCGTCATTGAACCGGCGGCAGATCGCAACAAAGCTTCCACAGGGGACACCACTGGGCAGGCGATCGTTGATGCATTGAAGCGGAGGCGGATCGTGGCCAGCGTCGGATCCTCGGGTCCCGTTGCGGGTTTTTCGAAACTCTCTGCCGCCCATGCAGAAGCTTCGGCAGTAGTGCGCGCGCTCCAGGCATTGATGCGTGACGGCGAAGCCGCCGACGGGGCTGCCCTCGGCACAACCGGGATGCTACTTGGCGCCATGGACAGCCCATTTGCTACCCAGCTGCTGGAAGCACAATTGGGCCCCCTGCTGGCCTACGACGAAGGCAGGGGAACTCAGCTGGCCCTGACCGCGTGGACATTTCTGGAGAATGACTCCTCCACGTCCACCGCAGCCGACACCCTCCATGTCCACGTCAATACACTACGCCAACGCTTGGAACGGATCGATGCCGTCATCGGCGCCGGCTGGCGGCGGGGTAGTCGATCACTAGACATCCATGTTGCTCTGCGGCTTTGGCGGCTAAAGTCCGCAGGACTTGGCGTCCGAAACCCTGACATGAGCATCAACAGCCTCAACTAAGACTCAGCACATGTGTGGTACTTACATACAATCTTCCCCAATATGTGATATCGCTCCATGGTGAAACGCTTCCCTCGCTGAAAACATGGTGCATGCGACGGTCGTGAACTTGCCGTTGAATCGAACTTGAGGAGCCGTCCACCATGTCATGCGAACACGAAACGGGTATTCAACCCACAACTTTTGGAGTCTTGCGACTGCCGCGGACCATTGTGGTCGGCGCCCAACAACGCTATGCGGTGGCCGCCATCGCAGCGGACCTGGGCCAGAACGTCCTCATCTGCACCGACCCGCGTCTGGCTGCCTCGGAGAATCTCCAAGAACTGGTCGACAGCCTGGAAGCCAGGAAACTGACCGTACGGGTCTATGGGGATACGCAGGCCGAGCTTCCCGTTCCGGGCATCATGGCCTGTATCAAGGAATTGCAGGGGCAGACGATCGATGTAATTATTGGCTTTGGTGGAGGAAGCTGCATGGACATGGCCAAAGTGGTTTCCGTGCTCCTGACCCACGGGGGTGAGCCCAAGGACTACTACGGTGAGTTCGCGGTTCCCGGGCCGGTCACGCCCGTCATCGCCCTGCCCACTACGGCCGGAACCGGTTCGGAAGCCACGGCAGTTGCCGTGGTGTCAGACCCCGCGTTGGGCATGAAAATGGGAATCTCCAGCCCCTACATCATCCCGTATGCCTCCGTCTGTGACCCAGAATTGACGTACACGTGCCCGCCATCGCTTACCGCGGCCACGGGGGCCGATGCCTTTGTGCATCTGGTTGAATCCTTCACAGCCGTCACCCGGAAGCCCACCAGCACCTTGGCCACGGAGCGTGTCTTTGTCGGGAAGAATGTGTTGGCCGATTCGCTTGCCTTGAACGGCATCCGGTTGGTGGGGCGGAGCCTAGTGACGGCATACAATGACCCCGAGAACATCGATGCCCGGGCGGACATGATGTTGGCGGCTCTTTATGGCGGCATCACACTCAGCAATGCGGGCACCGCCGCCGCTCACGCCATTCAGTACCCGGTGGGCAACTTGACCCACACCCCTCACGGAGTCGGCGTCGGACTGCTTCTGCCGTATGTGGTTCGGCACAACTTTTCCGCCATCATGCCCCAGCTGGCAGAGATTTCCCAAGCGCTGGGCTGCAGCATCGAAGGCCTGAGCACGAGGGAAGCAGCCGTGGCAGGCATTGACGCGATTGACGAAGTCCTCGCTGCCATTGACATTCCGGCCACTCTTGAAGACCTGGGACTCATGGAATCCCAGCTGGGCCAGGTAGCCAGATTGTCCCTGAACTCCAAGCGCCTAATCGAAAACAACCCGCTGCCGATGGATCTGAACGCCATCACGTCTATTGTGCAGGCAGCCTTCGTCGGTGACCGCACCATTCACTGCCCGCAGCCTCGCCCCGCCGCCGCGACCGTTCCCCGCACCAAGAAAAGGATCCTCCAATGACTTTCGCCGCTACCCAAAAACCGTTCGACATTGATGGGTTGATAGTGCCCCGTCAGCTCCTCATCGACGGAGCCTGGCAGGATGCCGCCGGCGACAGAACCTTCAATGTCACCAACCCTTCCGATGCCTCCGTGATTATGGGTATTGCCGACGCCGAGGTCGAAGACGGCCTGGTCGCCGTTGACGCCGCTGCCGCAGCGCTGCCCGCGTGGGCCGCCACAGCTCCGCGAAAGCGGGCCGACATCCTGAACCGCTGTTTTGAACTCATGATCGAGCGCAGTGAACAGATTGCTCGCCTCATCTCTCTGGAAAACGGCAAGGCACTCTCTGATGCCCGCGGCGAAGTGGCATACGCAGCGGAATTCTTCCGCTGGTACGCCGAGGAGGCCGTACGGATCATTGGCGAGGTGTCTACTGCGCCCTCCGGTACCAACCGCATCCTTGTCGAACACCAGCCGATCGGTGTCTGCATCCTCATCACGCCCTGGAACTTCCCGGCGGCCATGGCGACCCGCAAGCTTGCTCCGGCGCTGGCCGCAGGATGCACGGCCGTGCTGAAGCCAGCAGGCCTAACGCCCCTGACTTCCCTGGCGATAGCCCAGCTGATGATGGACGCCGGTGTTCCGGCAGGGGTGATCAACGTGATTACCACGACGAGGACCGATGGCGTCATAGCGCCGATGCTTGCAGATCCCCGGGTGCGTAAGCTTTCCTTCACCGGCTCAACCATTGTCGGTCGGCACCTGTTGCGACTTGCGGCGGACAACGTGCTCAAATGCTCCATGGAGTTGGGTGGCAACGCGCCATTCCTTGTGTTTGACGATGCAGACATGGATAAGGCCATCGACGGCATCATGATCGCCAAAATGCGAAACGGCGGTCAAGCCTGCACAGCGGCCAACAGAATCTACGTCCAACGCGGCGTCCAGGCCGAGTTGGCCGCTCGCCTCGCCCAAAGAATGGGTGCCCTCGTCGTGGGTTCCGGAACGGACCCGAGCACAGAGGTGGGCCCGCTGGTGGACGAAGCAAGTGTTAACAAGGTCCACGCACTCGTCCAGGATGCTGTGAATAAGGGGGCGTTCCTGTTGACCGGCGGCAAGCTGCCCACCGGCGCGGGATTTTATTACCCGCCCACGGTGCTGACTCACGTACCGTCTCATGCCCGCATGGTCAATGAAGAGATATTCGGTCCGGTGGCGTCCATCATCCTGTTCGATGAAGAGGATGAAGTCATTGCGGCCGCGAACGACAGCGAGTACGGGCTGGCAGCTTACGTTTTCACCGAGAATCTCCGCCGAGGTCTGCGCGTCGCGGAGCTTCTGGAAAGCGGCATGGTGGCCCTGAATCGGGGTCTGGTCTCTGATCCGGCGGCTCCATTCGGCGGCGTCAAGCACAGCGGCCTGGGTCGTGAAGGGTCCCATCAAGGACTGTTGGACTTCACCGAAACCAAGTACATTGCCGTCGATTGGTGAGGTACAGTTCCTGCGTCGGTGCAGGCCCTGAGACCGCAGGACGTCGTGAAAAAATGCCCGGCACCGCATTTCCCTAAGGCTCAGCCTTGTCGGGTGGCCTCGTCGCCGAAACGATCGTTGAGGTTTTGCTTTGCGGCGATGAAGGTGCCCTTCATCGGGGTCGCAGTCGCGGAAACGGCCGGTGTTTTTGTCGAAGATCACAGCCGCGTGATGGTCCCAGTGGTTGATCCACCAGGACGATACTGGACCGGCGTCGCAGTCTTGCACGCTGTCATCGGCTCCAGGCGGAACAGTTATCAGTGGAGTCCTATTCTGCAAATTCTGCAATAGGCACACTACTACTTGACATAATCGAACGTTATCGGCCACCGGCCGACCATAGGCGGGACATGGAGGGCAGCAATCCGCAGGAAGAAAGCGGCAGAGAATCCGGGACGGTTCGTGATGCACCTCCGCCTCGGCATCGAGGCCATCTCTGACCGTGTCCGCCACCACGAGGAACGCCTCCGCCACCTCGAACGAGAACGCAGGACCGGGACCAACTCCTAACCATCAAAAGATCGTTCGCCAGAGAATTGACCTCGATTAGCCGGTTAATGTGGCTACAACAGCATGGCCGAAAGTTTCTTCTCGATGCTCAAGAACGAGCGTGTTCATCGCACCGCATACGCTACAAAATCACAAGCTCGCAACGACGTCATCCGATATATCGAAGGGTTCTACAACAGCCGCCGCCGGCACTCCGCACTCGGATGTCGCCGGCCCAACGAAGTCCACTATGGTTATCAACAGCCAGCACTGGCAGCGTAGAAAAATCCACCAATTCCGCTGTCCAAAATACACGCAGCAGGTCAGTGTCGCCGGAACGGGCGAAGGCCAGTAGCTGTTGCATGCCTGACCGAATCCGAGCTTCTTTGCTACCCGAGACGACGTCTGGAAAGAGGTGTTCGGGGTGGACGCCGGCAGCCAGGAGGGCGTCAGTCTGAAGTTGCGCGTCCTGGTGGGCAGTGCTCATGCGCGTGTAGCCGAGGAGTGCCATGACCACAGTGCGCCGATGCATTTTGCACACCGAGATTCGGCCGTCCGAGAACGTCCGTGAGACCGCCTGTCTCATTTGGCCCACGGGGCGAATCCGAGACGTCTGAAGGATGGGATGACTTGTCGAGACATTCGAAGTTGCCGCTCTGATTGGCAATGATGCCAATGAAGGTCGGGCGCCCGTTTGTCTTGAAAATCAGTAGTTTTCTGAAGAATCCTAGTATCAGACACAAGGCCATGATCACGCCGTGCGGAACTCACCCGGGGGTCACAAGGTTTCAAGCTCTTCCCTAATGTCATCCAAGTGGACCACGATGATGACGGATTACCTCCTGACACCATGGAGCAGCATTTCCATGACCGAACCAATCAATTCCTGCGATGACTTGCCTCCCGCTGCCCAAACAAAGGTGTACACGTACACGCCGAGAAGTGACTCGACGAAAGCTAGGTCCATTTCACGAAACTCGCCATTGGCCTGACCATCACGAATGATTGCGTACCAAAGCTCCAGATACTCTCGCCGGCGCTCCAGCACGCGGAACTTTGATTCGTCGCTGAGTGCGCTGTACTCGCGCAGAAAGGCCATCCATGAGTCAAGGTCGTCGTCGACTGACGATCCTAGGTCGTTTCCCAGAGCTATGAGTCGATCGGCTGCAGGCCCGTCATGGGCCACAATCTTCTGCCCCGTATCGAGAACCCGCTCGATCGGGGCCAGCATCACTTCAAGGAGCAGCTGCTCTTTGCTGGCGAAATGATAGTAGAAACCTCCCTTTCCGATGCCGGTCATTCGAAGGAGTTCAGAAAGGCTAGTTCCGTGGTAGCTCTCCTTCGCAATCCACGATGCACTGAGCTTGAGTATCCCTGCTCGAGTGTCGTCGAACATTCGTTTCTTTTTCGCCAGCCGGATCCCCTCCAAATTATCTTAATTAAGTTCCGTCACAAAGCTAGCGCTCCCGGCAAACCCTGGGCTACAGTCTGAAGTATTCGAACGGACCGCATGGTCCGTTACCAGAACTGGGGGGCTGGCAAGGTGCAATCTTCTGTGGAAAAGCTGGCGCAGCGTCTGAGATGCGGGCCCAGGTGCACTGGTCTCGATACGCGCATCCTTGTGCACGAAGGGCAGAACCTTTTAACCTCAGATTCGCCAAATGCGAAACGACTGATTGACGCCGGCGCGTCTTGGGACTGGGTTGCGCTTTCTATTGACGCAATTGATTTCTGGGACTGCCACGTAGGAATGCTCGCCGATCTTGAAAAGGCTGATCATTTCCGAGTGGGACTTCATTGGAGCCGGAGCGCTGACAAGATCGTGCGGCCAATGGCCGCCGCGATCCTGGGTCCTGCTGTCCCTGACTTTTCCCCGGCCGCTGGCGAATTCCAACTTTGCGCCTTATCCGAGGGCAAGCCCGTTTCGGTCCCAACAGTGAATGCGGCGGATATCGCGCTCGACATTGCCGCTGCTTTCCTAGATCTATACCAAACCCAGCAATCACATCAGAAGGGCAAATAAATGGCACATTCACCTCTCTTCACGGGCGCACGCGCGCTTGCGGGTATTGCCGCAGTCGGGTTGTTGTTGACCGGATGCGCTGCAACCGCTTCCGGTTCTGGCTCGAATCTGGCCGTCAGTGGAGTTTGCGTACCTACGGAGGTCGGGCCTGGCGTGACTGACTCGGTGATCAAGGTCGGAACGACCATGCCGCTAAGTGGATCCGGTGCGGCGACAGGTATGGCCACTCGGGACGGCCAGCAGGCGTACTACGACATGGTTAACGCTGACGGTGGAGTGCAGGGACGACAGATCGAACTGACGGTTCTCGATGACGAATACGACCCCTCGACAGCACAGAGCCGCATGCGTCAACTGGTTGAACAGGAGGAGATCTTTGTTGTATCCGGGGGCGAAGGAACACCTAACTTCCTTGGGGCAGTCCCCTATCTCGAGCGCAACAAGGTTCCGGCGATCGCACCGTATGCCCCCAGTGACGAACTGGGAAATATGAAGAACCCTCATATCTTTATGGCTGCCGTCGACTACATCACCGAATTTGAATCGGTAACAAACTACATTTTGCAGAACGATTCCCCGAGTAGGGTCGCCCTTGTTGCAGTCGCTGGCAACGTCGGTGAGAACTCTGAGGCGGGTATCAAGAAGGCGATTGGCGACAAGGAAATCGACTTGCTCTACATCCCTGAGACACCCGGGACGACCGATTTCACGCCGATTGTGACGCAGCTGACCCAGGCCGGTGCGGAGTACGTCTATCTGGTCCTGACCAACGCCGACACAGGTGGCCTACTAAAGGCGATGGACAGAGTCGGATACACCCCAACGACGGTAGCGTGGGGCGGAATGAGCGACGAGTCATACATCGAAGAGTATGGCGATGTGTCGCAAGGGATGCTCGTTGCACTGGAGACCGCGAACTTGTCGACCGAAGACCCGACAGCGGCTGACTTCATTGCAACGTATACAGACCTGACGGGCAAGGCCCCGACCAAGTTCAACCAGCAGGGTTGGGTGCAAGCAATGATCACGACCGAGGCTTTGAAGAAGGCGAAGGGACTTTCCCGTCCCTGCGTCATCGAATCCTTGGAGAGCTTCAATGGTTTCGAGACTGGCATTTATCCCCCTATCACCTGGGGGGCTGACCGCCGCGACGGCGTCAAGTCTGTCGGCGTGGCCGTCATTGAAGGAACCACGCTCAGGGTTCTTCAGGACGTCAAGTAGTCGCCGGCACGGTGGCCCTCGGGGCTTCCTCTCGGCCAGCCGTCAACTTCAGCGCGACTCACCCTTGAATCGCTCGTGGCCGGGTAAGGATGGTTCCTGACCAATCCTGCTCGGCCGCGAATGAAGAGTACCAATCGAAAGGAACGGTGGATCACGGTGGAATCAAGCAATCCGTTCGGGCAGCTCATATTGGGAGGTCTAACCTCGGGCTTGCTGTACGCCCTCCTGCTTCTTGGCTTTATGGTCGTATTTCAGGTCAGTAAGACCGTGAACTTCGCCTTTGGCCAAGTGGGAATGGTTGCCGCATTCTCAGCGTGGTTCTTCTGGTCATCACTCGGACTGCCGCTTCCTGTCGCGATTGGGATAGGGGCAATTCTGGCCGTGGTTGTCAACAGTGCGATCGGAATAATCGTTATCACCAAGATTCCTGCTGGACGACCAGGTCTTGACCTAGTGGTCACCCTGGGTATCTTTCTCTTTCTCACGGCCGTAATGCAGCTACTCATTGACGCAAATGCTCACGCCTTCCCTTCTTTAGGGGGAGATAAACGGACGGTACTCGGCGGCGTTGTTGTCAATGCCAACGACGTGGCGATCATGGTTTTGGGGGTTTTTGTCATAGGGGGCGTCTACGTACTTTTCAGCCGCACAACCCTTGGTATGGAACTACGTGCGAGCGCGGAGAACGCGGACATCGCCGCCTCAGCAGGGGTAAACGTACGTCTCCTGCGGCTCGGTACTTGGACGTTTGCTGGTTTGCTCGCGGCGTTGGTAGCCGTCCTTGTTGCCAGCCGGCTTTCCGTCGATGCGTTCTACATGACTCCGGTACTCATCAAGGCATTTGTTGCCGGGATGATCGGCGGGATGGATCGGTTCTTTGCCCCACTCGTGATCGCCATCGGGATCGGGGTCTACGAGGCGCTCGCGATCTTCATCTGGGGATCGAGCGCCGGAACGCCGGCGGTCTTCCTTCTCATCATTATTGCGTTGGCAGTAATGCCCAAGCGATTCACTGCGGCCCGCCACGAGGTTCGAGCATGACCACTCAAATTCGACAACTGCCCGCGACCCCATCCATGATGAGCCCGCCACCTGCCCGGTGGCCTCACCTGTCGACAGTAGTAATTGTCGGTCTCATTGCGGCTGTTCCTCTCGTTTTTTTCGGGGACTACTGGATGTTCGTCGCCGCTAAAATCCTCGCCTTTGGTATTGCGGCTATGGGGCTCCAGATTCTCTACGGGCGGGCCGGACTGATGTCTTTGGCACAAGGCGCGTTCATGGGTGTAGGCGCCTACGCCGGCTATCTAGTAGCCCAAAGCGGCCTAGGACCGGGAATACAATTGCTGGCGGTGATCGCGGCTGCTTCTCTTGTGGCTCTCATTGTCGGTCTGCCGACGCTTAGATTGTCCCCGCTTCGGCTCGCGATTGTCACTCTTGCATTTGGCGAGCTCTTCAACTGGCTGCTCATAAATTCCACGGAATGGACTGGCGGCAGTCAAGGGGCGCCTGTAGAGCCCTTGATCATCTTTGGTTTCGACACGAGCTATCCCCTGGATGCTTACTTGGTGGCACTCGCCTTTGCGGTGCCACTGACGCTTTTTGCACTCAACCTTGGGCAAACCCACCTTGGACGACGGATGATGGCAATTCGCGACAGCGAGATGGCAGCCGTTTCTGTCGGGGTGTTCATACCTAAGACAAAAATCATCGCCTTCGTGCTGAGCGCCGTGTTCGGCGGCATCGGCGGCTGGCTCTACTCCGCCACGACGGGCTTTATCGCCCCGCCAGATTTCGATCTCTTCGCTTCCGTATTCCTTCTTGCGGCAGTGGTCATCGGTGGATCACGGAGCGTGGCGGGTGCCTGGATGGGCACTGCCTTCATCGTGCTGCTGCCAGAAGGCTTCAATCTGATCGGACAGCCGAACTTGTATGCCCTTGCGGGCGGATTGCTGTTGGCCACAACGGCATTGCTGCTTCCCGATGGTTTTTCTGGAGTCTTCGCCCATATCAAGTCCCTGATTACCCGCATGCGAGCACAGGAGGACCGAGCATGAACGCGACTGGTTATGCGATGCGGACGGATCAGCTCACTGTGCGTTACGGCTCCTTCACGGCACTTAGTGAGGTGAGTGTTGGGCTTCGGGCCGGCGCCATTACTGGATTGATTGGTCCAAATGGGGCTGGGAAGACTACTCTGCTCAACGCGCTCAGCGGCTTTACGGACGTGCACAGCGGCGTTGTGTACCTCGAGGAGAAGGACGTGACTACACTCGCTGCGCACCGACGAGCGCGGGCGGGGGTAATCCGGGGCTTCCAGACAGTGCGTCTACTGGAGCGGGAAAGCGTTCTAGATAACGTCCTCCTCGGCGCTGAACGGTTGCATCAACCGTCAGATTGCTCGCAGATACTTGGCCTCCCTGCACATTGGAAATGGCGAACGGTAGCTCGAAGTAAGGCCGCCGACGTGCTTGAGCTCCTCGGGCTGAGCTCGGACTCTCACCGGTCCGTGGACTCTCTTCCGTTCGCTAGCAGACGGCTGGTTGAAGTTGCGCGAGTGCTTATCAGTGCACCACCAGTTGTGCTCTTGGACGAACCGGCTGCCGGTCTCGACCAACGTGGGCGGATTGAGCTGGCGGGAGCATTGGTCCGAGTGCACGAACAAACCGGGCTGACAATGGCGGTAGTTGAGCACGATATTGATTTTGTCACGCGACTTTGCGGGAGCGTGATCGCCATGGATTCGGGTAGTCACGTCATGACCGGGACGCCGCAAGAGGTCTTTTCGGACGCGCGGGTTCAGATCGCCTATTTCGGAAGGGCAGCTAATGCTCACGCTTGAATCTGTAAAGGCGTGGTACGGCACAACTCAGGTTCTCTTTGGCGTAAACCTCAGCGTTGCGCGCGGGGAAACACTCGCATTACTCGGGACCAATGGGGCAGGTAAGACAACGACGCTCCGCGCCATTGCTGGCCTGGTGACCACTACGGGGTTGATCAGCATCGATGGGCGTGATATTAGTAGGCTGCCCACTCATCGACGCGTGCGTGCAAACGGAATCGCTGTCGTTCACGAGGGACGAGGATTGCTCGCGGATCTGACGGTAAAAGAAAATATCGTTCTGGGGACAACGCGGGCCCAACGCAAGCAGCTCGACGACATTCTGGATTTGTTTCCGGCGCTGAAGGGCCGCACGGGTGAAGCGGCATCACTTCTGAGTGGTGGCCAGCAACAGATGGTTGCCCTTGCTAGGGCGCTGTTGCGTCAACCGGATTACCTGTTACTCGATGAGCCTGCGCTTGGCTTGGCCCCATCGGTAATCGATGAGATCTACGGCCACGTCTCGCGCCTGTGCACGCAAGGAATGGGTGTTGTGCTGGTGGAGCAGAGCGTTACCCGCGCCGCCCAAGTGGCCGACCGGATGGCACTGCTGCGAGTTGGTGAAATCGCCCGAGTTATAGACCCGTCGAACTCGACGGACATTGATTTCTTCATGGAAGAAACTTTTGGCCTTCACAAGAAGCAGGTCTAATGCAGTTGTTCTGCGCAGCCAATAACGCACAAAAAGGAGTGAAATGCCTACTACTACTCTCGCGACCGCAAACGTCCGCATAGAGCAAGACAAAGGTCGCAACCTGGGGAAGTTTGTTGAAATGATCGATGAGGCTGCGGCCAAGGGGGCGGACATTCTCGTGTTGCCTGAGGTGGGGCTCCAAGGCTACGCCGACTTGGCATTTGCTTTAGGGAGCACCAGCAGCGTAGCCCAAAAGCAGTACTACTACCGAAACGCCGAAACCGTTCCAGGACCAGCGACGGATGTCATCGCTGCTAAGGCGGCAGAGCATGGCATGTACATCCAGCTCGGCTTGGCTGAGAGGGCTGTTCGGGGTGACGTGATTCTAAATGCGGCAGCCGTCATCGGACCTGAAGGTGTCGTGAATGTGTACCGCAAAACCCACAACCAGTTCGAGTTCCCGTACTTCAATCCTGGACAGGAGCTACCGGTCTTTGATCTTCCGTTCGCCCGGACCGGAAGCTTGATTTGCTATGACCTAGCGTTCCCGGAGGTGATGCGAACTTTTGCCCTGAAGGGTGCCAATCTCGCACTGAAGTCCACGGCATGGCCGATGAAAGGACACGACCGAGAAACGGACTATCACGGGTATTCCCATGACCTTGCTGCCCGAGCGAATGCATTTTTCAACCAGATGTGGTTGGTTACGTCCAACCACTGCGAGAAGGGGGCTTACAGTACGGGACTGGACTACTGGGGTCGTTCGCAGATCGTGGACCCGTTCGGCAACGTTGTTGCTGCGCTCGACGATGAGGAGGGGGTTGTTGTTCACACGGCAGACCTTGAGGCCGAGGTCGTTCGGAGCAGGACGAACGGCTTCTTCGGGCTCAACTTGGTGCAGGACCGTCGGCCGGATCTCTATGAAGAATTGGTGCGAACGGACCTCTACGGACAGTCGGACTCGATGCGGATCAACGGTCCTCATCCCGCTTAGCCCGTTGTTTTCGAGCCCCACCATCCAGCCCACCGCGACATCCAAAGAGGGAATCTTCCGCTGTGAACGCGTTTCTTGATGAAATCCAGCTGGCCTATGTAGCCACCGGAAAACCGCACAAAAGACTAATCCTCCGTGGAGTGATAGTCATCGACGGCACTGGAGGACCACCCTTTGGGCCGGCCGACATTGTCATAGAGATGGACACGATCACACGGATCGTGCAATATGGCACGTCACCCTGGCAGAACCAGTCACCCGTCAGACTGGTGCCCGGTCCGGAAGATGCCGTCTTGGATCTTGACGGCTGCTATATCCTGCCTGGCCTCGTAGATGCGCACGCGCATATTGGCGGCCCCGCGCAGGTGCCAAGTGCCGAATATGTGCACAAGCTATGGCTGGGTCATGGGGTCACCACAGTGCGGGAACTTGGCTCGATCTACAACGGCCTTGACTTCACACTGGAACAGGCCCGGCTCAGCAACCGATACGAGATTGCTGCGCCAGACATCGTTCCATATGTGTATTTTGGGTGGGGCGCAGATCATTGGATCTCTGATCCAGACGAAGCGCGCGCCTGGGTCAGAACCGTTGCTGCTCATGGCGCGAAAGGTATCAAGCTCTTCGGCCTGGCCCCCAACGTAATGAAAGCAACGCTTGAGGAAGCCCAGGCCCATAACCTTCAGACAGCATGCCACCACGCCCAGCAGTATGTGTCCGGCGCGAATGCACTCGATACCGCGCGATGGGGACTCAAGAGTGTAGAACATTGGTACGGAATTCCCGAGGCTATGTTTACCGATCGACGAGTGCAGGACTACCCGAGCGATTACAACTACGTGAACGAGGCCGACCGGTTCGCCGCAGCTGGGCGTTTGTGGGAGGCGGCGGCGCCGCCCGGTAGTGCACGGTGGAACGATACGATCGACGAATTCGTTTCCCTCGGTACCGCATTGGTCCCTACATTCAATGTCTACATTGGTGCCAGAGACGCCGCCCGAGTTAGGACCTCGGAGTGGCACCCGCGTTATACGGCCCGTGAGCTGAAAGCATTCTTCTCCCCTAACTCAGGAGAGCATGGTTCATTCTTTGAGAATTGGGGAACCGAGGAGGAAGTCTCATGGCGTCGCTCCTACTCATTGTGGATGAGTTTCATTCGAGACTTCTATGACAGGGGCGGACTCCTTGGCGCAGGCAGTGACTCTGGCTTCATCTACAAGGTGTATGGATTTGGCCTCATCGAAGAGTTGGAGCTTCTACGTGAAGCAGGTGTCTCCGCACTTGAGGTCATCGGGATTGCAACGCTTGGTGGTGCCAAAATTGCAGGCATCGACACCGTCACGGGAAGTATAGAAGTGGGTAAGCGAGCGGACCTCCTCATCGTCCAAGAAAACCCTCTGAAGAACTTGAAGGTGCTGTACGGGCACGGTCACAGCGCAGAAGAAGCCGATGGCGGTAGGAGTGCCGTCGGCGGTGTCACTTTGACGATCAAGGCGGGTGCTGTCTTCAATGCTCGGGACATGCTTTCCGATGTGCGTGACATCGTCGCCGAGCAGAGCGCCAATGGTGCGATATTCGAAACCGTTCACGACCACTGAACATCGGTGGCGGCGCGCTGTACTCCGGACTCATGGCGAAGCCTGGTGGCAGGGAACCTTCTGATCGCCCACATGTCTCGACAATCAGGAGCTTTCAGGGACATGAATCCCTTCGGCGGGTTAGTGATGGCGTCGGCCTCGCGTCGTCATTTAGCTCGCTGGCCACGCTTCCCTCCAGGTTCTGGTGTGATCTCAAATGACTGAGGTGATGCGGTCCAAGCCAGCCTTCGATTCCACGCGCGTATCCCGCCCGCTCTGTGATCGTTGGTGGGCATAGGTGAACCGTCCCGGGGTTTCATGCCGCCGTTTTATTGGCGGCTTCGATTTTTATCGGACCGTTTGTTCCAGCGTAATAGTTGAGCTCATATTCAGCCGGCGGCATGTTCCCCAAGGCGCTGTGTAGCCGCCGTTGTTGTACCAGTCGAGCCAGTCGAAGGTCAGCTTCTCGACGTCGGCGAGGGTCTTCAGCGGACCGGTGATGAAAGGTGAGTTCTTCGCGACGGCCTCGTTCTTGTAGAGGCCCATTACGGTCTCGGCGGCCGCATTGTCATACGCGTCACCAACCGTGCCGATCGATGCGACCAGTCCCTCGAGCGCTACGGTCTCGGTGAACTTGATGGACGTGTACTGGGCGGATTCAACTGGTCGAAGCAACACCGGCCTGTTCGGTCAATAGTAGGTGCTCTGCCCACATCTCGGTGGGGGTACTCCAGCCAAGGATTTTGCGTGGTCGGTTGTTGAGCGTTAGAGCAACTGTCGGCGGACATGAGAAGCTGCCCATAGGCGGCCACGGAACTGCCCACTGACGGCCAGGAAAACTGCTTGGGTTCTATCGGTCCTTGCAACACTCAGCACTATTCAGGAGTTGCAACCATGGTTTCCGAACAGACAACACGAGCACCAGCCCGAACGTTCACCGACGACGAGAAAGCATCCTTCTTCGCCGCGTTCGAACGGCTCGGAAGCATCCGCCTCGCCGCCGAGGAACTCGGCTTCAAGCCCATGACGTGTCGGCATTGGGTAACCCTCGCGGGCATCGACGTGAAGGTCGCCCAACGTGCACGACGGACCGAGTACTTCCGTCTGCGCGCCGACGCCGTCCCACGAAAAGAGGCAGCCCGGCAGGTCGGGTTGAACATTCGCACAGCGGTCGACTGGGACCAGGGCATCCGGCACGCCGACAACCGCCGGGTCCTGCCCGATGGGCGCATCATCGACTACAACAAGACCGTGACCGTACTGAGTGATTCCCATATCAGGCTGACTCCCGCGAAGCTGAAACCCATCAACTCGAGATACCTGTCGTTGGTTGATCGGGAAGCGATCCGTGACCTGTCCGCGACGGGCATGTCGATCCGGTCGATCGCGGCGACACTCCGCCGGGCGCCGTCGACGATCAGCCGAGAAATCATCCGCAACAGGCAGAACAATCTCACCTACCTTCCGTATGCGGCCCAGCGTGCTGCCGCCGCACGCCGACCACGGCCTCGGGAAGCGAAGCTCGTGACAGAGGAGGGCCTGCGGCAGTTCGTCCAGGAGAAGCTGCAGATCCGCTGGTCTCCGGAACAAATCTGTCAGGCTCTGGTCAAGCACTACCCGACCGACAAGGACATGCGCGTGGTACCAGAGACGATCTATCAGGCGCTCTACATGCAAGCTAGGGGCGGCCTGCGCCGTGCAGTGCAGGAGGCGCTGCGGTCCGGACGAACACGCCGCAAACCGCAGAAGACCGAATCTGCACGGCGGCCTCGATTCCGCGACCCGATGGTAATGATCGCCGACCGGCCACCCGAAATCGAGGACCGTGCCGTCCCCGGGCATTGGGAATCTCAATGTCTTTGTCAAGCGGTTTTGAGCATCGGGATCTCTGCTGGTTCCTGGTAGAGGGTGTGGTCGCGGAGCATTGCCCAGAGGACGTTGATGCGTCGCCGGGCGAGAGCGAGCAGCGCCTGTTTGTGGTTTTTCCCTTCACGGCGCTTTCGGTCGTAGTAAGCCCTGGAGGCGGGGCTGTTCTTCAAGCTTGATAGTGCTGCGAGATAGCAAGTTCGTAACAGCCGCCGGTTGAATCGGCGGGGCCGGTGGTGGTTGCCGCTGATGCGACCAGAGTCTCTGGGGGCTGGTGCGACGCCTGCGACGCTGGCAAGTCGATCGGCGTTCTCAAAATTACGGAGGTCTCCACCGATGTTTGCGAGGAAGGTTGCGGCGAGTATGGGGCCGAAGCCGGGCATGCTCTGCAGGATCTCGGCGTTCTCGTGCTCGTTGAATCGGGCGGTGATGGTTTTGTCGAGTTCCACCAGCTCCGCGTCGATTGCGGTGATTACGGCGGCCAGGCGCGACCCGAGGGTGGCGGCGACAATCTCGGTGCGCAACGTCGTTTCTTGCTCACGCGCGGCGTCGATTGCTTTCTGGGCGACGGTGGCGCTGTTGCGGCAGCCGCGGGCTTTCAACCATGCCGCCAGACGCGTTACTCCCATCCGGCGAAGCGCTCCGGGCGTCTGGTAGGTCGATAAGAGGGTGAGAGCGGCTTTGCTTGTGGAGTAGTCGAACGCGCGCTCCAGCGCGGGGAAGTACTCCAGCATTGTCGCGCGGAGCCGATTGATTGCGCGCACCCTGTCGTGGATGATGTTCAGGCGTCGAGTGGTCAGGAGTTTCAGGTCGACGCTGATCTGATCACCATCGCGAACGGGTTGGAGGTCGGTGCGCATCCGTGCCTGATCGGCGATGATTCGGGCATCTTTCGCGTCTGTCTTGCCCTCACCGCGGTAGGTCGCAGCCGCGTGGTGAATGATTCTGCCCGGGATATAGAGCAGCTGCTGGCCGTGATCGACCAGCAAGGAAATCAGGAGAGCTGCGCCGCCTGAGTTCAGATCCGTCGCCCATACGACCTCGTGCCCATCGGCGATCTCGGTGACCGTGGCGATGATTTCGAGCAGCACGGTCTCGTCGTTATCTATCCGTTGGGCGAGAAGCATCTCCCCGGACTGGTCGATCACGACGCAGTGATGCGCCCGCTTTCCTGGATCGATTCCCGCCCATACTGCTGGCATCTGAATGTTCCTTCCGTCTCGTTGATAGCAGTTTCCCTGTCGATAACCGCGCCGGCACGTCCTTACCCAGCGATCAATGTCGCAATTCTCAATCAGCGGTCGAGTCATCTGCGGGCAGCGGGCGGCCATTCCCAGTGAGCCGTTTATGCGGCAAGGCGATCTCAGCCATACCCGCCACCCGAGGGTGATCGACACACTACGACAGTCCCGAAATCACCCACCACAACAACGTAAGGAAGGTGACCTCATCACCGGCAGACTCAACAAGACCGCGATCGCGACCCTGGTCGAGCGCACCACCCGTTACGTCATGCTCGTCCACCTGCCCGGAGCCCACACAGCGGACGCTGTCCGTGACGGTCTGGTGGCCACGATCGGCACCCTGCCGGCACACCTCCGCGGGTCGCTGACCTGGGACCAGGGATCAGAGATGTCGACCCACAAGTCATTCACCACAGCGACAGACATGCCGGTGTACTTCTGCGACCCGGCCAGCCCCTGGCAGCGGGGCTCGAACGAGAACACCAACGGGCTCCTGCGCCAGTATTTCCCGAAGGGAAGCGACCTATCGGTCTATAGCCCCGAGGATCTGGAACGGGTCGCGCAGGAACTGAACGGCCGACCCCGCAAAACGCTCGGCTGGGACACCCCGGCAGAGCGATTCCGTGATCTACTAATCAGTACTTAATCAGCGCGGTGTTGCAACGACAGATGGAATCCAAGGTTCCGTGGCCGCTTATGGGCAGCTTCTCATGTCCGCCGACACACATTTGACATAGGTGCTTTCGACGTTTGTCCAAGCGACGCGTTGTGGCACGCCGCGGCCGTGACCCGGCTGCTGTGGCACGAGCAGTCCCGACGCCCATGCACTGAGAGATTCCGTGCAGTCGGCGTACAGAAGCCCGCGAGCGTGCTCAGCCGGGATGCTGGTCGTTCCGTCCGTGTTGCGCCGCACCGCGTCGTTGACGAGAGCGCCCGTGCCGCCGAGGAGCGCACCGTTTTCACCTACGGCCGGCACGAATGCCGCGACGTAGACGAGGTGACGCACCCGATCGAGGCCGGTGATAACGGAACCCCCATACGAATGCCCCAAGACAACCGGCGGGACCGGAAGCGCGTCCACGACACTCTGCACCGCCGCTGTGTCGTTCGTGAGCGAGCCCCGATGCAGGCGCGGAACGTGCACGCCGATCCCGTGCGCACGAAGAACGGCTGTCAGACGATCGAAATGCGCAGGCTGATGCCATAACCCGTGGACGAGAATGACGTCCGGTCGATGACTCATCCCCCAGCGTATGGGTGTCACGGGCGTCGCCATCTCCCAAGGAACGCTCGCCGGGCCCGATTGGGGGTCTGCCGACACCGCGACGAAATGCAGGAGCGTGCACATCTTGTCCAACTTAAAATTCCTGTCCAGCTGAATCCGCCAACCCTCAGCGGGCGGGTCGCGCCGCGCGCGTTTTCAGCAACGCATGCTGGCATGCTCTCAGCTATGTATGTGCGCTTCGAGGCAACGATCACGAACTCACGCGGTATGACGCCAGAGATCTTTGCGCTTGCAAACGGGCTTGCTCACTCCAACATGCTCAGCGACGAGGACTTCGTCTGGTGGCGCGAAAACAATGACTGGTTCAACGTGGCCTACGCCAACCCAGGGGCGATCGACAGCACGCTCTTCGACCGTTCCGTCCATCCCCGCACCGTCTGCTGGTTCAAAGCGGGTGCTGATCATCTTCTGACGCGAGCGACTGGATACTTGAACCTCTTGGATCGCTACGGCGTTGGGTGGGTCGAACGTCGATGCAAAGATCCCGGCCTGATCTTGTACGAAGACGACGTCCAGGTCGTCGTCGCACCGTGACCGCAAGCCGGACGGCTGTTGACACTGATCTGGTCGCGAGATTCGAAGCCAGTCGGCCGGTGCGGTTCTGTGTCACAGGGGAACCCCTTACGGGGCGGCCTCGTCAGTCGAGCACTGCAGCGACGGCTTCAATCTCTACGAGCTGATCGGTATAGCCGAGGACGGTGACTCCTAAGAGCGTGCTCGGTACGTCATGCGTGCCAAAGGCCTCGCGAATGACTGCCCAAGCCTTGACGAGGTCGCTCTGATTGGAGGATGCGACGAGAACTCGTGTGCTCAGGACATCATCGAGTCGGGCGCCTGCTGCGTGCAGGGCGATAACGAGGTTTTCCATCGCCTTGGTGGCCTGCGCCGAGTAGTCTCCGACTCCTGCGGTGCTGCCATCGAGATTGAGCGGGCAGGCGCCGGCCAGAAAGATGAGGCGAGCCTCAGCGGGAGCTGTTGCCGCGTAGGCATACTGTGCCACATCGGAAAGCTCAGCTGAACGGATCAGGACAACGTTTTGGGGCATGCCTTCACTGTATGGGAAAGCCAACTCGCGGCCGGCTTACTCACGGACGCCCGCAAGCGGAACCCCCTACGGGAAAGTAAGAGCCCTTGGATGGTCTGCCTGCATCGTTGCTACGGGTTAGTTGCCTCATGGGCACATATCTAGTAAATTGCTTGTATGGAAAGAAACAATGGTGTATCTGCAGGACTGGCTGCTGCGGCTGAGGCGCGGCTGAAGCTGGCGGAGCGCATCTCGACGCCGTGGTGGTATCACCCGGCGCTGGGACTCTTGATGGGACTGCTTGTTCTGGCTGTCGGCGGATCGATCGGCAAGGGCCTGGTCGTGCTGCCGCTCGTGCTTGTGGGCACTTTGGGGCTGGGATTGCTGTACCGCAACTTGTCGGGGGTCGATTTGCGTGGACCGCATGCCCCCGATGGAGGCAAGCGTGGGCGGGCATTGCTGGCCATCGTCCTGGCCACCCTTATCGCCTCCTGCGTGTTGTCCTATCTGTTCGGACACGAGTTCGGCATCGGGCAGGCGCCCTGGATACTGGCTGCTGTAGCCCTAGTGGTCACCGTCGTCGCTGGCAGGGCCTACGACAACTCCTTGCGGGCCCAGTTGCGAGACCCGAACTCGTGAGCTCCCATCCTGAGCTGTCGGTTCAGACGCTGAATCCGCTCATTCACGAACTTGCACGTCTGCGAATATGTTCCGCGCTCGCTGCGACGACGGCGTTGGAGTCCCGGGTCCTGCGGGACGTCGCCGACCTCAGTGAATCCGCCTTGAGCAAACACCTGAAGCGGCTCACCGAGGCCGGCTACGTGAAAGTACAGACAGGTGAACCCCAGGGCCCGGGTCGGCCCCCAGCGTGGATCTCACTGACCGATATCGGCAGAAATGCCTTCGTTCAGCACATGGCTGCGCTGAACCAGATGGCCTCGCCGACGTAGACCCGGAATTCTCTCCGCGTTCCTCGAGGTCTCGAACACGCAACCGTTGTGGATGTTCTTCCTGCCTATCGCGGCTTTGATGCTCCGTGGCTTCGCTCTGGCCATCTCCGCCGCATCAATCGCGACCACGAGGATCCCTTTCGAGGAACCCTCTACGGGACGACCAAACGCCGGATCCATCGCGCATGGCATTCTCGCCCGGGGCCACTAACTATCGCAATATCGCTACTACTGCGACAACACCGATGTTGGTTCAACAGGCCTTCTACCCAGGGACGCCTGGAATCTAATCAAATATCCATCAGGATCCTGAACGAGAAACTGACCGACACCAGCCTCGATGGCGCCGGTCCGATACCATTTCGTCTCCGGTTCCATAAATAGGTCCCAGCTGGCGACACGGAGAGCGGCCACAATAGGCTCAATCGATGGGACGGTGATTTGAAAGTTGATCCCGCGGCCCAAGGGCAGCTCTAACGCTGCCGGTATCCAATTGCGTCCTATGCCCATTGTCTCAAGCATGATGTGTGCGGTACCGCTCGCGATATAGGCGAAGCCGTCCTCTGGGCGGTCGTACAACACCTCGAATCCGCACAGACGGCACCAAAAATCCAAGCTCTCGTCGACAGAGGTGATGAGAAGTTCCGGAACGAGTCCCAGGCCTGGTGTGCTGACGACGTCGGCGATGGCATTGTCGTGAGGGGACGTTTCCTGGAACTCATCGGTCAAGGCGGATGTCGACGGGACGAAGGTGGGTTCCAGAGAGATCACACCTTCCAGACTATGTCCTGAGCCAAATTGGACTTTCATCCGCCGATCCACCCGTCGGCCGCGAGCCGCCGTCGTGTCACTTGGGAACCTTTACGGGACGTTCGGGCGGGCGTGAGCGAAGGCGCCGGTGTCCCCGAGCGGCTCACGCTTGTGGTCCGATAGGGTGAAGTTCAACTGTGAGCCCTGGGGAGGCCCCAATGAGATACTGGAACGTCTTAGTTGCTTCGTTCGCTCTGGCCGGTGCGCTGGCGCTGTCCGGGTGCACCGCAGATTCCGCACCTGCTGTAAGCCCGACTCTGCCAGCCACCACATCCACAACGGACGCGGTGACATGCACCGCTTTCGGCGATGTTCTGACAATTACCGCGAACGCCGATGCTGGTCTTCGGGATGGTCGGATGGCCACTCAGGAACAACAGGGCTGGTACCGGCTGGCCACGCGCGTACTGGATCGGGTGCCGACCAGCGGAAGTGGCGACGTTAGCGAGGCAACCGTCGCTCTCAGGGACGCTGCACCCGTAATCAGCCTCGGCGCCATGACATCGAGTGGAATTGGGTCCGCGGAGTGGAACGACGGCCTCGACAAGCTGTCCCTCGCTTGCGCCGACGCGGGTGCCGAGACGGGCATTGCGATGTTCACCGGCGGATAATACGGATTTCAGTGAGCGGATGTCGAACTCGCTGTGTCAAAAGGCAAGAGCCGCCCCGTACGACGAACCCCCGGACTCACGACCTGCACGCAGTAAAGGGCCCTTGAACTCAGCCCCCGATGCAGTCACCGCTTCCGCTGTAGCAGGGGTGATAATTCGGGTTAATCGTTGAAGCCGGGGGTTCAGGGCGCCAGTCGATCCTTGGCACTGACATCAACAGCGCCACTCCAAGAGCCATGATCAACGCGACGCTCGCGATGAACACGAGGCCGACCCGACGCCGCACGATTGCCCTCACGAGAAGCCCGACTTGAAGGGCGACCATGATTCCGGCGGTCACCCAGTAGCCCACGATGTCCGAGGTCGGCGGCTGCGGGCTCAAGCTTGCTGAAAACGCGCGGCGTACGAGCTCGAAGGTCAGCACGAAAGTCACAAACGCGGACCCGAGAGTAAGCAAGTCGAAGCCGCCCCTCTTGGCAGGGGCGGTTGCGTGGTCATTGACGGTAGCAACGTCGCCGATTCCCCGCCATTTGCTCATGACGCCAGCCTAGTCACGGTCGCCCGGCAGCTGATCAGGCAGCTCGACCACTCTGGACTCGTCTGCGATTTCCTAACTCGTCACTTCTGGCGACGAATAATTCCGCAGGTGATCGCCCGCCAACACTTCTATCGTGGCAAATGCGGCCGGTGCACTCTACTGATCTCTATAACCGAGCGCGTCAGATCTCGGGTGCCGGTGCTCAACTGGCGCTCAGTACCTGCAAGAGGAACGCTTAACGGGCGACCTTCAAGTTGACCGACCGATGTCTACGAGTACCGGGCGTCGCGCCCGCAAGAGAACGCTTGGTGGTCTCCGGCGACCAGCTCGATCTTAAATCACCCTTCGTTCTCGAGGCGGTGGTTTAGCGGAATGAGTCGTCTGCCAAGCCATCCGCTTCCTGCGCGGATAGCCAGGCGCAGTGGACCAGCGTTCCCGCCGAGGCGTCGTAGCCTGTGGCGGAAGGAGTCATCGCTCGCGTCGCGGGAGGTTCCTCCGAATGAGATTCTCGTGACGCCGAGACCTCGCACGAAGTCGATACGGTTGTCGAGAAAAGGGATGAGTAGTGATGTGCTTCGGGCAGGTACGCGCGCGAAGAATCTCTGGAACTGACGCCTGCTGTTCAGGCCGATGGGGAAGACAACGTCGGCTCCTGCGTGGAGGTATGCGAGTGCGCGTTCGGCGCAGTCGTCGACGCGCCCGTCAGCCAGCGGGCTATCGCCGTACGTGCCCTCATGGATGAGGTCGAGCATGGAGTCCACTCGGGCGGTGAGCACGGGGCGCCCGGGAATCTTCTCAAAATGAGCACCGATTTCCGCAAGCTTAATCGCCTGGGATTCACGATCGAGCTGACTGCCATCGCCGTCGTGATTCGAGTCCTCGATATTGATTCCAGCACAGCCAATATCGCGGACAACGTCAGCAATCTCGGCGGCAGATAGACCGTAACCTGACTCCAGATCCACGTTGACGCTGGAAGGTGAAACCGCGCGGACGATCCTCCGATTCCAACCCACCATGTCATCAACGGATGTCTGTTCAGCATCACCCCCGCCCAGTACTGCCGCTATCGCAGCGCTGGAGGTTCCAACCACCGAGAATCCGCTCTCTAACGCAACCTGGGCAGAACGAACGTCCCAGACGTTGGGCATCAGCAACGTCGTGCCATCGGACAAGGCCGTGCGAAGCATGTTCATGTCAGCAGCTGTTCCTTCCGGACGGCGAAATGGTTTCGTGTCACGAGCCCTCCTGCGAGAGCCAGTCCACGAATCGAGGGCCGATCACTTCGACGTCTGGCATCGGCAACAAGGCTCCATCACGGAAAGCACGACCGGCAGCGCCCGGCGCACGAACCGGCAATGCCAAGACCTTCTTGTTAGGGAGTGCCTTGGTCATCCGCCACAGAGTCGTGACTTCAGGTCCCGCCACGTCGTAGCCGGGCCCGCAGCGTTCACCGACAACGCAGTCGGCGACCACATCGGCAACCGCGGATAGTGCGATGGGCTGGGTGGTCATCGCCGGGACGACGGCAAACGGTCCGAACCTCAAACGTTCGATGTTCTGGCGTGCGAACTCGTACCAGAGCGTCGAACGCACGATCGTGAGGTTTACGTTCTCGGCGCGGGCAACACGCTCCTGCTCTGCTTTGCCCGCGTAGTAGCCGTTACCGTGCAACTCGGGCTTCGCACAGTTCACGATCGACACCAGGATGTGCTTCGATGCCCCTGCTGCCCGAGCTGCTGCATTGACGGCCCGCGTCGAACGGACGAAGAAGTCGCGGGCGGTCTCCGGATCCTGCGTGAAAATGTCCGTGGCTTCAACCACCACATCAATATTCCCGAGATGCGCGCCGGCATCCGGGAGCAGCACGTCGAAGCCTGTCGAGCGCGAGTGGAGCTGCGCTGGCACTCCTCGGAGGGAGAGCGCGAACTGGACCGCTCTGCCGAGCTTCCCCGCACCTATGACCGCAACGCCCATAATCACACCCGTTTCTCACCTTCCTCTACAAAAGTAAAACCTACTACGATCGTAGAGGCAGCTCGAGGTGAGGACAACATGCAACGACGTCAACTGATTGCTGAAGCAGGCGTCAGACTGATCACCCGCGGCGGAGTACGGGCGTTGACCCATCGCGCGGTCGACCGAGAGGCCTCGCTGCCGCCAGGCTCGACGTCTTACTACGCCCGTACTCATCGCGACCTCGTCATGCTGGTCGTGAAGCACCTCGGAACACAGACACGGACGGACCTCGACAGCTTCTCCCTACCCGCATCGCTGACCGCATCCGAAGCAGCAGCATTGTTGACCACGTTGCTCGACCATCTAGCTAGACGGGCCGACGAGCAGTCGTCCCGCTTCGCGCTGCTGTTCGAAGTCCGCGGCGACGAGGAGTTGCACGCCCTCCTCACCCTGGACTCACCGGTCCGCACACTCTTGGCACAGGGGGCAGAGTCCGTCCTGCAAGTCCTCGGGGTCGAGAACCCGTCACACTACGCGGCAGATCTCGTGGGACTCCTCGATGCCCTGATGATGTACCGCCTGGCCGGGGCAGCGCCCATCAACGCGAGAAGCGTAATTCAGGCCTACCTAGACGGGCTCCCACGATGCAACGTCACATAGCGTCTTGAGCTGCCGCGGATATCTCGGACAGTGGGCCCTCTTAAAATGAGGGTTCACTGAAAGTAGAGAACAGCATGACCGCAGCACGTAGGCGTTTCACCCAAGAGTTCAATGAACCGTCCCTGATTTCCTGCCGCTTCCTTTCTGCTGACACGATTTTTCTGCTTGACTTCAACCATAGAAGGGTCGTGTGATGTGTCTTTCTGTGAGTTCTTTGATCGGTACTCACTGACCGTCGCACGGTGGTTCACCACGTTGTTAATCCAACGACTTCAACCCCGGGAATTACACCACACGAGGGGACGCAACCCAGCGACTCGCAGGCCTCGGTTTTAGCATCGGTTGTGCGGACATGGGCGGAGGCGCCGTATGTCTACCTACGGCCGTGGCTTTCGGATTCACGGCGGCGTTGTATCAGCGATAGAAAGCGGATTGGCCATTCTTTTCGTGGAATGCGCCGGTATTAGTGAGACCTCTCAACAAACGCCGCTATTTTGTTCGGAAGAAACTTTGCCATAACAACGTGAAACCCACACTCTGTTAGATTCGATTCGGTCACCACCGGTGACCGGACGCTTTTTCTGGAAGCGTCGCCCGCTTTATGTGAATACCTGGTTTTACAGGCAAAGGTCCGAGGAGGACACTCAATGACTGATAATTCGCTGAACAAGACTGAGCTCGTCGCGAAGGTTTCAGCCGATTCAGGACAGAGCCAAGTCGCAGTAGATGGCATTCTGAACACATTCTTTGCAACCCTCGCTGAGGCCGTGAAGAACGATAGCAAGGTCACCATCCCGGGATGGTTCGGGGTTGAGCGCACTGCAACTGCGGCGCGCACCGGTCGTAATCCGCAGACGGGTGAGGAGATCGCCATTGCCGCGGGTCACCGCGTCAAGCTCACTGCCGGAAGCAAGCTCAAAGCAGCCGCCAAATAAGCTTCCGCCCACCGCACTGCACGTAGAGCGTCGATGCGATCGACGCTCTACAGTGTGTCACTGAGCGGTGTTGGGTTTGACCGTGACGCGCCCCCAACGCGCGGAGTATGTGTGAGCGGACGCGCCCATTGGACTCCTAGGCAGAACGGATACGTCGACTCACCATAAGTATCGTTTTGAAAAGCGGCGCTAACGAAAGTTTCCTCGTAATGCCTGAAGTCAGCGAAAGATGTCAATCTCTATGAGGCTCTCTTCCGAATGATTCTACGAATCAATTTAGTCGGGCGTCTTGACATGATTTCTGGGGCGGGGATACCGTGAAGAAGGTTACCCACCAGGAGAGTCTGCAGCGAGGATCATAATTGTGAGTGCATCGGGAAAGACACACCAAGCGCCTTCGAACGTGAGCGTGCGTCCACAACGTGAAATGTGGTCCGGGCGGAGAGTGTTCATTCTCGCTGCCATCGGGTCCGCCGTGGGACTGGGCAATATCTGGCGCTTCCCTTACGTTGCCTACGAAAACGGCGGCGGGGCGTTCCTTATCCCGTATCTGGTCGCCCTGCTCACTGCCGGAATACCGCTACTTTTTCTCGATTATGCCATCGGGCACCGATTCCGTGGGTCACCTCCGCTGGCAATGCGGAGACTGCATCCCAAAGCCGAAGCCATTGGCTGGTGGCAAGTAGGAATTTGTTTCGTCATTGCCGTGTACTACGCGGTGATCATTGCCTGGGCTGGCATGTATTTCATATTTTCCTTCACCACCGCTTGGGGCGAGGACGCCGCGGGTTTCTTTACCGGCGAGTTCCTTCAGGTGAGCGATCAGGTGAACCTGGGTTTCGACTTCGTGCCCTCCGTGCTCATTCCGTTGATTCTTGTGTGGGGCGTGGTTATCGCCATTCTGGCTTTGGGCGTGCAAAAAGGGATTGCCCGCTCGTCCATCGTGTTTATGCCGTTGCTGTTGATCATGTTCCTCATTCTGGTCGTCCAAGCGCTGTTTCTTGAGGGTGCCTGGGCCGGATTGGATGCGTTCTTCACGCCGGACTGGACCCGGCTCGGTGACAGTTCTATCTGGGTGGCTGCCTATGGGCAGATCTTCTTCTCGCTGTCGGTGGCCTTTGGGATCATGATCACGTATTCCTCTTATCTGCGGCGGAAAACTGATCTGACCGGTTCCGGGTTCGTCGTCGGCTTCGCCAATTCCGGTTTCGAGCTGCTGGCCGGCATCGGGGTCTTTGCGGCCTTGGGATTCATGGCGGCATCGAGCGGGGTTGGTGTGGACGAAGTCGCTGTCAGCGGTATCGGTCTGGCATTCATTGCGTTCCCGACCATTATTGCGCAGGCGCCGGCGGGCGTTCTGTTGGGAGTGCTGTTTTTCGGTTCGCTTGTGTTCGCCGGTCTAACGTCGCTGATCAGTATCGTCGAAGTCATCATTGCCGCCGTTCAGGACAAGTTAGGCTTGCGGCGGGTGAAGGCAGCGCTGGTCGTCGGCATCCCTATTGCCCTGATATCGATCCTGCTGTTTCCAACGACGACGGGCCTGAACCTGCTCGATGTGACCGATGCCTTTGTCAATAGCTTCGGAATTGTTGCCGTCGCACTGGTAGCCGTGGTGGCGATGTCTGCTGGGTTCAGCGCACTTCCCCGGCTGCGCGAACACGTCAATGCAACGTCCTCGGTCAAGCTGGGCCGCAGTTGGCAGATTTTCATCGGCGGTGTCACTCCGGTGGTCCTGGGTTACATCCTGATCGACACCCTCACCACCAGGATCAGCGAGGGCTACGGCGGTTTGCCGGACTGGTTTGTCGGCGTCTTCGGCTGGGGCATGGTGATTACCTTGGTACTGATCGCCTACCTGCTCTCGAAGATTCCGTGGAGCCATCGATCCGCCGCTTATGAGAAAAATGTCCATGAACCGATCCTCGACGCTGAACTCGATGCGAATGAATCGGCCACGGACAAGGCCAAGGGTGGCGAAATTGGCCTACCCGAAACCGCCGCATCAGGATCTCTAGCCGGGGAAAGGAAGAACCCGTGAGCACCTCCGCGGTCGTCATGATGATCATCGCCCTGTTAGCCGTATGGGGAGGGCTGGGGATAGCCCTGCTCAATCTCAAGCGGCATCCGGAAGCCATCGACGACGAGGAAGCCGACGCCGTTTTGCACGACGGCGCATCCGTGTCGCCACTACGATAAACCCGTGATCCGCAAAGTGACGTTGATTCGCCCGCGGCTGAGTCGGTTCGCCAGATCAGCTGTTCGCGGATAGGTCTTTAGCACGCCCTGCTGCCCGGAGCTGGCCACCTTTGCACGTTGGTGTTTTCTATCCAACTGGCGAGTAGTGCTTGTCCAGGCACCTGGTGTGTAATCGCGTGACATCGTGGACAGTGGATCTCAGAACTTCGTGGACGCTGGGTCTCACGGCTTCGTGCACAGCTACCGCTCTGGCTCACCGAGCACGGCGGGGAGATCAGTCTGGCGCTGGGCGAACTGTGTTTGATGCTCCGCGTTCTTGCGTTCCCAGGGCTTCGTCGGGTGGGTCACGCCAACGCCCTGTATGGAGTAGGAGGCAACGTATCGGCCTCGGACGTTTAGCGCGAACATTGGCAGCGGGAATGAGAACACGATCTCAGCGGTGACGGGATCGGTCAGCAAGAACGCGTCGTCGGTGATCGTCCGGTAGAACGAGCGGTCAGCGTACGTCGTCGGCAGGGAGACCTGGTAACCCTGAAAGTAGACCTGCCGGTTGGCTTTGGTGACCTCCACGAGTGACTGATCCGCTGTTTGCGGCCGTGCGTTGTCATCGGGCATAACCTGCCCTGTCTTGGAGATCGTCAACGGCGCCCGGTGAAGGTCCGACTGTCGTCGCGAGCGAGCCCGCCGGTACTCCGAGGCTTTCGCTTCCAGCACCGACAGCGGGATCGGCTCGGTCGCTGACGTGTGCTCGAGCAAGTCCCACGCCGCCCGCGGCGTAGCTTGTTCAAGGGCTTGATGCGGTCGGCGGTTGTTGTAGTGCTCCCGGAAACGCTGGATCCGGACACGGAGATGCTCGAGAGTGGCCGGCCGGTCGGCGTTGAGTATTTGCGCTGTTGGGGGCCGGCCTTATTGTCATTCGGGGCCACTGCACAATGCGGCCAGCAGCGCGTCAAGGGGCCACTGAATACTTCCGTTGGGTGCCATCTGCAGTTTTACGAAGGATCAAAACGAAAGTGGTGCTCGAACTCCGCGCCGAGTGCATTTCGGGGCGCCCGATCGCACTCGCGCAGGGTATGTCGCGCGAGAGTGTGCTTGCGGTGTTTGGCGGCGTTTATCAAGCCGGCATCGGCCGTGACGGTCATGCTGGCCGCAGCGATGCTCAGGTGAATGCGTTGCTTTTCCAGATCGTGACGGGCACGAGCGTGTGTTCGTGCAGCCTGAATGGGAAGAGTTCATAAGGGGCTCGCCAAGGTGGGGTGACGCGGAAGGAGAGCCAGGCACCTGCGCCTCGGTTCCGGGGTTCACGCCGAGGGGATCGTGGACCGCACCGTGCACAACACTATCTGGGTCGAGACCGGCGGCCACGACATGCGAGAGCACGCCGGCCATGTCAAGGCATAATCCTGTCGCGCGGTCGGGCGTCGCTGGCCCCCGACCGAGCGACAGCCTGGCACCGCAGGGCAATACGGGTGGCTCCCGAAGGCAATATTCAGCGGCCCCCAAACCTGCAAATACTCAGCGTCTAGGAAACGGATCAACGTCTGATGGGAGCGCTCGTTCTTGCCCTGTGTGGTGGGCTTACCCGGCAGCCCGCTGATCGGCATGGTGCCTTTCGATGCCAGATAGATCTCCACGGAGCCGATTCTGCCTGCGCGCAGCTGGTTGAACGCCAGCGAGTTATCCGACAGCACTTCCTGGGGTGCCCCGCATGCGGCGATTGCCCGTTCGAGGACGTCCTTGGCATCAGCACTGTTCTCGTGACGCGAATACGCGGCGGAGCCCACGTCGTATCGGCTTGCGTCGTCGAGCAGTTGATATACCGTGACGGTTTGCCCGTTCGCCAGCCGGTACTCGAACGCGTCCAGTTGCCACAGCGACATCGCCGTCGCGCGCACGAACGGGATGTAGGACGACTTCGGTCGCTTCCTCGGTGACGCGTCCACCTGCCCGACGCTGGCCAGAAGACGTGCGATCGTCGCCACCGAGGGGACCTTTCCTCCGGGGAACCCGCTGTCCATGGCCGCTTCGTAGTAGATCGAGCGGGGACCATAATCCCAGCCATCAGTCTTGAGCTGTTTGCGGATCTTCACCACCTCATTCACGACGACCTGCCCATAACGCCGGGCTGGGACGTTCGGGGCGCGGGAGCGTGGGTGCAGCGCAGCAGTAGCCTCGTGGACAGCTCGTCCGCGGATCTTGTAGAACACGCTCCGAGAGATCTTCAGAGAGCGGCAGAACGCGATAATCGACAGCGCGTGAGGCTGGGTCGGGTCGTAATTCATGATCGCGGCACGAGTCTGGGGTGAAAGAGAATTCGTCATTCCCTGACTATGACCGCCGCAAGTGTCTCCGATGCTGTGAGACATCGTGTCCACGATGTCATGAGATCGTGTGTCCACGATGCGCTGAGACAGGACAGTCCAGGCACCTGGTAGCGCTGTTCTGACGAGGTGGTAGCGGCCCGGGCTTGGCGCCCGGGCTGACCTGGTGCTATTCCCAGTAGGCCTCCTGCGTGCGGGCGATCGCTGCTCTGGTGGGCCGGTCTGCTGCCACGATCAGTCGAGAGTTGGCTCGAGGCGGGTCTAAGACTGGCCCGCAGGCACGGACGAAGTATGCCCGGCGGGTTCAACTGGTCGTCGCAACACCGGCCTGTTCGGTCAATAGTAGGTGCTCTGCCCACATCTCGGCGGGGGTTCTCCAGCCAAGGATTTTGCGTGGTCGGTTGTTGAGCGTCAGAGCAACGGCGTCGAGTTCATTAGCGCCCCATCGTGCGAGGTCGGTGCCTTTGGGGAAATACTGGCGCAGCAGTCCGTTCGTGTTTTCATTCAATGGTCGTTGCCACGGGCTGTGGGCGTCAGCGAAATAGACGGCAATCCCGGTCGCATGCGTGAATTCCACGTGCTGGGCCAGCTCCTTGCCTCGATCCCAGGTCAATGATTTACGCATCGCCGACGGCAGAGCACCCATCTGGATCACCAGAGCCTTCCTCGTGGCCTCGGCCCCATGCCCAGCCATCGCCGGGCCATTCTTGACCCGCGGCTGCACCCCGTAACCTTCCATCGCCGGCAGGTGGATGAGTATTGTGACTTTGGTCGTGCGTTCCACGAGAGTGCCGATCGCCGACCCATCCGTTCCGATAATGAGGTCACCTTCCTTACGTTGTTGTGGTGGGTGATTTCGGGACTGTCGTAGTGTGTCGATCACCCTCGGATGGCGGGTATGGCTGAGATCGCCTTGCCGCATAAACGGCTCACTGGGAATGGCCGCCCGCTGCCCGCAGATGACTGGACCGCTGATTGAGAATTGCGACATTGATCGCTGGGTAAGGACGTGCCGGCGTGGTTATCGACAGGGAAACTGCTATCAACGAGACGGAAGGAACATTCAGATGCCAGCAGTATGGGCGGGAATCGATTCAGGAAAGCGGGCGCATCACTGCGTCGTGATCGACCAGGCCGGGGAGATGCTTCTCTCCCAACGGATAGATAACGACGAGACCGTGCTGCTCGAAATCATCGCCACGGTCACCGAGATCGCCGATGGGCACGAGGTCGTATGGGCGACGGATCTGAACTCAGGCGGCGCAGCTCTCCTGATTTCCTTGCTGGTCGATCACGGCCAGCAGCTGCTCTATATCCCGGGCAGAATCATTCACCACGCGGCTGCGACCTACCGCGGTGAGGGCAAGACAGACGCGAAAGATGCCCGAATCATCGCCGATCAGGCACGGATGCGCACCGACCTCCAACCCGTTCGCGATGGTGATCAGATCAGCGTTGACCTGAAACTCCTGACCGCTCGACGCCTGAACATCATCCACGACAGGGTGCGCGCAATCAATCGGCTCCGCGCGACAATGCTGGAGTACTTCCCCGCGCTGGAGCGCGCGTTCGACTACTCCACAAGCAAAGCCGCTCTCACCCTCTTATCGACCTACCAGACGCCCGGAGCGCTTCGCCGGATGGGAGTAACGCGTCTGGCGGCATGGTTGAAAGCCCGCGGCTGCCGCAACAGCGCCACCGTCGCCCAGAAAGCAATCGACGCCGCGCGTGAGCAAGAAACGACGTTGCGCACCGAGATTGTCGCCGCCACCCTCGTGTCGCGCCTGGCCGCCGTAATCACCGCAATCGACGCAGACCTCGTCGACCTCGACAAAACCATCACCGCCCGATTCAACGAGCACGAGAACGCCGAGATCCTGCAGAGCATGCCCGGCTTCGGCCCCATACTCGCCGCAACCTTCCTCGCCAACATCGGTGGAGACCTCCGTAATTTTGAGAACGCCGATCGACTTGCCAGCGTCGCAGGCGTCGCACCAGCCCCCAGAGACTCCGGTCGCATCAGCGGCAACCACCACCGGCCCCGCCGATTCAACCGGCGACTCCTGCGCACCTGCTACCTCGCCGCCTTGTCGAGCCTGAAAAACAGCCCCGCCTCGAGAATCTATTACGACCGGAAACGGGCGGAAGGAAAGTCACACAAACAAGCCCTCCTCGCTCTGTCCCGACGCCGCATCAACGTCATCTGGGCCATGCTGCGCGACCACACCCCCTACCAAGAACCAGCCATCCACCGGCCCCTCGCCGCTTGACAAAGACAAGAGATTCCCAATGACCAGGGATGATGCGGTCGTCGACCTCGGCGGGGCGTTCGCTCAGGAGCGGACCCGAGAAGCGTGAACGCCTCGCGGCGGTGCTGCGCCGGGGTAACCGTCCGCGTCGGCCCGTAGGCAGGTGACGGGTCATCTCCCGCGTGAGACCGTGATTCTGCGGCGAATACAGGGCTTGGTAGATGCTCTCGTGGACGACGTTCATGGCTGGTTGGCCGGGGAAGTCGACGCTCAATTGGTAGCTGATCTGTCGCGGGCTCCACTGTTCCTTCAGCATCAGACAGGCGGCGGCCCAGACTATGCGCCCGTAAAATTCATCTTTGAACTCAACAGCTTCAGGTACACCAGCTTCGCACGTCGTAGAGCTGACGTTGGCGCCCGCGGCTGCGAGTCTTACCGCCGATCCGCTCCTCGTCAGCGCCTCCACCTCACCCATTTCACTCTGCTGCGTTGTTCCATCACACCCGTCGTCGACGCTGTCGCCCAGCCACACACCGTGAATGATCCGCCCTGCGCAATCCACTGGATCCACGAAGACGGCGTGTAGCTGACCGCGCTGATTCACGCCGACGAGAACGAAACCCGGCCATCGCGCAAATTGGCGTCGTAGTGTCACGATCACTTTATTCATACAGCGCCTTGAGCCGCCCCGGCCCTCTATCAAGGCTATGCAGCCCCCAAGGAACAGTAATATCCCCAGTTCGGCCACTCGAATCTGTGGCCAACAAAAGACACCAGCGAACGGGATCTTCCCCTCAACGCCGCCAGATAGATCCGAAGGCCCCAGCTGTCGGCTCTGGCTGCTTGACTATCACCATGAACGCCCCCTTACTTTATCCTGCTGGATACAACGCCGATTTCCTTGAAATTCCTCTGCCGCTCCCCGTCCCTCCTGCGGGCACCCTGATTCGTGAACTGCTTTACACACATTTCACCGTGCTCCTCGACCCCGCGCGGCGCCTCGCGATCGCGATCGGCGTCAACATCGACGGGGATCAGCTCATTACTGTTGACCGGGGCGACGACTGGCACCTCGACTCGCGTGTCCCGGTCTACGAACAGGCCGGGGAGGGCGTCTACGCCAGAAACGATCTCGACCGCGGACACCTCGTCCGGCGACAGGACCCGGTCTGGGGCGACACAACGACAGCCAGGCGTGCGAATTACGATACCTTCGCCTACACCAACGCCGCCCCGCAAGCCGGAGCCTTTAACCAATCGAAAGAACTCCGGCTTGGCCTCGAGGACCACGTCCTCACCTACGCACGCACAAACGGTAATCGCATCAGCGTCTTCACCGCCCCCGTGCTCTCAACCCAGGACCCGATATACCGCGGCGTGAAGATTCCACAAGCGTTCTGGAAGATCGCGGCATGGACCACGACCACAAGAGGCTCCACCGCTCTTCACGCTGCCGGATTCGTCCTCGACCAAAGTCCACAGTTAGAAGACATCGACCTCGACACGGACCGCGCTCCAGCCCTCATGTACGGTAATCCCCCGCCGCTGGGACCGTACCGCACCTACCAAGTACCCATCGTGGACATCACCGACCTCACCGGCCTCAACCTGGCCGCCCTATCTGACGCAGACGTCTACGCCCCGGCCCCAGCTATCCGAGAAGACATCGACCGTCGAACGCGCTGGGTCGAACTGGTCGACACCGCAGGAATCCACCTCTAACCACACCGAATCGTCTATAGCCAGCTCAGTCCCCGGCGCCGAGGTAGACATAGACGGTTTCGCGGCTGATCCCAAACTGTCGAGCAAGAACAGATTTCGGCACGCCAGCGGCAGCCTTCTCGCGCAGCTCGGCTGCACGGGCCGTGTCCAGTGACGGGGTGCGACCGCGGTATAGGCCACACTTCTTAGCCAAAGCAATACCCTCGCGCTGACGCTCACGAATCAGCGACCGCTCGAACTCAGCGAAAGCTCCCATGACGTTCACAAGGGTGCTTCGGCGCGGTCGGAACGGGTGCGCTGCTCGCGTTCACTTGTGCGTGACTGGTCCAGGTCGGCCCGCAGCGGGGTGAGTATGTCGTCGCGGTATTCGTGTATCGCGTGTGCTGCCCCATCGGAGCACGCATGCGGGTCGTTTCTGTTTGGTTGGACGGCGTGACCCACGCCACGAGCCTGTTCGTCGTATCATCATCGCTGTCGGCCTACTTACCACCGTGTCGGGTCGGCACTCCGGGGCGTCGAAGCTGGCCGTACTGGGCTCGATGAGGAGCTGTTCGAGCACCTGCACGCCTGGCCTGCCTCTGCGATGCTGGCCCGGACGATCGTGCTGTTCGCGGCATCCGTCGCCCGTGTCTGGTTAGCTGGCTGGGTCGGTGATGAAACCCTCCTCGATCATCCACTCATAGGCCACATCGGCGGGTTCGGCACCGTCGACGTCAACTTGACGGTTCATGCCGCGCAGAACCTCGTCGGTGAGTTTCGGTGATATCTCGGCGAAGATCTTTTCCAGGCCGGGGTGGGCCTTGATTGTGTCGGTGAAGAAGATCGGTGCCACGTTGTATGCCGGGAAAAATGCGAGGTCATCGGTCAGGACTGTGAGGTCGAGCGCGTCGAGGCGACCGTCAGTTGTGAAGACTTCGCCAAAGTTGCAGGCGCCGTTGTCGGTTGCGCTGTAGATGGCACCGGTGTCGTAGATGCCGATGTTGCTGTCGGGCACGCCGTTGGCGGTGCCACGTTCCAGTCCGTAGTGGGCGAGCATGGGGTTTAACCCGTCTGGCCGGGAGTTGAATTCGGACTCGACGCAGAAGGTGCGATCCTCGACCGGCAACGCGGCAAGTTCGGACATGGCCGTGATGCCGCCGAGGTCGGCGACTGCCTCACTGCGCACAGCGAGGGCGTAGGTGTTGTTCATCGGTGCCGGCGCGCCCCAGGTGACACCGTTGGTGAGGTCGAGGTCGTACACGGCCTGCCACATTTCGTTCTGGTCAGTGATTGCCTCGGCCTGACCGAGGTAGGTCAACCATGCGGTTCCGGTGTAATCCCAGAGCACGTCGGCCTGGCCAGAGAGAAGCAGCTCGCGGGCCGGCTGGCTGCCGGGCACGTTACTGAGGTCAGTGACGTCGAATCCAGCGGCGGTCCCGGCGAGCACCGCGATCTTGCCGAGCAGTAGCTGCTCAGTGAAGTTCTTGGACGTGACGGTGAGGTTGACGCCGTCGGCACCGTCGAGCGGGGTGATCGACCCGGGTCCAACCGCGGGTACATATGAGGTCGCCGGTTGCAGTCCGCAGCCGGTCAGGGCGACAGCGGACAGAGCGAGGACGCTCGTTGCTTGAGCCCAGTGGCCGACGTGTCCGCGGCGGGTGTGAAAAGAGGGGCGGTGCATCTAGAGTCCCTTCGGGCGGGCGACGTGTTCTGCTACGCGGCCGATCCAGTCGATGAGGAGGGCCAGCAGAGCCACCAATAGGGCTCCAGTGACGAGCACGGGGGTGAGACTGAGATTGACGCCGGTGGTGATGAGGATGCCGAGTCCGCCGCCGTTGACGAACGTGGCCAGGGCGGCGGTGCCGACCAGCAGAACGAGGGCGGTACGCACACCCGACAGCATCACCGGCACGGCAAGAGGGAGCTCCACGCGAAAGAGCACGGCCGTGGAGCTCATGCCCATGCCACGTCCGGCTTCGATGAGGCGGGCGTCGACCTGCTGCAGGCCAACCATGGTGTTGCGCAGCACCGGGAGCATCGCGTAAAGCACGAGGCTCAGCGTCGCCGCCCAGAAGCCGAAACCAACCCAGAACGCGAGGAGCACGACGACGCCGATCGCAGGGGCGGCTTGCCCAACATTGGCGATCGCCAGCACCGGAGCGGTCAGAAACCGCAGGGGCCGCCGGGTCAGGGCGATTCCCAAGGGAATCGCGATGACCAACACGACCACCGCGGCGAGGAGGGTGAGCTGGATATGCTGCACGGTGTAAACCCAGAGCGCGTCCGGGGCGAGTGTGGTCAGTTCGATCGGCGACAGGTTGGCCGTCAGTAGCCAGATGACGAGCGCGAGGAACGCGAGCAGAATACCGGCCAGCTGGTAGACCAGTCCCCGCCACGACCGCCATACCGCGCGGGCACGACTGACCGGTACTGCCGGCGCGGCCGGGTCGCCGGGTGTTTCGACGGCGGAGTCGCCGCCGGAAATGCCGGCTTCTGTAGTTCGGCGGCGGGTGCTCATTGACCGGCCCGCGCGTCGGCGCCGTTGCTATCGGTCTCGTTCAGGTCGGCGTCGGTGGCAGGCGCCTGCGCTTGGAACACGCCGGTGTTTAGTCCGACGGGCGCTTGGTCCGACTCGAGCACGGCAGCGGTCTGTGACCGGGTAATGGCGTCCATGACGGTCTGCACGTCGATGACGCCCTTGAACATGTCGCGGCGGCCGGTGACGAGCGCGGCTCCGGCGCTGGAGACGAGCATTGTGTCGAGTGCGTCATTGAGCGTGGCACGGTAGCCGACGACCGGAAGTTTCGGATCGGGAACGTTGCTAATGAGCTCGAGGCGGCCGAGCTTGCGGCGGGAGAGCCACTGGATGGGACGGTGACGCTCATCGACGATGACCGCGTGGCCGTGGCCGGCGTCGATGAGGCGGGCTAGGACATCCGCTGCCCGTTCGCCGGGGCTTCCCACGACGGCCTCGCCGAACCCGACCTCTGCCACCCGGGTGAGGGTGAGCTGTTTGAGGCCGGCGCCTGACCCGATAAAGTTTTCGACGAATTCGTTGGCCGGGTCGCCGAGGATGCGTTCCGGGGTGTCGTACTGTTCGAGCTGGGCGCCCTCGTTGAAGATGGCGATCCAGTCGCCGAGCTTGACGGCTTCGTCGAAGTCGTGGGTGACGCAGACGATGGTCTTCTGCAGTTCTTCCTGGATGTTGAGCAGTTCGTCCTGCAGGCGCAGGCGGGTGATCGGGTCGACGGCGCCGAAAGGCTCGTCCATGAGTAGCACGGGCGGGTCGGCCGCGAGGGCGCGCGCCACGCCGACGCGTTGCTGCTGGCCGCCGGAGAGTTCCTTGGGGTACCGGTTTCGGTAGAGCACCGGGTCGAGGGAGACGAGCTCGAGGAGTTCGTCGACCCGCGCCGCGATGCGGGCCTTGTCCCAGCCGAGCATTTTCGGCACCAGGCCGATGTTGGTGGCCACCGTCATATGGGGAAAGAGCCCCCCGGCCTGAATGACATAGCCGATGCCTCGGCGCAGGGTATCGCCGTTCATGTTGGTGACGTCGTCACCGTCGACGACGATGCGGCCCTCGGTCGGTTCGATGAGTCGGTTGATCATTTTCAGGGTGGTGGTCTTGCCGCAGCCCGAGGGGCCGACGAGCATGACGATCTTGCCGGCCGGGATCTCCATGGTCAGACCATCGACCGCGGGGCGCGCCTGGCCGGGGAAACGCTTAGTGACGTGGTCCAGCAGGATGTTCGCACCGGTGATGCCTGTCGGGGAATCTTCGGTGCTGGTGGATTCTGCGCTGTTGGATGCAATGAGTTCAGACACGGATACCTCGGGGTGTGGTCAGGCGGCCGAGGCCGACGAGAAGGAGGTCAAGAATAAGGGCGAGCACGACAACGCCGATGACGCCCGTCATCACCGACTCGAGGGAGTTGGCGCCGCCGAGGCGAGACAGGCCGGAGAAGATGAATCCGCCCAGGCCTGGGCCGAGGGAATATGCGGCGATCGCGGCGATTCCCATGACCATTTGAGCGGATACCCGAATGCCTGTGAGGATGATTGGCCACGCCATGGGCAGTTCTACCTGCAGGAGCGTGCGGAACCGGCTCATGCCAATGCCGCGGGCGGATTCCACGATCGACGGTGCGATACCCGATAGGCCCACGACCGCGTTGCGCAGAATGGGGAGGGTAGCGAAGAACGCTACGACGATGACGGCAGGAACGACGCCGAAGCCGAGTGGCGCGATGAGCAGCCCGATGAGCGCGAACGATGGGATGGTCAGGCCTATGGCCGACACGGAGTTGGCGATCCCGGTGAGCGCGGAACTGCGGTAGACGACGGCGGCCAGCACGACGGCGATGACAGTCGCCAGGATCAGGCATTGCACGACGAGGCTAAAGTGCTGCCAACTGCTGAACAGGATCTGCTCATACTGATTCCTTACAAAATCCCACACATCAAAACCCCTTCGCTTCGATCACACATGGATTCACCGCCACCGGCACGGGGGCAACTGGAGGCGCCGATGCGGAGCTGGATGGGGACGCAGGCTGAAAGCCGTAGGCAGAGATGATTCTCCAGTCTTGCACGGCTACTGCCTTGTGGACGCAGCGAGACGCTACGGTCTAATCACGTGCGCCTGCGCCCCCGCGAATGAGGACGAGGACACTTGCATGACGCTGATCAGCACCGGGCTGCGCGTCTCCGAAGCCACGGCCTTGACCTGAGCCGACCTGCAGCTGTCCCGGCCAGCCCGCGCGGTCTGCCACGGAAAAGGACACGCAGGCTCTATCACCCCGCTAATCCCGATACCTGCTCGGACAGGCTGGCCTGGCAGAAAGAAAACCGCACTCCTGAACTCCCGCAGCACCGCGATTCATCTGTGCGACAACGCGCGGTTCGGGCCGGCGGACGGTCCGGGCGCCGTCATCAACCAATACGGGCACGTGCACGGTATCGATGGGTTGCGCGTCCCCGACACCTCGAACTGCCAACCACGCTCGTGCGCGGACCGATCGTGACCGCCGTTCTCACCGAGGAAATCGTCGCCGACTTCATCCATCGTGGGTTCGGGGGCGTGTCTCCTACTGCCTTTACCCAAATGATTATCGCTCGGAAAACGACTCCGCCACGGTAGAACGGTGGACCCGTCACGTGCCCTGCTCAGGACCGCGCCCACAATCAACGCTCCTGGTCGTCCTCTTTTCCGGCCGGGAGCGTTTCTGCATCCCGATATCATTTTCCGTTCACGTTTGCACAGCGACCCGCGTGTTTTCGGGGTTGTGCAGGCGAATGTTGAGCACTGGTTTTTCCGTACTCCCCTGCACTAAAAGACTTTTTGCTCACTACTCCTCTGCACAATAAAAAGGGGGGCGGAGTGGACGCGAAATCGATACGTTTTTCTGAGCCCGGCACGTTGACGATGCCGGAGGCTCTGTGCGATCGCGCGAAGAGGGTGTCGGCGGTTATTGCGCCGTTGTCGGCACGAGTGGTCGTCGGCAGGGCTGCCGTCGATGCAGCGTGCTGTGGTCGCGCGGTCCGGTCAAGTTGAATGCCATGGCCGCTCCAGAGGACAACTGAGCAGAAAAGACCTCGTCAATCGGTCTCCGAACCAATTGTGCAGGCGTGAACGGACATCCGTGCAATCGTGAACGGAAAATGACAGCACCGGTCGGCCGCCCGAGTACTGCGACGATGAGGGGCACAATCGCGCGGCTGCCTGGCGCGCGCGGCGCCGACTCACCGCTGAGCCCACCCGGAGCGTCCCGGACGAGACGCGTCCCGTTGACGCCGCGCGTCAGCGTGTGGGGGAACTCCACGGGCAGGTCGCCGGCATGGTTGAGCACCTCGGCCAGCAGTTGACCGCGCTCGTCGAGGAGTTGCGCACTGTCGCTGGCCCGGATGCTGCCGAGGCCCAGATCGAATCCGTCACGACGGAGGCCGCTGAACGCGTCGCCGCCGCCTCGGCGCGAGCGAGCCGCGCCGGGGAAGCTCAACGCCAGGCCGAGGCCGAGCGGGGGGAGCGGGAGCAGGCTCTCGACCGGGCGATGGCCGAGCTGACCGCTGCCTGCTCCGCAGCCGAGGTCCAAAGTACACAGGTGCAGGCGGAGCTGTCCCAGTTGCGCGAGCAGCTTGTGGTCCTACACACGCGAGTGGGGGAGGCCGAGCACGAGCGTGACGACGCCACCGCGCGCCGAGACTGCCTCTGCCGCCCGAGCTGAAGCTGAGGAACGTGCTCGAGGCGCGGTCGCCCGCGGCGACGACGAAGCAGCTCGAGCGCAGCGTGCCGGGGCCGACCTCGCCAAAATTCGGGACCAGCTCGACCAATCCCGCACCGCCCACGACACCATCCGGCAGGAGGCCAGTACGCTGCGCGAGCACCTGGCCACCGCAGCCGTCGAACGCGACGCCGCCCGGACGGATGCTGAACGGGAGCGAACCCGCGGCGAACAACGACTGAGCGACCTCCGTACCACGCACGAGTAACAACTCACCCCGCTCCGAGACGAGCTTGCCGAGCTGCGCCAGGAAACGCGCGAACAGCGCAGCCGCGCCGACCGGGCGGAAGCACGCCCCGCCCCGCAAACGGACTCCGTCGCCGCAAAGCCGGCCAAGTAGGCGGCGGGCCGTACCCGGTCCTGGCGCTTCCTGGTGCGCTCCGGTCTTCAGGCGTGGCCGCGCCGTGTGGAAGATCCTGGGAGCGAAGGTGGCCGCCCTACCGATGTTCTCGAATCTATGTTCTAATGTATGTATGGGCACAACCAGTCAAGGTCCTGGCCTCCCGCAGCAGTTCGACCAGATTTCCGCAGACAAATATCAGCCCGTCGAGTCTGCGTACCTCGATACGGATTCACCAGCGCCGATCGGCCTGACGTGGGAAGAGCGCGGCGGCGCTGGGAACCCATCACGGTGGCTACCGAGCCAATTTCTGTGCTTGCCTGGGGGCGATACCCGAAGATCAGCACGCACGTCGACGGCCACGCTCTTGCATGGACTCGCCGTGCTGTCTACATTGAATGGCAGAGCCGGGGAGTGCATCGCACTTGGGTATGGGCATCTGCGGTCGACCGGCTGTAACGCCAGATCAGGTGCCGCAGATTGGTCCCAGCTCTTGCACTTTCACGACCGAACCGGGCTAGACCTCATCATGCCGACGATGGCGGCCCGCTTGGCTAGGCACAGCTGGAAACGGAATTTGCGAACAGACGTCTTGTCGCGGTTATCCCGAATTCGGGATAAAAAGACACGTCTCCCGCCGAATGAGTAAAGGATTCGAATGGCACTCAAACAAGGAACACTGCCGGATATGCGAGAGCGGACCATGTCAATTCGCCTGATTCTGCTTTGTCAGGTCCTGACCTTGTCCGTCTGGTTCGCCTCGACTGCGGCGTTGCCGAGCATTGCGATCCTCGAACCCATTTCTAGTGCTCGAATGGCTGCGATGACCAGTGTGCTACAAGTTGGTTTCGTTATTGGCACTCTGTTCAGTGCTTTTCTGAATTTGGCAGACAGATTTGACCCCAAGAATTTCTTTGCAGCGTCGGCGGTGGCGGCGGCGGCCACAACGGCAGCCCTGCTTGTGGTGTCTCCAGCAGGAAACGAAGCGCTGGTTCTCAGGTTCGTTACTGGAATATCTTTGGCAGGAATTTACCCCGTGGGTATGCGTATGGTGGCCAGTCGGGCTACCAATGACTTGGGGAAACTTGTCGGCTTACTAGTTGGAGCATTGACAATTGGATCTGCTCTGCCCCATCTCTTCACCATAGGTGAAACTTGGGACTGGAAACTTGTTTATGCAGTCGCATCGATTGCTGCTCTGGCGGCAGCGTGCTTGGTCAGATTTGTGAAGTTGGGTCCTGCGTTTACGCGGGCCCAACGGTTCGACCCCCACGTTGCGAAAGCTGCCTGGCTCAAACGGCCAGTTCGCTTGGCAAATCTAGGATATCTGGGCCATATGTGGGAGTTATATGCAATGTGGGCATGGATCGGGATGTTCTTTCGGGCGTCCTTGGACGCGCGGGGAGTTGATCAACCGGGGCTTGCACCCGCAGCCACCTTCCTTGTCATTGCCGCGGGCGCCCTGGGGGCACTGGTCGGTGGGCGTTTAGCTGACCGATATGGTCGCACGGCTGTCACGATTTGTTCAATGGCGATCAGTGGTTCATGCGCGCTTTCGGTTGGATGGCTCTTCGGGGGGCCACCTTTGCTCATACTCGTCGTGGCCGTGGTTTGGGGCATATCGATCATTGCGGATTCTGCTCAGTTCTCAGCATGCGGCGTAGAACTGTCACCCGCAGAGTCAGTGGGCACAATGCTAACCATCCAAATCAGTATGGGCTTCGCAGTAACCCTTGTCACGATCCAATCCATGGGCTTTGTGGTCAGTCATTTGGGTTGGGGGATCGGATTCTCTATGCTCGCCGTGGGTCCACTATTTGGGTGCCTTGCCATGTGGTTACTGAGACGCGACCCAGCGTCGCATCTGCTGGCGAATGGGCGCAAATGATGCGGAGGGCAGCAGCTCTGCTCTGCGAGCGAGTTATTCAAGCAGCAGTGCGAGGCGGTCGGTATAGGCAGGATCGGGGTCAAAAAGGACCACGGCGTTCGTCGACGAGTTCCGGCGCTCCGGCTTGATCGAATAACTAGCGACGTCCGCGGATGTCGGGGCGGAGCGCCGCCGTTGAGTGCCCGCGGAGCGCGCCGAGCCAGAGACCTGTCCCGTAGGCGAGGTCGTCGGCTCGGCGTGCGATCCCGAAGCGCACGATGTCGAGTTGCGGTTTTGTGCGTCGGTAGTCGAGGACGACGTCGAGTATGGCGGCGGCGATCGTTGCCCGGCGTACCCGTCGGGAGATGATGCTGCCGAGCACCGCGATTGGCCACCAGTGCCGCGTGAGCAGGGCCATCGTCTGCGAAACCGATGCGGCGACGCCGGTGGCTGTCAGCTCGATACCGATACGCAGCGGATGCTCGTGGCGGGATAGCTTGCGCGAGATGCGCACTGCGGCAACGGCCGAAATTCCGAGGGCGAGAGGAATCGACCATGCCCGCTGGGCGAGCAACGCCACGATGACGCCGACGCTCCAGGGCGCGAGGATCGCCGGGGCGATGTTGCCTGGATGTCGGAGTGCCAGTGCGTGGCCGCCCGTGCCATAGAACGCTTTGCGCTTGGCCCAGTCGGGAAACGTGACTCGGTGTTCGTGGGCGCTCGTCGCGGCCGGTTCGTAGCGCACCCTCCAGCCCTGTTCGGCGAGTCTCCAAACGAGGTCGACGTCTTCGCCGACTCGCATACCGTCGCTGAACCCGGCGCTGAGGGCTTCGACGCGGGCTACGACGAAAGCCGTCGACACCCATGACACCCGCGCGCGCGGCCGCACCGTGGCGGGAGTCGGTCCGAGGTCGAGCGATGACCGTGCGTCCTCGTAACGAGAGATCCAATTGACCCGGGTCGATAGCTGGAGTCCGATCACTCGCGGGGCGACGAGGGCAACCCTCGGATCAGCGAAGTGCCGGAGCAATGTTGCTACAGCGCCGTCGGTGACGACCATGTCGTTGTCGACGAACACCACATAGGTCGTCTGCACCAATCGCAGCCCCGCATTACGTGCGCCGGCAGGACCCAAATTCTCGGGCAGAGCGATGAAACGGGCTCCGGCGACGGCGGCGATCTTTTTCACCTCGCTTGGATCGGGCGAAGCATCGTCGACGACGATGACCGATTTGTGTGGCCCAATGCTCGCTAGGAGGCGGTCGAGGGATTGCGGCCGACCGTAGGTTGGAATCACGTAGGTGACGTCGCTCTCATCCGCTGCCGGGAGCGTGTCGAGTACCGGATCGGCCATGCCAATTTCGAGCAGCTTGTCCACGAGGGCGCCCGAGCCGGCACGGTCGACGGCCAGGCGGTGCCCGGCGAACATGCTGGCGGCGGCCCGGGAGAGATAGATTGCGCGGGTCGGGGAGCCTCCGACCAAGGATCGGCCTTGGTCACGCACTGTGACCGTGCGGTTGAGTTCGACCGTGAAACCGGGTGGGAGCAAGGCGACGGGCGGCTTCATGTTCGATCTTCCGTGGCGACGGGTGCCGGTACTGTGCACCGGGCGGGGTCGCGGAGGCATCCGCGGGGGTCGATGGACTCGCCGAGGATCCGGCGCTGCACACCGTCGCACATCTCAGCCATGAGGGCAGCGCCGGTCGCGGCGGTGGCTCCGGTCGGGTCCCCCAAAATCCCGGTCGGCGACACCGCTCGCACGCCCTCCGACGCGAGCCGGCTAAAAAGGGCAGACATCGGCGTCGTCGTGCCCGGCACAACCGATGCTAGGTCGACCAACTTGGCGTCGAGATGCAGCAGAATCGATGTCTCGGTGATTCCGGCGTGGGCATCTCCCCGGGCAACCGCGCAGGGAGCCCAAGCGACAGTGTGACCTTCGCCCCGGAGCAGAGAAACGGATGCGGTGAGCGCAGCAAGGTTTCCGCCATGGCCGTTGACGAGCACAATGCGGCCAGCCCAGGTCGACAGGGAGCGCACCAGTTCGATAATGACCGTCGTGAGCGCTTCGGTGCCGATCGACACGGTTCCCGGAAAATTCTGGTGCTCACCGCTCGCCCCGTACTGCAGGGCGGGGGCGACGACGACGGAATGCCCCCTGATGGTCAGGTCCGTGGCGACTCGCTCTGCCACCGCCGAGGCGATTATGGTGTCGGTGGAGAACGGCAGGTGTGGTCCGTGCTGCTCCGTCGAGCCAAGGGGTACGAGCACGACTGGGGCCGGCGGCAGCGATGGCCAGGTGCTATACGCCAATTCACCATCCACTTGTGCCCCCCTCGTTCGACTTCAAGTCTGGCCCCAAAAAGTACCGGGCGCCGCCGCCATGGCGGTGACGTGGTTGCTAGTGACGTGATTATTGCCGGGTCGTAGCGTCGACGTTGCTCAGTGTCGCTCCAAGGGTGCGCGAGAACGTTGGCGGGATGTAAAAGTCTGCGGGTGAGAGCTCGTGGATTGAATCATGGCCAAGGCCGAGAACGGCCGAGTCGAGTCCGCCACGCAGAATGTCGAGTACGTTTTCGACTCCGGCCTGGCCGTTCGCGGCGAGGCCCCACAGGTAGGCGCGGCCGATCATGACCGCGCGTGCGCCGAGCGCGAGGGCCTTGGCGACGTCGCTGCCCCGACGGATTCCGCCGTCCAGCAGAATTTCCACGTCGCCGCCAACGGCTTCGACGACCGACGCGAGCATACGAATTGTCGCCGGTGTTCCGTCGAGGTTGTTGCCGCCGTGGTTGGACACGGAGATGGCGGTTACACCCGTGTCGACGGCTCGGTGGGCGTCGTCGATGCGGGTGACGCCCTTGAGCATGAAGGGTCCTCCCCAGGTTTCGCGCATCCAGGCGACGTCTTCCCAGGAGGGTGGTGGCGTCTGCATCCACTCGTAGTAGGCGCCGAAGAATGTTGGTGCAGTGCCTCCGGGAGGAGTGAGATTGGGAGCGGTGAGGTCGGGGATATGCCCGGACTTCGCGAAGCGCAGGAGCCATTGTGGGTGGGGGAGCACGTTGGGCGCGAAGTTGATCATTGCCTTCAGGCTCATCTTTTCCGGAATCTGCGGGCTGCCCCAGTCGCGACCGTTGGAGAAGGACCAATCAAGGGTGGCGATGAGTCCCTTGGCGCCGGCGGCCCGGGCCCGGTTCATTCGCTGCACCATCGATTCCCGCGATCCCGACCAGTACATTTGGAAGAACGTGTTTGGGTTGGCAGCAATTACGTCTTCAACGGGTTTGCTGGCGAACGAACTCAGGCCCATGATGGTGCCGCGGTTAGCGGATGCCCGGGCAACGGCCACTTCACCGTCGGGGTGCACGGCCTGCACACCTGTGGGGGAAATGATGACTGGCAAAGAAATGGGGATGCCCATCACGGTTGTCGTGAGGTCGCGCACCGCATGGTGCCCGGCGACATGCGGTGAGAAGCCGAGCTCGCCAAACGCTGCCATGTTGTCGTCGATGGTCAGCCCGCGCTCAGACCCCGCAACGAGGGCACCGTAGACGGAGGAGGGAAGTGCTCTCTTGGCTCGTCGCTGTGCCTCGGCAACGGTTTCGAACCATGCGTTTTTTGCCATGGGAGTTCCTGCTTTCTAGTTGTCGTTTTAGGTTCTAAAGAGTCGACTGATAGCCGGAGCGACATCGCGGTGGGTGCGCACGAGATGGGCGGTTCCATGCCCGGCAGTCGCGAGCTGCCGGCCGAGTTCGATGTCTTTCTCACCGCTCACGTCGATGAGCACGTCGAGTCGCCCCAGCCGGGCCGCGCTTTCCCGTGGATCCGGACCCGCATTATGCACACAGTCCGACAATAGGATCACGCGCGCCTCCCGTGTTGGTACCTGCGCCAGCTGACGCGCCGCGAGTTCGAGTGGGAAGGCGATGTTCGTGAGTCCGCGGGCGGGCATCTGCAAGATGGAATCGAGCAGATCCATCGGCTTCACCTCCCGGCCGAGACCGAGCAGGATGGCTGCGTCCGACCAGAACGCGATGACGGCCAGGGAGTCGTGCTGGAGTTCACCCGCGAGGGCACCGACCGTCGCGGCGGCGGTCTGCACTCGCTCGCCTTTCATTGATCCGGACACATCAACGAGCAGCACCACCGACCGGCGGGTGCGAATGCGCTCCCGCACGATGATGTCTTCGTCTTCCGGAATTGGGTGTTCGGCGAGCATCTCGATTGTGCGATCGAGATCGATTTCGTCCGACCCGGCCCGGTAGGGCAAACTCGTGAGCTTGCCCGACCCGCGGTGCGCCAGCGAGTCTGTTCTTGGTCGGGGGATAGCCAGCCTCGCAGCTATCTGCCGGGCTCGGGCGCGCACGCTGGGATCGATGCCGACCACATCGGTGCCACCGAGCACTATTTCACCTATTTCGTCGGTGTTTCCCGCTTCAGTGGTGCCCGGAGACGATTTGGGCGCGGGACCGCGCCCAATTGTCTGCGCGCGCAACACCATGCCTGCGCTCCCCGCGCCGCCGGGCTCAAAGACCACCGGATCCTCCGTGAGCTGTTTCGGCTTGCGACCCAACGCGGTTCTGGCCCGTTTCTGGCGGTCCGGCCTCGAAAGGGGTGTATCCGCTTCGATCTCCCTTCAACCCGGCTCGGCAATGGCCGGTTCCAGAATGAAATGGTCTTCCCAGATCTGTCGCAACACGCGCTCGGGCGTGCTTTCCGCGGCCTCGTCGAGGTGGATGCGGCCGGACAGGGAGACGGTCATGGCATCGTAGACGAGTTCTTTGTAGCCGTCGTCGTGCGGTGACCTGAGGTGTCGAAGCAGTGCGAGTTGCAGCGCGACGAGGACACAGTCAATTGCGCCGCGCACGCTGCTTCCCTGGCGTACATCCGGGTGACGCCTCGTTGCCCGGGTGACGGATACCGCGTCGATAACGAGGCGATTGGCGAGATCACCGTCGGCCTGGGTGCGAAGCGTGACGATTCCGCGTTCGGCTGGCTCATCCTGATAGCCGATCGCGAGTCGGTTCAACCGGTCGTGCACGCTCGTCGACAACCGCGTCGTGCCGACGTTGTCATAGGGGTTCATCGACGCAACTACTCGGAAGGTCGGCGCCGCGATGATGGTGCCGACCCGGGGCACCGCGATGGCACGATCAGCCATCGCGGCGAGCAGTGTGTTGAGGGTGTCTTCCGGTGCCCGGTTGAACTCCTCTATATAGAGGAACCCGCCGCGTTGCATCGCTTCGATGAGGGGCCCAGCCACGAAGTTGTCGGAGCTATAGTCCTCCCGCAGCACCCGCGCGGGATTGTGGTGACCAACGAGTTTGGCTGGGGTGAGGTCGGCATTTCCCTCGACGAAGAGCAAGGGGATACCCCATTCTTCGGTGATGGCTTTCAGTATGGTGGTTTTGCTAGTCCCCGGCGGCCCCTCAAGTACGATGTCGCGGCTGGCTGCGACGGCCGCGAGCGTCAGTTCGAGCTCACGCTCCCGGCCGACGAGGTGCGCGGCTACCCGTTTCTGGGTGTCGACGATGGTACTGGTGGGTGCCACGTGTTCTCCTTCATCTGGAACAGGGCTGGTTTACTTGATGGATGCTCCACCGTCGACCGGGATCTGGCCTCCGCTGACGTAGTAGGACTGGTCGGAGGCGAGCCAGGCGACCGCGTTCGACACGTGGATTGGCTCGATCCAAGCCTTGCCCATAGGGTTCAGCCCGGCGAAGGCGGGTTCGGCATCCTCGGCCTGAGGATCGTCAAGGTCTGGGCGGAACAGCTTGTAGGTGTTGCTGTTCTTCACCATCGTCGTGTCGATCGAGTTCGGGTGGATCGTGTTAACCCGAATTCCGTGAGGACCGAGTTCATTGGCGAGTACCTTCATCAGGCCGACGATGCCGTGCTTGGTAGTCGTATAGGCGGCGACGTTGGCGAGTCCCTTGAATCCGGCCAGTGAGGAGATAATAATGACCGAGCCGCCGGCACCGGATGCGATCAGATGGTCGGCAGCGGCTTTGTAGGTGTGCCAGACCCCGGTCAGGTTAATGTCCATAAGGTCTTTCCAGGACTGCTCTTCGATCTTCTGGGTGTCCGATCCGAAGGTGAAGATTCCGGCGTTGGCGACGACGATGTCGAGCCGTCCCAGTTCTGCGACGCCCTCATCCACGGCCTTGGTCAGCGCGTCGATATCGCGCACATCCGCCTGTTTCGCCACGATACGCCGGTCGAGAGCTTCGACCTGCCGTGCGGTCTCCGCCAGGTCCTCGGCGGTTGCTGGCTCATAGAATGTGGTGACGCTGTCGACGCCCTCGCAGAGGTCGATCGCGATGATGTCGGCGCCCTCCTGCGCCAGGCGAATGGCGTGGCTTCTGCCCTGCCCTCTCGCTGCGCCGGTGATGAAGGCGACTTTGCCGTCGAGGTTTCCCATGTCTGTCTCTTTTCTTCCGTATGTGGCGGTGCGCTTCGCGTCGACCCGCGTTAATTGGTTACTTGACGAGGTTGCCCGCGTCCACGGGGAGGGTAACGCCGGTGATGAATCTCGCCTCGTCGGAGGCCAGGAACAATACCGCGTTGCTGATATCGACCGGCTCCACCCAAGGCACGGGCAGGGCGTTGATACTCTTGAAAGCCTCAACTGCCGAATCCTGAGTGGGGTTCGCATTGGCCGGATCGAACAACCCCCAAACGTCTTCGTTCTGGATCATGATTGTGTTGACCGTTGTTGGATGCACCGAGTTCACTCGAATTGAGTATTGGGCGAACTCGTTGGCAAGCGTCCGCATGATGCCGACGACCCCGTGCTTGGCTGCTGTGTAGTGGACGGTGTTAGCGAGTCCTTTAAGCCCCGCAGTCGAACTGGTAAGAATGATCGACCCGCCTCGTCCGCCTTCGATGAGGTGCGGTAGGGCCGCCTTGCAGGTGTTCCAGACGCCGGTCAGATTAATGTCGATGGTTTCCTGCCATGCGGCGTCGTCAAGCTCGAGCGCCGGGGACATCTGAAAGATTCCCGCGTTGGCCGACACGATATCGAGCCGTCCGAGCTGAGCGACTCCATCGTCCATCACCGCTTTTAGCGCTGCTGAGTCACGTACATCGGCCTGTGTAGCGATGATGCGGCGATCCAATGCTTCCACCTGACGCACGGTCTCGGCCAGATCCTCTGCGGTGGCCATTGGGTATGCATGCACCGACTCAACAGGACCGACGATGTCGACCGCAATGATGTCCGCGCCCTCCTGGGCCAGTCGCAGCGCATGACTGCGCCCCTGACTTCTAGCGGCACCGGTGATGAACGCTACCTTGCCTTCTACTCTTCCCATGATCTTCTTCTCCTCGTCGAGTTGTGAAACGAATATTCTTACTTGATGCTGCCGCCCGCGTCGACAGGCAGGGTAACGCCGGTGATGTATCTAGCCTCGTCGGAGGCCAGGAACAGTAACGCATTGGAAATATCAATTGCTTCCAGCCACGGAATCGGCAGCGCCTGCATAGCAACCGATGCAGTCTTGAAGTCTTCGCGGGTGGGGTTCTTCAGATCGGGGCGGAATAGCTTGTAGATTGCCTCGTTCTGGATCATGTCGGTGTTAACCTGCGTCGGATGGATGCTATTGACACGGATCATGTGTGGTGCAAGTTCGAGGGCCAGCGTTCGCATGAGTCCCACGACACCGTGCTTAGCTGCGGTGTAGTGGGCGAGGTTCTGGTAGACCATCAGAGCGGCGTTGGAACTGGTCAGGATGATGGATCCACCGCGCCCGCCGGCCTTGATGTGCGGGATCGCTGCTTTTGTGGTGCGCCAGACACCGGACAGGTTCACGTTGATCATGTCTGTCCAGATCTCCTCCGATAGCTCCTCGGTGGGTACCATGTCGGTTACGATGCCGGCGTTGGCCGACACGATGTCGAGGCGTCCGAGCTGCGCTACACCCTCATCCACTGCGGATTTCAGGGCGTCAAAATCGCGCACGTCCGCCTTAGTAGCGATGATGCGACGATCGAGTGCCTCGACCTGACGAACGGTCTCGGCCAGATCTTCTTCCGTGGCCCCGGCGTACGGCGCTCCGGGAATGTCCTCACAGACATCGATCGCGATGATATCTGCGCCTTCTTGTGCCAGTCGGATAGCGTGACTACGCCCCTGGCCTCTGGCTGCACCCGTGATGAATGCGACTTTGCCTTCTACTCTTCCCATGGTTTCCTCCTCATTTTTGATGTTCAGGTTCTATACAGTCGACTGAAACCGGCGCGGTAGTTGCGGCGGCGCGGCATCCGATCGGAAGGCGTACTCCGCGACTGCGTCGTGCTGCACCTCACGGCTCAGAGTCCCCGTTCGCCGAAGCAGTCGCGCGTTCCGATCCTTGATAACGCATTTTTTGGCTGAAGACCACCGACTCTCTGCCGCAAGCGCACCGGGCGCTTGTCACGTCTCTCTGGGTTGCGAACTCTAACTACAGCCGCACGTTCCTTCTCCGCAGCTCTCCCCGGCGCAGCTGGATTGCGAAGTTGCGAGCAGGTTCATCCCGGCCAGTGGGCTGTCGTCACAAGCTCCTGCCGGTGGTTGTTCGGGCGTGAACCCGACGAGAGGACTGACTTCGCAGTCGCTGGCGTTCACTGGAACCATCCCGGCGCGACGGTTCAGTGTGAGCTGTACCGGGCCCATTCCTTCGCGTCCGGCTCGGGTAGTGCGGTGGGAGTGGTCGACGATTGACGATTTTGGAAGCTCTACCGCTTTGCCCTTGCGGTTCTTTAGCAACTCTTCGCCGTAGCCCTGGACGCATTCCGGGTCGGGACCATCCAGCGGTAATCCAGTGAAGAATTTGGCGGCCATGCAGCCGCCCTTACAAGTGTCGAAAAACGCGCATGAGGTGCACGCTCCACCCGACTGCGGTTCGCGCAGTTTGAGAAAGAGTTCCGAGTGCTGCCAGACCTCCTGGAAGCCGCCCTCTGAGCGCACATTGCCGGCGAGGAACTCTTCGTGAATGGCGAAGGGGCACGCGTAGACGTCCCCGACGGGGTCTATGAGGCAGACAACACGACCTGCGCCGCACAGGTTAAGGCCGGGCAGTGCGTCTCCAAAAGCAGAGAGATGGAAGAACGAGTCTCCGGTGAGCACACCATCTCCGTGTGCGACGAGCCAGTCGTAGAGTTCGCGCTGCTGCGTTTGGGTCGGGTGCAGTTCGTCCCAGACGTCCGCTCCGCGACCGGAGGGGCGCAGGCGGGTGAGCCGCAATTGGGCGTCAAACTTGTCGGCGATGGCCTTGAAGTCGTCGAGCTGGCTGATGTTCTGGCTCGTACAGACGACCGAGATCTTGAATCCCTTGAAGCCGGCTTCATACATGTTCCGCATGGCTTTCATAGCCGTGGCGTAGGAGCCGGGGCCGCGCACATGATCGTTGACTTCCGCTGTTGCGCCGTCGAGCGAGATCTGCACGTCGACGTAGTCGCTTCTGACGAGGCGCTGGGCAATGTCCGGGGAGATTTTCACGCCGTTGGTGGAGAATTTGACTCCGACGTGGTGCTCGGATGCGTAGTCGACGAGTTCCCAGAAATCGGGACGCACGGTCGGCTCGCCGCCGCCGATGTTGACGTAGAAGACCTGCATCCGCTCGAACTCGTCGATGACGGCCTTCGCTTCTGCCGTCGTCAGCTCGCGAGGATCGCGGCGCCCGGAACTCGAGAGGCAGTGAACACAGGACAAGTTGCAGGCGTAGGTCAGTTCCCAGGTGAGACAGATGGGGGCGTCAAGGCCGTATTCGAAGAGATCGACGAGACGCTCGGTCTTTCGGGGAGTATCTTTCGGGGCGAGAACGAACGGGGACGTTCGGGGTGCATCGAGGAGCGTCATGAGGTCCTTTCAACGACCATGGAGGATTTCGCAAGGGTGCCGAGAGCACGCTGATAGCGAGGCAGATCACTCTCAGCGATGCCCGCGGCCGTGCACGCTGCACGGGCAGAAGGTACGTCGGCGAGAGTCCTCACGACGGCGAGAAGCGTCGTATCTTTTAGGAATGAGAGCTGGCGGGTACCGAAATGGTAGAGCAGCGCACCGAACGGCTCCGGGCGAACAGATACCTGGGGATGGAGATCCCATCCCCGGTCAAGATCCAGGCCTGGCATGTCAGCGATTTAGTAGACGCCGCACATGCCGTCGATCGAGATCTCCTCGACCAGGGTATCGGATTCGAGATCCGACCCCGCAGAATGTTCAGCGCCGGCGGTTGCGGATTCGGTGGGGCTGGTCTTTTTTGCGGAAACCATGCGGTTCTCCTTGCGATAGAAATCGACATCAGTGGCGAAAATCTCGTGCATGCACCAGACTAGTGGCACTCAGTGCCGAAAGTACAGGGATGAAAACAAATGAATGAATGCTCTGTGGCACCGCGGATGGGCCGACAGCCGCTGACGACCCGCGCCGCCCTGAGCCACGTAGCACTTCGGCTTTTTCTCGAGCACGGTTTCGACCAGACGACCGTCGACGACATTGCCACCGCCGCCGGAATTGGGCGTCGAACCCTGTTTCGCTACTTTCCCTCCAAGAACGATCTGCCCTGGGGTGACTTTGACGCTGAACTCGCGCGTATGCGCGCGTTCCTCGCTGCTACGGACACGACCGTGTCTCTCGTCGATGCGCTCGCCCGGGCGGTCGTCGAATTCAATCGATTTCCGTCAGAAGAAGTCCCCTTTCATCGCGAGCGGATGAACCTGCTGCTGAACGTTCCTGCGCTCGTGGCGCACTCCACGCTGCGATATGCCGAGTGGCGCCTGGTGGTGTCGGATTTCGCGGCTGGCCGCTTGGGAGTTGCCGTCGACGCGATCGAACCGACAGTGATCGGCTGGGTATTCCTCGGTGCATCGCTCGCCGCGTACGAGCAGTGGCTCAGAACTGACGGCTCCAACCTCATTGAGCTGCTCGAGTCGGCCTTGCTCCTGCTTAAGGAGGGTTTCACGTCGGGTGAATTACCAACAGTTGGACCCGGAGGACAGCATGAACCCACGAGTACCGGTGTCGGACTTGACGAACGTGAACTATGACGTGATCGTGGTCGGTGCCGGCGCAGCCGGAGCCCCACTCGCAGCCCGACTGAGTGAAGATCCCGAGAGACGGGTGCTGCTCCTTGAGGCAGGACCGGTGCCGCGGTCCGCCGCCGAATTCCCGCCCGAGTTACTCGATGCTGGAACCGTGCAGGGAGCAATGCCGGGACATCCGCAGAATTGGTCGTTCACAGGTAATCTCACACCGAAACTGCCCTACTCAATCGCGCGCGGCCGGATCCTCGGTGGATCATCGACGATCAACGGCTCGTACTTCATTCGCGCCAGAAAAGCCGACTTTGATTCCTGGTCTATCGGGTCACCCGAATGGGCCTGGGAAAAGGTATTGCCGTTCTATCGCCGGATCGAAACCGACCTGCAGTATGGCGAGTCCGCCGTTCACGGTGGTGCGGGGCCGATGGTCGTCGGTCGGCCTCCGCAGGACCATCCAGTGACCGTCGCTTTTCGCGCGGCGGCCGTGGAGCTGGGCTTCGCCGACGAACCTGACAAGAACGATCAGGGTATTCCGGGACATGGACCGCTCCCGATGAACACGCTCGACGGCGTGCGTCAGAACACCGGGATCGCCTACCTGAATCCGGTGCGGCACCGCAGAAACCTCACGGTGTCGGGTGACAGCTACGTGCGCCGTGTACTGTTCGAGGGAACAAGAGCTATCGGTGTCGAGGTCACGCGGGGCGGCGGGATCGTTCAGCTGCGAGGCCGAGAGATTGTGCTCTCGGCAGGCGCGATCAAATCACCTCACCTGCTGCTGGTCTCAGGGGTGGGCCCCCGGGAGCAACTGGAACAATTCAACATTCCAGTCGTGCGCGACTTGCCCGGGGTCGGGACGAATTTCAGTGATCACCCGGATATCGCCGTGCTGTGGCAGCTGCGCCGACAGATCGTTGACTACCGCACGTCGCAGTCGATGGCGGCGTGCCTGAACTTCACGGCGACCGGTTCTACTGCGCCCGGGGATCTGGAGATTCTCCCGATGCTTAAACCGATGGGGTATCTGTTGACCGGCAGCGCGCGCGGCATCATGGTCGGGGTACGCGCCGCAGCGAGGCGTCCGCTTCGATCACTTCGGGCGATGCGCGGGGTGTCGATGCGGCGCTTCGCGAACCAGATCGCCTATCGGGGGGACCTCGCGCTGCTCGTCGCCGTGCAGTCAGAGACTTCGCGCGGACGTATCAGCCTCGAGTCGGACGACCCAGACGTGCAACCGCGCATCGACTACAACTACCTCTCGACCGAACACGACCTCAAACGCATGCGCGAAGTTGTGCGGGTGGCGGTACGTTTGCTGCGAACAGATGCCTACAGGCACCTGTTTAAGCGATTGACCGAACTGACCGACACCGTGCTCAAGAGCGATGAACTGCTCGATGATTGGCTCCGCTCCCACTTGGGCACCGCCATTCACCTCTGCGGCAGTGCACGGTTTGGGCCAGCAGATGATCCTGGGGCCGTCGTCGATCAATACGGGCGCGTGCACGGTGTCGAGGGGTTGCGCGTCGCCGACACCTCGATCCTGCCGACCACGCCCGTGCGCGGACCGGCCGCGACCGCCGTTCTCGTCGGGGAGCGCGTGGCCGACTTTATTCGCCGCGGAATGTAAGGCGTACTTCTTACTGCCTGTACCCCGATGATTATCGCCCGGAGGACGATTCCAACGCCGATAGAAGGGAAGATCGTTCACAAGCCCTGCACAGGATCTAGCGCCCACAATCAACGCCCCTGGGCGTTCTTCACAGTCCGGCCGTGACGCCAACGCATCCCCGTACGCCGGTTGATCTTCAACATTCGGCACGCCTAGGCGTTACTGATTCCTTGCCTCATTAGCCGAGCATATTCAACGCGCGTCTCGGCCATCGGCAGCGCCGGTCACCTTCTTGCGGCTTCGGGAACCGTCTGTCATCGCTACTCCTAAAACTCAGGTGTTGCGACGTTGGCTGGAAAACGCCCAGCCTGTCATGGCCGCCGACACACCGTCTGCGTGAAGTCGGTTCGGACTTTGCGCAGCGCTGTCCCCGATGACGGCGATTGGTTGGCGCTGCATGTGCTGGCAACGGCATGCCGCCATAGGAGGGGACTATGTTGGGTGGGAGATGCAAGCGGCATCGGAGTTGGTTGAGGTACCGCCGGTCCGGGCTGCTCATCACGAAGGAGATTCAATGTCGAATCAGGATCATGAACCGTGCGCAACGGGAGATCTCGAGGTCCGCAGTCTGTCCGATCATGAATGGCGTGTCGGCGACCGCCGCTGCCACGAAAGGTCACCCAAGAAGGTGCTCGGTTACATCGAAAAACGTGGTTCTGCTTTTGAAGTCATGAATATAGAGGCGCCGCGACGGCACGTCATGTTTGATCATTTCGAGTCGGCGGTCGCCTCGTTTGCGTCAGTTTCCCCGACTTAGATTTTGTTTACGGCGTTGACGTCAACTTGCCGATTCACTCAGTTCCGGGTCCGAAACCCTGACGTGTTTACGCTGCGAGGTCCAGATGCAGCAGGAGCGGCTCGGTCCAGGCTGTCCCTGGCGTCAAGCAGCATAGATGTCAAAAAATGAGACTGACTTGACTTAGATGAGACAGGACATGACGGGAGCTCCATTCGGCAGATTCTGCCATAGCCTCTCTACTTGTTGACATAATCGGCCACGGGGCGACCATAAGCGGGACATGGAGGGCAGCAATCCGCAGGAAGAAAGCGGCAGAGAATCCGGCACGGTTCAGACAGTCCCATTCCGCCGTCCGAAATACCCGTGGCAGGTAAGTGCCTCCGATCGGCGGGGGCATAGTCGACTAGACGTCAGCGGTCGCTGCGGGCTGTGGGGCGGGGGAGAGGCGACCAGCGCAGAGACGGGCGACCACCTCCGTGAGCATGTCGACGCCGGCACGGACGTCCGCATCGAGGGTTAGTTCTCCCTCGTTGTGCGAGATGCCGTCAACGCTCGGCACGAACAGCATCACGGTCGGCACGACATCTTTCATATTGGTGGAATCATGACCGGCGAGGGTCATCATGGTCTGTGACGACAAGCCGAGATCGTCGGCGACCGCACGGGCCAGAGTCACGCCCTCAGCCTGGTAAGGCTGCACGTTCCAGAAGTGTGACTTAGTGAGCGTGATTGTGACGCTGTCGCGGCGTTCGATCTCAATGACCTGCTCGTGCAACATGGCATCCGCCTGCTCGAGCACCTCGGCGCTGGCAGACCGCAGGTCGAGCACCATCCGCACCTCCGACGCTACGACGACGGGCGAGTTGGGCTCGGCGAAGAGTTGGCCGACCGAGGTGTGCAGTGCAGGATCGGGGAAGGAATCGGCTAGGTCGCGCAGCGCGATGACGAGGCGGGATGCGCCGACCAGGGCGTCTTTGCGGTCGGACATCACCGTGGAACCGGTATGGGATTGCTCTCCAGTGACCACGGCGGAGTACTTGTGGGCCGCCCACGTGGCATCGACCAACCCGATGGTCACCCCATTCCGCTCCAGGTGCCGGCCCTGTTCGATGTGGATCTCGGCATAAGAGACGGCGTGCGGCGCAGCATCCGTTCCGCGAAACCCGATCGCGGATAGCGCGTCGGCGACGCTGACACCGTCGGGATCGCGAATCTGCAACACGGCGTCGGCGCCGAGCTTGTTCGTGAAGACAGCACTGCCCATCATGCTGGGCTGAAAGCGAGCGCCCTCTTCGTTGAACCAGTTCACCACGGCCAGGTTGAAAGGCGGGGTCTGCCCGGTGCTTGTGACGTTGTTGCGGACCCGCACGGCGGCATGGCCTGCCGCCAGCACACCGTAGGCGCCGTCGAAACGACCAGCCGTGGGCTGGCTGTCGAGGTGCGACCCGACGAGTACATAGGGAGCGCCCGGGGTGAACTCAACCAGGCCGAACATGTTTCCCACCTGGTCGACCCTGACCGTAAAATCACGCTGCTGCAGCCAGCTACGAAGCCAGGTGCGCACGTCTGCATCCGCTGGAGACGCCGCCAGGCGGTGCACTCCCCCGCGATCGGTCGCGCCGAAAGCCGACATTGCGGCAAAGTCGGCGAGAAAGTCTTCGCCAGCCAGATCTGTGTTGATACTCGGGTCGATCATGAGGTACCTCCGAAGGTTGCGGGTGCAGCACTGCGCTGCGTACTTCAAGGCTCACAGTGCGTGCACCACAAAACAATGGAGATTCACTGCCGGACCGCAGTGTCAACTGTGCACGCGCACATCCGGAACGGAATTATCGCACGGCGTTGCAGTGCAAAGCCGCCTGGATGATGGCCGCATCACCCGGCCGACCCGGGTCGAGCCCGGTGAGCGACTTGAACCGGCTCAGGCGGTTAAGGACGGTGTTGCGATGACAGTACAGCTCTGCCACTGTGGCAGACACCGAACCCGACTCGAACAGCACCGTGATCGTGGCGAGCAGGCGTTCGCGCTCATGCGCGGAGATGTTGGCCAGCTGACCCAAGACCGAGTCGGCCAGCACGGCGCCGAACTCGCCGAGCTTGTTGGCCGAGACCCGGCCCCAGCCGCTCTGCACCGTGGTCATCCCGAGTTTCCCCGCACTGGCCATGACCAGATCGTCGGCTATGCGCGCCATTCGCGGCACCTCAGCCAACCCCTCGACGGCCGGTGCCACCCCGCACGGGACCGTGTGCAGCCAGGACGGAATCGTGGCCGCCGCGCGCGAAGCGTACTCGATTAGAAGGAGTAGAGCTCCCTCGTGTTCGTGCAGATACTTCTGCGACTGATTCCGCGCAGCCGCCGTTCGCAGTGCGTGGTGCCCCTCGGCGCCAGCTACGGCGACGAGAAAGATGCCGCCGACATCGACGCCGAGCGCCCGCGCGGCCTGGTTGAGCAGCGGCGTGTCTTTGCCATCGGAGAGCAGCAGCCGGCTCAGCAGCAATGTTTTCTGCTGCTCGCGCTCCTGCGCCAGGCTGGCCAGCTCATTGAGGTAGCCGGCATGCACCCGAATGGTGTGGAATTCCACGGCCTCCCAAACGGCGATGGCACCGCGGGTGAACTCCGGCAGATCATCGAGCGACACCCGAATCAGCATCGCCGACCAGAGAATGCGAAAGTCCAGCCGCACCGCTTGCAGGAGCGCCTCCAAGGGCAGTCCCTGTCGAGCGCGACGGTGCCCCAATTCTTCAGACAGCACGAGCAGGCGTTCGGTCAGCGGCAACTGTCCGATGAGGCGCAGCAGCAGCTCCATCGACGCAACGGCGGTGTTACGCAGGTCGTCGGCAGCGAGCATGGATTGGCTGTAGCCGGCTACCGTACGCACCTGCGTGAGGTAAGTCGTGGCAATTTCGTCGATGTCATCGAGACACGTACGGACGACTTCGCTCATGACCGGGTGCACCGGTTCGCGAGTGGCGAGAGTGTTGGGTGAATTGTGCATTTGCCCAGACTATGTTCCCAGATGGGTGCGGTCGTCCATTGTGCGTTTTCTGGCGTGCGCGCACCATTAGGAAATGCCATTTTGCCCGCGACCGGGCTCAGCACCACCAGGGGGGAACACCATGCTTGACGTCAAACTGACGAACGCGCGCATTTTTACGCTGGAGAACGAGCGGCCGAGCGCACAGATTCTCGGAATACTATCCGGTCGAATAGTAGGTTTCGACGATGAGGTCGCGCGGCTGACCGCGACGACCACGATCGACTGCGGCGGCAGGGTCATTGTGCCCGGATTTGGCGATTCTCACAATCACATGGCTTGGTTCGGGCAGACCTTTTCGGAGCTGGACCTCAGCGGCTGCACCACCGTCGACGAGGTATATCAGGCCGTAGCGGTCCGGGCGGCGTCGTTGTCGGCCGACGATTGGGTCATCGCGTCTGGCTACGATGACACGGTACTCGGCGTTCACCCGCACCGTAATGGCCTCGACGAGGCCGCCGGCCGCCGGCCAGTCTGGCTGAAACACCGCTCGGGCCACATGTGCGTGGTGAACACGGCGGTGCTTGAGCTTGCGGGCATTCTCGACGGGACTGCGGTCGTGCCCGACGGCGGTATGGTCGTCAGCGACGCCGAGGGGCCCACCGGGCTGCTGCAGGAGCAAGCGCAGACCCTGGCGAGTGCGCTACTGCTGCCCTATTCTACCGATGACCTTTCAGCGGCGATCGGCCGGGCCAGCGCTGCCTATGCCGCCGAGGGCCTGACCCACGTGACCGAGGCGGGCATCGGTGCTGGCTGGATTGGGCGCAGCCCAATTGAACTCGCCGCCTATACAGCAGCCCGGCAGAGCGGCACGCTGGGCACCCGTGTACAACTAATGGTGTCCAGTGACGCGGTGCATTCGCTCGCGGTACACGCTGACGACCGCGCCACCGTGGGCCTCGACCTGGGTCTCACGACGGGGTTTGGCGACGACTGGATTCGGCTCGGTGCGATGAAAATTTTCATCGACGGCTCTCTGATCGGGCGCACCGCTGCGGTGACAGAACCGTTCTGCGACCACGGTCACGGACGGGGCAGCTTTCAGCTCTCTACCGCGGAGCTGACGACGCGCATCATCGACGCGCATCGCGCCGGCTGGACCGTAGCGGCACACGCGATCGGGGATCAGGCCATCGACGTAGCGCTCGATGCTTTTGCCGAAGCCCAGCGCCAGCACCCGCGCCCCACGGTGCGGCACCGCATCGAACACGCCGGCATCGTACGACCCGACCAGGTTTCACGGTTCGCTGACCTCGGTATAACCCCGATACCGCAACCCCGCTTTCTCTACGAGGTGGGTGACACAATGGCTGCTGCTGTCGGTGCCCACCGCGCAGACTGGGTCTACCGACACCGCACCTTCTTGCAGCACGGGGTGCGCGTGCCCGGAAGCTCCGATCGCCCCATCGCCCTCGGCGCACCGCTGCTCGGCATGCAATCCATGGTGCAACGGCGCACCTCAAGCGGCGCTACCGTGGGATCGGCAGAGACGGTGACCGCAGATCAGGCCCTGCGTGCATACACGGTCGACGCTGCCTGGATCGCCGGCGACGAAGAACGCCGCGGGACGCTGGCTACTGGAAAGCTCGCCGACTTTGTCATGCTCTCCGAGCATCCGGCCGAGGTGGCTCCCGAAGCAATTGGGCGCATCGAAGTTTTGGCCACCTTCGTGGATGGCGCTTGCATCCACGGCGATGCCCTCGTATCCACTCTCACCTGCAATTTTGATCACGAATAGTAAGGAACAGCCTGAAATGACTACCACAGCAGATACGTCGGCCGCCGAGGTTGGGGCGCGACCCAAGCTCAGCGGCAAGGACGCCGGCCGCATCGCACGCGCTGCCTTCGTCGGTACCGCGCTTGAATGGTATGACTATTATCTATTCGGAACCGCCGCCGCGTTGGTGTTCAACCGGCTCTACTTCACCACCCTCGACCCGACGGCAGCGACCCTCGCCGCCCTGGCTACCTTCGGTGTCGGCTTCGCAGCCCGCCCGATCGGCGCCATATTGTTCGGCTATATCGGTGACCGGGTGGGCCGCAAGCCCGCACTGTTGATCACCATCATCATGATCGGGTTCGCCACCGGACTGATCGGCGTGCTGCCCGACTTCGGCACGATCGGCCTGGCTGCTCCCGTGATGCTCGCGGTGCTGCGCCTGGTTCAGGGGCTGGCCGTGGGCGGCGAATGGGGCGGTGCGATGACGCTGGCCGTGGAGCACGCACCACTGAAGAAGCGCGGTCGGTTCGCGGCGCTCGTGCAGGTCGGCTCCCCGGTGGGTACCCTCATGTCGGCCGGTGCTTTTGCTCTGGTACTGCTGCTCCCAGCGGAATCCTTCGACAGCTGGGGCTGGCGCCTGCCGTTCCTCGCCGCCTTTCCATTGCTCCTGATTGCCGTCATCATTCGGCTGAAGGTGGAAGAATCGCCGATCTTCCAGGAACTAGTCAAAATGGAAGAGCGCGCCAAGATTCCTGCCGTCGACGTCTTCAAGTTTGCCTGGGGCCGACTGCTTGTGGCCATTGCCGCCGCTTTTCTGGGCGTCGGTGGGTTCTATGTGATGACCACGTTCGCCATCACTTATGGCGTGAGCGTTCTGGAACTGGATCGGGCTCTGCTCGTGAACGCCACCCTGATCGCGGCAGTCGTACAGATCGGCGTCATTTTGATGATGGGGCGCGTGGCAGAGCGCTTCGGCGCCGGACGAGTCACGATGTGGGGCGGCATCGCCACAGCCGTCGCAGCCTTACCGATCTTCTGGCTCATCGACACCGGCCACCCCCTAGCCGTGATCTTCGCGATCACGCTCGGTATCGCGCTACTCTCCACCGCGTATGCGGTGTCGGGCACCCTGCTAACCGAGCTCTTTCCACCCCGGCTGCGATACAGCGGCGTGGCCCTCGGCTACAACATTGCCGGCGCTCTCAGCGGGTTTCTGCCGTTCCTGGCACTCGCCATGCTCAGCTTCTCGGACGAAGCCTCGTGGCCCGCGGCGGCCATCCTCGCCGTCGTCGCCCTGATCACCTCGGTGGGCGGCTACTTCGGTGGGCGCTTGAAGATAAAGGACATGGACATAATCGAGTAGCTGCTACTGGGCGGCACCCCTCTGGCTTCCGTTTGTTGATGGCGGCCGTCACCGCGTGTGTGGCGGCCGTCATGGTCTCATCGGATTTGATCGCTGAAGCTGGGTCTGCAGCCGCCAGGCCGTTCCATCTCTTCGCTGGCTGGTCGGCACCCACGGCCTCGGGTACGTCAAGGCTGTGTCTTGTTGCCGGACCGGCACTGGGCGCTGCATCTGGTTGTCAGGGCGAGCACCACTATGTCTTGGAGGTGGGTGAAGGCAGTCCTCTTGCGGTCTCAGCTCCGCTCGACCGACGGATTGGGAATTTTCGTCGGCGGCGCAGGCGGCCATCATCACAATCCGCGTGATCCCGGATGACCGATGGGAGGTTCCTTGGGCTCGACATCGCCGACAGTGAGAACGCGGGCCCCTCGATCAGCCTGTATCAGGCTTTCACACGCGAACGGGCCTGCAGCTGGGCACGATGAAGCTTTCGGTGCGCGGGGGTTGAATGTATCGCTGCTGTGCGCGGATTAATGGATTACGGACTTTCAGGAGTTTCCGATAAAGCCCGGAATTCGTGCGCTTATCATGAAAGAAAATGTTGCAACTCTATTGGAATTGAACTAGCAAAGACGCAGGGAAATGAGATTGGAAGCCCCAGTCGGCGACAATTCCTCAAGTAACATATTTCAGATTTGCAGCTAAATGCAGTCTTTCTGAGCGCATGTCGATTATTTTGCTCTGTTGAGAATAAATGGATTGGTGTCGAATTTGGGCAGGCGGAACGCTGTTGTTTCGCATTATCTTCGAATGAATCAATGTTGATTCGTTAGAGGATAACTCCACGAAGCAAGCCTTCGATATAAGAACCGAGTAAGGACAAGGTCCATGAATACGAAAGCCTCACATGCACGGCCTCGCAAAGCTGCTTTCGCCGCACTCGCCGGCACGAGCATCGAGTGGTACGACTTCTTCATCTATGCCACCGCAGCAGCGTTGGTTTTCAGACAATTCTTCTTCCCACCGGATATGGATCCGGTTATCGGCACGATCGTTGCTTTCGGAACGACATCGTTTGGTTATCTCGGGCGCCCAATCGGTGCATTCATCTTTGGCCACCTCGGTGACCGGAGCGGCCGTAAGCCAGTGCTGGTCGCCACACTCATGCTCATGGGGCTCGGCACCGTCGGAATAGGCCTATTGCCGAGCTACGAGACAGTTGGCCCACTCGCTCCGCTCCTCCTGATCACTTTGCGACTGCTGCAGGGAGTTGCCATGGGCGGAGAATGGGGCGGCGCTGCCCTTTTGGCTGTCGAGCATGCCCCCGCAAGCCGTCGGACGTTCTTCGGTTCGTTCGTACAGCTTGGATCAGCCGTCGGAGCGACGCTCTCAGCCGCCATGTTCGCCCTTTCAGAGATGATCGGAGATGGCCTGGTCGCGGGTTCATGGAGAATTCCTTTCGTTGCTTCTGCGGTCCTGCTCATCATCGGACTGGTCATTCGTCTTCAGGTCGGCGAGTCCCCTGAGTTCGTGCGCGCAGTCGCGAAAGGCGAGATCACAAAGGCGCCGGCTCGCGTGGTGCTCACTAAAATGCCCAAGAGACTCCTCATTGGCATCGGTGCCATGCTTGTGGCCACGGGCGGGTACTACGTGACGTCATCGTTCTTCCTCGCCTACGCCACGGAGCAGGCTGGCGTTCCAGTGGCGCTTGTCCTGAATGCTCTGATCGTTGCGGGCCTGTTCGAAATGGCGTTCATGCCACTGGCCGGCCTTCTGGGCGACAAGTGGAAACCCCAATACGTCGTCATCGTCGGATTGGTCGGAATCACATTGATCGCCGTTCCGCTGTACCTGCTGTCGCACACCGGCTCAATGCTCGTCATCACGGTCATGCTGTCAATGACCGCCCTGTTCACGGCATGCAACTATGGCCCGATGGCGAGCATTCTGTCGTCTATCTTCCCGGTCAACGTGCGCTACACCGGCACATCATTCGCCTACCAGGGTGCGGCGCTAACCGCTGGAGCGCTGACACCGATTGTTCTTCCCACTCTCCTGGGCATCGCTGGTGGTTCACCCTGGCTGATCTTCTGCTACCTCGCGGTGTTCTCTGGTGTCGCTGCAGGCTGTGTGTTGGCGACGAGAAAACTGACTGTCGCCCTCCCCGTAGCGGACAGCATTGTTACAGGCACCCCTGTGGCAGAGCTGCGATAGCACGCACCGCACGGCCAGGAGCCGCTCACCGCCCGAGACCGAGTCGCCACTGGCCGCGACCACGGTAAGACAGGGCGGCACGAAAATCGGAGCACGCCTCGGACCCCGAGTTCGCACCCTCACGATCCAATGAACGCTTCAGTCGGTGATCTGAACACTGTCATCGTCACGACAACCGGGGTGAACAGTGCCCCGCACACGAATCGAGTCTTCTAGTATGAACAAAATCATCGGTCAGGTAAATGGCCAGGAATCCCCGCGCTACGCCGGGCTGACCACCTTCGCCCGCCTCCCGCGACGCGAGGATGTCGAGAACTTCGACATCGCAGTCGTGGGGATCCCCTTCGATGCCGGGGTCACATTTCGGCCCGGAGCGAGATTCGGACCGTCCGCGATCCGGGAAGCATCGCGACTGCTGCGTCCCTACAATCCTGCCCTGGAAAACAGACCCTTCTCTGATTCACAGGTGGTGGACGCCGGAGACATTGACTGCAACCCGTTCGACATACCCAAGGCACTGTCACAAATCGAGGCGGGGCTGGCTGAACTCATGTCAAACGGAGCCCCCGTGGTTTCACTCGGCGGTGACCACACGATCGCCTTGCCCGCTCTCCGCGCTGCCCACCGCGAGCACGGTCCGCTCGCCTTGGTCCATTTCGACGCGCACCTTGACACGTGGGACACCTACTTCGAAATGCCGTACACACATGGCTCTCCGTTTCGTCGTGCGTCCGAAGAGGGCCTCATTCGCAAGGACCGCTCGGTTCATGTTGGCGTGCGTGGCTCGCTCTACGATGAAAAAGACCTCATCGATGACAAGGAATTGGGTTTCACGATCGTCAGTTGCCGTGATTTCGACCGTATCGGAGTGGATGGCATCCTCGAACGTGTCCTCGAACGGGTAGGCGACACCCCACTTTACGTCTCCGTGGATATCGACGTCCTCGACCCGGCACACGCGCCGGGGACAGGAACACCGGAAGCAGGTGGGATGACCAGCCGTGAACTCTTGGCCGTCGTGCGTGGTCTTCGGCACAATAAGATCGTCGCGGCAGACATCGTTGAAGTGGCACCAGCCTATGATCACGCAGCGATCACCTCGGTGGCAGCGGCAAATCTCGCCTACGAGTTCATCAGCATCATGGCCGAGCAACAGAAGACGCGTCCATCCCGATCGAAATAGCCGCGACGAGGAAACAGAACCGTCTGACCGCCCGGGAATCAGATCGCTCACGAGTAATGGCAGGCGAGAAGAACTGGCACGAATCTGGCCAGTCGGCCGGCTCGGGCCGATCAAAAGAATGAACCGTTGAACCGGCTCGGTGTTCATGCAGCAGCGAAGCAGCGTGCGTGGTGAGCGGTCAACACTTTTCGGGATGGGCGGGTAGCTGTATTCATTGGCGGCGGCGATGAACTTCTGGGGCGTCCAGGTGGCTCACTAGCTGCCGGCGACGAGGATATGGCCGCCCAGTGGGTTCGGACCGTCGCCGGCGCGGACGTGCACGTCGGCGGTTTCCACGGCGCGGAACGGAATCGTCGGTGTAGCACGAGCCCGTTCCCCTTGGAAAAAAACGACGGGAATTCGTCTCCGACGGGCGTTCAGGGTCCAGTGTGATAGAAAAGATCTAGCACATCTGAGTGCCCACCAGTGAGCAGTGGAGTTCCGTGTCCAATCGCAAGAAAAACACAGCTGTGACGAGCGCGGTTGCACGAGTGAATCAAACCGCAATCATTGAGGAGTTACGGAAATCAGGCGCACTTTCCCGGCAGCAACTCTCAGTCCGGACAGGTCTGAGTTCCGCGACGATCAATAGGCTCACGGCAGTGCTGATCGAGGAGGGCAGCGTTCGCGCGGCAGGACACGAGCCTTCCACGGGTGGTCGGCCATCCATTCTGTTGAGTTACGCCGGGGGATCGAAGCTGGTCGCAGCCATACAGCTGCATCCGGACCGCGCCGCGGGGCTCCTCATGGATTTTGACGGGAAAGTCGTCTATCGTCGCGAAGCGCTCTTCAGGCCACGGCAGTTCCTGCTCGGTGGCGACGCAACCGATGACGCAACGGCGATCCCGGCTGATCGCGAAGCGCATCTCAAGTCGACCCTCGACCTCTTCGATCATCTGATCGCCACCTCCAAAAGCATGGGTTCCCCATGCCTTGCCGTTGGTGTGGCCGTACCGGGAGTTGTCTCCGGACCTCACGGTACGGTCGGGCACACAACGGAGCTCGGCTGGTCTGACGTGCCGCTGGGGCGCTTGTTGCGTGAACGATCAGCAGTACCGGTGGTCGTCGAGAATGATGCCAACGCGTTGGCATTCGGTGAACTCCACCGGGGAGCCGGCCGAGGATTGCAAAGTCTTGTCGCTCTCTTTCTTGAAAATGGCCTTGGCGCCGGAATCATCACAAACGGTGAGCTGCACCGGGGTGCCCTCGGCGAAGCCGGTGAAATCGGATACCTGCTGATGGATCGAGCGTCCCTGACGCATTCGAAGGCCCACCCCGAGTTGGGCGATCTCGAGGATCGAATCGGCCCACGCGCGCTCACCCGAAGAGCACGTGACAAGGGCATACCGATACCTCCCACGGGCCTGATGACGGCCGACGACATCTTCGGGATTGCCGATGACGGCAACGTTGCCGCTCGGGAGATCGCCGAGGAGATCCTCGACATGGTGGCAATAGCGATTGCCGCGATCGTCATCATTCTTGACCCGGAACTGGTGGTCGTCGGCGGCGGACTGGTCGGCGTGACGAACCGTGTGATCCCCGGCATCCAGGAACGACTCACCGGGCGAATCATCCGCGTTCCGCGGCTGGAGGCGGCGACCAGACGGGAAGATTCCGTCATTCTCGGTGCGGCCGAGCTGGCAGCTGCTGAAGTCAACGGGTTTGCCTACCTGGCGGGTTAGCCGTTCGCGATCACTGCTGCCATTCCGGAGCCAGACGGGGCGCGATTGCGCATGGGCTCATAATTCCGCTGGTTTCAATCCGGGGCTATCGGGAGGATTCGCTTGACAGGCGAGGGCGGTTGTGGGTAGGTTCTAAACAACTTCTTATCACTATGATATGAAAGTTGTCGACGGGCCAGCACATCGGCTCACTTCACGCGGGGGTGGGGTAAGAATGTACGTTGGCATCGACATCGGTGGAACCAAAACGCACACCCGCGTCGAGGCCAATGGGCGAATCGTGTTGGATGCCACGGTGCTCACGAGCTCATGGCGCTGGGGAGGCCTGCTCGATGACGCGGGCAACGCCACTCGCCTTCTCGGACTGTTTGCCAGTGTGCCTCGGTCGGAGACCGCGCCCTTGGCCCTGGGTGCTCATGGGCTGGACAGCGCATGGCAGTGCGCCGAGTTTGAAGCACGATTGGCTGCCGAACGGCCGGGGCTGGTCCGCGCCGTCAATGACGTTGAACTGGTCGGTCCGGCAGCTGGATATGACACGGCCATCGCAGTCATCGCCGGCACCGGGTCTCGGATCGTCGCCCACGATGCCGCCGGAGCGGTGGTCTCGGCGGGGGGCTATGGCCATCTGTTGGGCGACCCTGGAAGCGCGCCCGCCTTGGCTCGCGATGCCGTGCGCGCCGTGCTCTGGGCACGCGATGAAGGCTGCGCCCCAGGTCTGCTGAGTCAGACATTGATGGAACACTTCGGCGTTGACGATGAAGTTGCAATGTCATATGAGTTTTCCGCCGATTCGCGGCTCACGACATGGGGAGCGCTCGCACCATTGCTGTTCGCTGCCGCCGATGCGGGCAGCCGGCTTGCAGCGACGGTGATCGATGAAGCGGCGCGGGAACTCGCCACGGCGGTCGGCCTGGTGCGAGCACGAGGCGCGCTGGGCACCGACGTCGTCTGTGCCGGCGGGGTGATCTCGAACCAGCCACGCCTGTTTGACGCCTTGGAACGTCATATCGCGGAACTTGATCGCACCTTGAGCCTGCGCCTGCTTCGGGTCGCTCCGGTCGTCGGCGCCATTGCGATCGCACAACGGATGCACCCCTCACAGCTCACAACCACCCATCAGCTCGACGAATCACGGAGGAACACATGACCATCAAGAACGCACGAACTCACCGTCTCACCGTTGGGATCGGTCTCATCTCCATGGGCGCGCTCCTCCTCAGCGGCTGCAGCCTCACCGGAGCGAGCACGTCGAGCGAATCGAAGGAAGGGGATGGAACCGGCACCATCAACGCCCTCTTCATGAAGCAGGCGGGTTACTCCGAGGACAACGTCAACGCCATGATCACTGACTTTGAGTCGAAAAACTCTGAGATCACGGTGGAACCGACGTTCGTCGCCTACGAGGCGCTGCACGACAAAATCGTCACCTCGGCTCCCGCCGGAACCTATGACGTCGTTCACCTTGACGTGATCTGGCCGGCCGATTTCGCCTCCAAGGGGCTCATCACGGACGTCACTGACAGGTTCCCAGCTGCGTGGGCCGACGAGATGCTCGGCGGGGCACTGACATCCGCTGAATATCAGGGGAAGTACTACGGCGCCCCGTGGGGCCCCTCGACCAAGCTCTTCTACTTCAACTCGGAGATGGTTGCCGCGGTTGGGGCGGCCGAGGCCGACCTCACGACCTGGGACGGTGCCCTCGCTGTGGCCGCCAAGATCAAAGCTGCCGGACTCGTCGAGTACCCCCTCTCCTGGAGCTGGTCACAGGCTGAAGCCCTCATCTGCGACTATGCGCAGCTTCTCGGCGCCTTCGGGGGAGCCTTCACCGATGCTGATGGCAATCTCATTGTGAACGACGCAGCCGGTGTGGAAGCGCTCACCTGGATGAAGAAGACCATCGATGACGGGCTGACCGATCCCGCCTCCATCACTTTCCTGGAAGATGACGTCAGCAAGTCCATCGCCGCGGGCAAGACCGCGATGGCACTGAACTGGGAGTCGACTTTCCGTGACTCGAACGACGCGTCGATCTCAACGGTGGTCGGCAAGGTCGGCGTTCTTCCGACCCCCGCCGGTCCGTCGGGAGAGCACCCTGGCGTCAATGGTTCGATGGCGCTCTCGATCGGAGCCCAGTCCACCAATCAGGCCGCAGCGTGGAAATTCATCGAGTACATGACCAGCCAAAGCGTGCAGGAGAAGTACGTGACGAGTTCGATGACCAACTGGAAGTCGAGCTACACCAAGACAGACCTCGCCGCGTCAAACCCCGAGGTATTCGCAGCGGCCGGCGTCGCATACGACAGCATGATCCTGCGCCCGACGGTTGCCAACTACAACTCGGTGTCCCAGATTCTGCAGGTCGAGATCCAGAATGCTCTGCTCGGCCAGAAGACACCGCAGCAAGCCATGGACGACGCAGTCGAGGCCGCTAACGCGACCATCGGCTAGTGAAAATGTCAGTCGCCAACGCCAAAACACCCCAAAGCCCTCCGGCCGCGTCTCTGCGACGGGTTCGTCCGGCACGGTCGAAGCGAGAGAACCAGGCTCGACTGGCTTTCTGGTTACTTATTCCGGCGGGCGTTGCAGTGTTCGGGGTGATCGTGTACCCGATCCTTCGAACCCTGTTGATTTCCTTTTTCGAGGTCACTTCGGCGTTGGCGACTGACACCCCCTTCGTGGGGTTCAACAATTATCTGGCGGTGCTCTCCAACAGCACGTTTTGGGCGTCTATGGGGCGCACTCTCTATTTCACCTTGATATCGACATCATTGGAATTGTGCCTCGGTCTCATTCTGGCTGGGCTGCTCAACGCGAAACTTCGTGCCCGCTGGCTGTTCCGGGCCATCGTGGTCATCCCCTGGGCCATCCCCACGATCGTCAGTGCGGCCATGTGGAAGGGTGTTTTTAACGCCCAGTACGGCCCGCTCAACGCGTTGCTCAGCCAACTCGGAATTATCGACCAGTACCAGGCCTGGTTAGGCGATCCGACAACCGCGCTCAATATGGTCATTCTGGCGGATGTCTGGAAATCGACTCCGCTCGTTGCCTTCTTCCTGCTCGCCGGACTCACGGCAATCCCGAACGAACTGTATGAGGCCGCCAAGCTCGATCGTGCAAGCTGGCCGCGCATCTTTCGGTCGATCGTGCTGCCCATGCTGATCCCCTCGATTTCGATTGTGCTTGTGCTGCGCACGGTTGAAGCATTCAAAGTCTTTGACATCATCTATGTCATGACCAGGGGTGGTCCGGTCAACGGAACCCAAACCATCGCCTACTACGCCTATACAACGGCATTCTCCGATCAAAACTTCGGCGTCGGGTCAGCCTTGTCCTACGTGATCGTTATCGTCATCCTCGCCCTGAGCGCCATCTATCTGCGACTGCTCCGCCGGTCAGAAATGAGTCTCCTGTGAAGCGGGCCCGGCGCAATTCTTTTCTGGTGCACGTGGCGGCCGTTGTTACCTCAGTGGTTATTCTTGCCCCGTTCCTCTGGATGGTCATGGCGAGCATCACGCCACAGCGGATCCTCATCACGACTCCGTTGCAGTGGATTCCGGACGAATTGGACCTCAGCCGTTACACGCAGATCTTCACCGGCGGCTCTGAGGGAGTCGGGGCAACGTTTCGTGCTGCCATGATGAACTCCATAATCGTGGCCGTGGGAACCGTCACGATCTCAATGATCGTGGGAATTCTGGGCGCCTATGCATTTGCCCGTTTGAAGTTCCGTTTCAGGCGCGCCATCCTTACGACGTTTCTGGCGTCATACATGCTCCCGCAAATCGCCCTGCTCATTCCGCTGTATCTCATTCTTAATTCCGTGGGACTCTTGAACACGAAGACGGGCCTGATCCTGGTGGATTGTGCCATCGTCATCCCCTTTGTGCTGTGGGTGCTGAGCAATTACTTCATGACCATTCCCGAGGAGCTTGAAGAGGCAGCGCGCATCGACGGTACGACTCGACTGGGTGCTTTGTTCTGGGTTATTCTGCCCGCCGCCAAGCCGGGACTGTTCGCGGCGATCATGTTCGCATTCCTGCTGGCGTGGGACGAATTCATGTACGCGCTCATTTTCACGTCGTCGGACGTGGCCAAGACACTTCCCGTGGCCCTCAGCGAATTCGCCGGTCGATACACCACGGATTTCGGGCTCGTCGCGGCCGGTGGCATTCTCGCGGCACTTCCGCCACTGATCGTGGCAGTGATCTTCCAGCGCTATGTCGTCAGCGGCATGGCATCCGGCGCAGTAAAAGGATAGGAAAAACCCATGTCAGGCAAAGCACCATTCGTTGACGCGATGATGAAGCAACCCCTCACCCTCCAGCTTGCGTATGACACGCTCACCCTCGATCTGGCGCACGGCGCGCTTCACGATTGGCCTGTCGACGAGACCATAGCGGTCGTCGCAATGGGCGCATCCGGTCATTCAGGACGGGCATTGGTGTCGCTTCTCGCCCAGGCCGGTTACCGGGCAGTGAGCTTGACAGCATCCGACGTACTTCTGTCAGCGGTCGGCTTTCAGCCGGCGGATCACTACATCATCGTTTCGGAATCCGGGCGGAGCCCCGAAACGATCGAGGCGGCACGCCGTCTGACACAGGGGACACGGGTCGGAATCAGCAACTTTCCGCAAGCACAAATTGCCGAGGTCATTGACGTGCCGCTCGGCCTCGGCGGCTTCGAGGACTCCCCTGTGTATACCGCTGGCTACACAGCGACGCTTATGGCCTATGCGCTACTCCTAGAAAAGGTCGGCGTGCTCCCGGCCGATTCCAATGTGCCCCGCATCCCTGAGATCGTCGAGAATGCCCTGGCAGATTTCGCGCCGGTGGCCCGAGCTGTTTCCAGCCTCGTAGCTGCAGCAACCGACATCGATGTCGTCGGCCGGGGTACATCGTTTGCCTCGGCTCTGGAGACAGCGCTGATGATTCGCGAAGGCCTGCGAATCCCGACGGGTGCTTTTGAAACCTACGAGTACCTTCACGGACCCATGGAGTCTGTTGCAGCGGGAACCGTAGTGATCATCTTCGGAGACGAACGCGAACTCACCATCCCGGGATCACTTCTTGATGCGGGCGTTCACGTCGTGGTGATGACGACAGCTCATGACGTACCGAACGAAGGGCACCCGAACCTCACGGTAGTTCGTTTGGACAGCTGCCTAGCCGGGTTCGTGCGGCCCATTGTTGAAATCGTGTTCGCCCAACTCGTGCTGGCGGAAGCAATCCTGCACAAACCGTTCCCCATCGAGCAATTCATTTATGAACAGCCCGACACCAAGATTCCGATCGCGATGCTCAGCTGACGCGTGCGGGAACAGCGAAACTCAAGGGTTAAAGGTGCCCTGGAACGATTTCACCCTTAACTTGGAATGGCTCGAGGGCAAGCCAGAAAGTTCCCAGTCGGAGCAAGGTCTCCCGAATAGGCTGAAACACCCACTGTAGGTGTTTCAGGAAATTGAAGTTTCGTTTTCATGAAATCCAAGCGAACAGGCCGGTTGAGTAGAAATACTCGGCCGGCCTTCGGTTTTTAACGATGCGAGTGTGCCTGATTGGCGTTTTCGGGTTGGCGGCTGCGCGCTAATGCAAAAATGCCTGCCGGCCCAGCACCCTGTCCTGACTATCGACACGGCAACACGGCTGCTTGGGGTTAGTCCGCGTCATACCGTCACGATCTTTAGCGGTCTGCGTCATCACCGATTGATTGTGAAACATGTGGCGGGATGGGTGCGGGCGTAACGGGACCTGTGTGACCTGGCCGCTCGCGTTGTCGGGGTAGCTGCCCCGCGGCTTCGACCGAACCGAGTGGGCGTGTCGAGCCGGCCGTTGATTCGTGATGCGAATGCTCCGGGTGAGTGGGTGTGGCCGCGGTACCCGCGTTCGAGTGATCAGCGTGGTGATCACCGTTCCGCGCGGGAGCTGGTGGATCTGGGGGTGTTGAGCCCGGAGAATCGCTGGCAGTACCTCGGGGACGCCGCCTAACTATCGGGTGCAGCTTGGGGTCAGGTCATGAAGTGGTTGACAGTCGGGCTATTGCTTCGTTGCGCATGTCGATTTTGCGTATCTTGCCGGATACTGTGAGGGGAAAATTGTCTCGAACGTCGGTGTACCGGGGGATTTTGAAGTGGGCTAGGCGTCCGTGGCAGAAGGCGGCTAGGTCTTGGGCGGTTATCGGGTCGACGCCCGGTTTGAGGATGATGCAGGCCATGAGTTCTTCTCCGTATTTTTCGTCGGGTACTCCGATGACTTGCACGTCGTGAATTGATGGATGGTGCAGGAGGAATTCTTCGATTTCGCGTGGGTAGATGTTTTCGCCTCCGCGGATGACCATGTCCTTGATGCGTCCTTCTACGGTGATGTAGCCGTGCGTGTCCATGCTGGCGAGGTCACCGGTGTGTATCCAATCCTCCTGGTCGATTGCATCTCGAGTTTTGTCTGGTTCGTTCCAGTAGCCGGAGATGACGCTGTAGCCGCGGGTGCATAATTCGCCGATCTTGCCGCGCTCGACCGTTTCGCCGGTGGTGATGTTGATGATCTTGTTTTCCAGGTGTGGCATCGTACGACCGACCGTTGAGGTGCGTTGGGTGATGGTGTCTTCGCTTCTGGTCATTGTCGACACGGGTGCGGTTTCGGTCATGCCGTAGCAAATAGCCACGTCGATCATGTTCATTTCGTCGATCACTCGGTTCATCACTGCTTCCGGACAGGTTGACCCAGCCATCACTCCGGTGCGCAGTGTGGAGAGGTTGAAGGTGGTGAATTCCGGGAGGGCTAGTTCGGCCATAAACATCGTGGGTACTCCGTAGAGTGAGGTGCCGCCGTGATCGTGCACGGCTTGTAAGGCAGCTGTTGCGGTGAAGCTGCGCCCGGGAAGAATAGCGGCGGCACCGTGTGAGTAGATGTTGAGGTTGCCGATGACCATGCCAAAGCAATGGTAGAAGGGCACGGGGAGGACGACCCGGTCGTGTTCGGTGTAGTTGAGGAGTTCGCCGATGAAGAAGCCGTTGTTGAGAATGTTGCGGTGGGTGAGGGTGGCACCCTTAGGAAATCCGGTCGTACCCGAGGTGTACTGCAGGTTTATCGGGTCGTTCGCTGTCAGTTCGTTCATACGGTGGCGCAGGTCCAGGAGTGACACGGTATGGCCGGCTGTGATGAGGGCGGTGTAGTCGAATTCGCCCGATCGGGTCGGGTCGGTATCGGTGCCGATAAAGACGAGTTCGTGCAGATCTGAACAGCTGATGAAGGCGTCTCGGGCCATGGCTGTATAGTCACTGTTTTTGTCGGATGGGGCGGAGATGAGCATCCGCATTCCGCACTGCCTGATAACGTATTCCAACTCAGAGATGCGAAACGCGGGATTCACGTTCACTAAAATCGCACCGATCTTGGCCGTGGCGTATTGAACGATCGTCCATTCGGCGCAGTTGGGCGACCAGATACCGACTCGGTCTCCGCGTTCGACGCCCAAGCCCATAAGGCCGAGCGCAAAGTCGTCGATTGCTGAATTGAGTTCTGAATAGGACCAGTGTCGTCCGGTTGCTACCTCGATCAGGGCGTCACGGTGGGCGAATCGTTCAACGATTCCCTCAAAATGATCACCGATGGTGCATTCCAGCAGGGGCAGGTCTGAGGACACTTGTGTGTACGACGACATGGCTGATCTCCTTTGATCGCTACTCGTGCACGGTATCACCCACAGTGCTCGACGAGCCAATTTTCACCAGTCGACCGTCCGCCCGACTCTCCATGTCACTTATGCGGCGTCATCATCGCCAATTCCCTGACTGGTCAGGGCTCCGCGTTTACTGAACGTGACTTGATTCGCGAACGCATCCTCGTCGGCTTCACTACCGCCCGAGGCGTGGGCGAGTGTCGGTGGCCATGACAAGCTGGGTGTTTTCTAGCCAACCTCGCAACACTCGATCAAATGTGGGCTGTTTCCTTGTCGAGCGTTGATCTTGGTCGCGACTTCAGCCAGTCGTTCGGGGCTGTGGAGATTCAGGTTGGTGCCCTTGGGGAAGTACTGGCGAATGAGCCCGTTTGTGTTCTCATTCGAGCCTCGTTGCCACGGCGAATGTGGATCGCAGAAGTAGACCGAGATCGTCGTTTCCTCCTTGAACTGAAGGTACTCGACCATCTCCGATCCTTGGTCCCACGTCAGCGATTTCCGGCCCCGACTCTGCGGAGCTCTAGCCAGAGATTCGCCGACACGTCAGGGTCGTCGAGATCGGCGTCCAGTAGTTTCGCTGCAATGCCGATTCGGTGCCGCAGGGAATTGCGATGGAGCTTCAACTCCCGGGCAGCGACCTCCCACTGGCCCTGATTCCGAATGTAACTTTTCACGGTTGCCACGAGATCGGCCCGGGAGTATGCCGTGAGCCGGGCCACCCACTCGACGGCACGAGGATCACGTAGGCCCGGGCCCGTGGAGATCTGTCCCACCCTTGCGAGCAGGCAAGACCGACGCAGGTCGTCGGTGCTGCCCGGTAACTGGCTGAGCGGCATGGGCCGGCTGAGCGCCGCCGCGAACGGAACAGGTTGGGCGCGTCGGCGCGACACTGCTGCCTCAACCGGGTTCCCGGATTCTTCGGCAGGGTCAGGGTCTGTCCGGGTCTCCAGAATGAGGAAACAGACGCCGTCTTCCATTGAGCGAAGGCGGCATCGGCGGATGCTGTCGCCTAATCGCATCGCCGGCTCACCAGACAGCATGGCTGAGACCTGATCGGCGAGTTCTGAGGTGGTGAGCGCCTCAAGGTTGTCTCCCCGGATGGCCAGGAGCCGGACCCGTTCAGCCAGCGGGGAACCGATCAGATCTCCAGCTACAAGACGCGCAGCATCGACAAAACCGTTCAACGCCAGCGTCGTTGCCGTGGTGCCGAGAACCGAGTTCGCCCGAGTGAGCTGCCACTCTCGCTGGGCAGCCACGGCGAGGAGCATGCATCCCGTGAGCATCAACTGCCGATCCGCCTTTCGCAGGGGCCGACCCGCACAGACAGCCAGGAAACCCGCCGTGCGCCGGTCAGCAATAATGGAGTACTCAACGACGTCCATCCCGTCCAGCGGGAAGGTGGCCGCCGAGTGCGTTCCGGCGAGGCCGAGGCGGGCCGTTTCTTCCCGGAGCTGAGGCAGGACGCGGTTCTCCTCCGGTGGCCAGTACGTTTCCGCTGAACCATCGGCGGGAAGATACACGGCCCAGCCGCCCAGGGCATTGCTCAGAACCTTCACCACCGCGGCGACGGCCTCGGGCCGTGTCGCAGCCTGCGTCAGTGAAGTCTGAAGAGTGAGGCTGGCCGCGAGGTCGGCCTGTTCTGTTTTGCCCACCAGGTCCCAGTAGGTGCGGGAAATGTGCATAAACGGGATGCTCGCAGGCACGATGAGGAGTGTTACTCCGGCTCCCGCACACGCACTTTCAAGTTGGGCGGGCACATCGTCAGTACCAGCACCGAGGCCTAGCCCCAGGGCAAGTACGCCACGAGACGCGAGCCGAGTCACGTAGTCGCGAAGGCTGTCGGGCTCACCGGCCAGAGGAATGCCTGTGGTCAGCAGGAGTTCCCCGCCTTCCAAATACGGTGTCGGGTCTGTGAGCTCGGAGATATGCACGCCGGTGAGGTTGATCCTGGCGACCGGATCTCCGTCGACCGTGCGGAGGGCATTGCCCAACTTCTCACAGAGCTGAGTCAGGCTGATCACGAGGCAAGATCCGTTCTTACGGAGTAGGCGACAATTGTTGGATATTCTAACCAAGAAATGACAATAATTGGGCAATCCATCTGATGTTTCAGAGTCTGCGCGTTGCTAATTTGAGCCCATGACATCAGTACCCGTTCCCCAGTCCCGTCTTCTCGCCACGGCAATTCCTGGCCCGCGCTCTGTTGAACTGCATGCCGAGCGGCTGAAGCACGTCACGAGCGGATTCGGTATTACCCTGCCGGTATTCATCGACCGCGCTGACGGTGCAATCCTCCAGGACGTGGACGGCAACCGCATCATCGACTTCGCCTCGGGGATCGCGGTGACGAGCGTGGGCGCCAGCAACCCGAACGTGCAGGCGCATGTCGGGGATCAGCTGACCAGATTCACCCACACCTGCTTCATGGTGACCGAATACGACTCGTTCACCGCTGTCTGCCGGTGGTTGAACGAGCACACTCCCGGTGAGTTCGAGAAGCGCACGGCGCTGTTCTCCACGGGAGCGGAGGCCATTGAGAATGCCATCAAAATTGCCCGGTCGGCCACCGGTCGACAGAAGGTTCTCGTTTTCGACGACGCCTATCACGGTCGGTCGCTGCTGACGATGGCGATGACAGCCAAGGAGAATCCCTACAAGCTCAACTTCGGGCCATTCCCGACCGAGGTGATTCGAGCCCCGTTCGCAGCGCCGCTGCGCTGGCCGACCGGGGCAGAGAACGCCACTGCGGAAGCGCTCGCCGCCGTGGAGCGCATTCTGGACGCCGAAGGGCCGCAGACGTTTGCCGCCATGGTGATCGAGCCGATCCAAGGTGAGGGCGGCTTCATCGTTGCGTCGCCTGGCTTCCTTCCCGGGCTACGCGAAATTGCGACCCGGCACGGCATCGTGTTCGTGCTCGATGAAATTCAGGCTGGCATGGGACGCACGGGCCTGCTCTTCGCGAGCAACCACGAACAGGTCGCGGGAGACCTCACCGTGACCGCTAAGGCCCTAGCTGGCGGCCTGCCGTTGAGCGCGGTCACCGGCCGTGTCGAACTAATGAACGCGGTGCACGCCGGCGGTCTCGGCGGCACCTACGCGGGAAACCCGCTCGCCTGCGCGGCGGCGCTTGGGGTCTTCGAGGCGTTTGAAGACGGTGCACTCGTTGCCAATGCCTGCCGCATCGAGGCCGTCGCCCGCGAAATGCTGGACCCGCTGCTCTCCGCTGCGGGCATTGTTGTTGATGTTCGCGGCCGGGGAGCGATGCTGGCCGTGGAATTCGCCGACCGGGACACCTTGGCGCCCCGTGCCGAGCTTGCCAAAGAGATCGCTGCCCGGTGTCACGCGCAAGGGCTGCTGGTGCTGGTCTGCGGAACCTATTCGAACGTGATTCGCCTGCTGCCCCCGCTCGTGATTGAGGAAGCGTTGCTACGTGACGGCCTCACGGTTCTTCGGGACGTTGTCGTACAGGTGGATGCCGCCGCGCGCGAGACCGCAACCCGGGAAGATGTCGCCGCGTGAGCACGACTGCGCCGCATGCTGTTGCCGGCGTTGACGCCAGCTTCGACCCGCACACCGGACTGCAGCGCGGGAGCGTTAAACACACGTCGCCGAGCATGGTCGACCGCGTGCTGCTGCGCGCCGTGAATGCGGCCCCCTTGCTCGCAGCGACCGCCCCGGCAGTCCGTGCCCGCTGGCTGGCTGCCGTGGCCGATGCGCTGAGTGCACACCAGGAAGAACTCGCCGTTCTCGGTGACGAGGAGACCGGGCTCGGTCTGTCGCGCCTTCGGGGCGAGATCGCGGGAGCGGGGCGGAGCCTGCTCTTCTATGCCAGTGTCGCGGTCGAGGGTCGCTACCTCGCCGCGAGTATGGACGTGGTTAGCGACACGGTCACCCTGGCGCGCTGGAATGTTCCGGTCGGACCGGTCGCCGTGTTCGGTGCGAGCAACTTTCCCTTTGGTTTCGGGGTGTTCGGTCACGACGTTGCATCCGCGCTCGCGGCTGGCTGTCCCGTCATTGTGAAGGCCCATCCCGCGCACCCACGCTTGAGTGTCAAGGTTGCCTCGATTGCCCGGGACGCACTCCGCGCAGCGGGCGCCCCTGAAGGAACGTATGACTGCGTTACTGGCTTCAACGCTGGACTGCAACTCGTCGATTCCCTCGCTGTAAAGACAATTTCGTTCACCGGAAGCCAGCGCGGCGGAATGGCCCTGCGGGACCGTGCGGCGGCGCGGGGGGTGCCTGTGTTTGCCGAGATGGGCACCATAAACCCTGCGTTCGTTACGTCCGCGGCCGCCGCATCACCGGCCGCGGCCGAAAACATCGCTGCTGGGTTCGTTGCCTCATTCACACTTGGGGCAGGCCAGTTCTGCACGAAACCAGGCCTTATTTTCGTTCCGGCCGGCTCCGGCATGTTCGACGCCGTAGCCCGCCTGGTGGGGGAGGTTGCGCCCGCGCCGCTGCTGACGGCGGGCATCGAAGCCGGATTCACAAGCGGGATTGCTGAGCTTTCGGCTGTCGCCGGGGTGATGGTCGCGGCGCCGTCCGACGACGGCGACGGTTATGCCGCTGCTGCACACGTCTTCCGCGTGGCTCTGGCCGATCTCATGCCAGGGTCGCGGCTGCTCGAGGAATGCTTCGGCCCTGTAGCTCTTGTTTGTGAATATGACTATGCCGGCGAGGTAATGGATGTTCTGGCCGGCCTGCAGGGCTCCCTTGCGGCATCCGTCTTCACTGGCGGCCCCGATGACTCGGAAACAGCCACTGTGGTAGCACGAATGCTCCCGAACGTCGGACGGGTCGCGCTCAACGCCTGGCCCACCGGGGTGGCCAACACGTGGTCCCAGCAACACGGCGGCCCCTGGCCTGCCACGAGTCGGCCCGAGGCCACCAGCGTGGGCGCGGGAGCCCTAGCCCGGTTCGTGCGCCCCGTCGCGCTACAAAACCCGGACCTGCAAACCCTCCCAGTGTTCCTTGCCACAGAAAACCCGTGGAAGATTCCCTGCCGCATTGATGGTGTTCTTCTCCTTCCGGTTTCTTCCTCCCTCGCCCCCAAGGACCGCTCATGACCTACAAATCCGACCTCATCGACTTCGACTACCTGCTCACCGCTGATGAGATCGTGAAGAAGCGCTTGGCATCGCATTCGCTTAATGCGATGCAACCCCGCCCCGAGCCGATGGAGGCCACAGATGCTAGACCGTGCCCTCCCAGGCGGCCGGCGCCAGGATCCACAGGAGCTCGGTCTCGACCTCGAGGTCGGCCTGCCAATTATGGGGCTCGCGGCCGTCGAAAGTGAGCGAATCACCCGCAGCGAGGGTCAACGTGCGGTCGCTGAATTGCACCGTTATGGAACCGGCCAACACGTGCACGACGTCGACGGGCGAGTTGATCGTGTAGAGCTTTCCCCCACCGGACCCCCCCCGGCTCACGGTGGAACGAACGACCTGCAGACGACTCTCGCGCCGGGGGGTGAGCAGCCTCTCGTTGGCACCCTCACCTCCGAGGTTGATGCGCGGCGCGCCCGCGGCGGTCACAAGTTCAACATCAGACGATGCGAACAGGTCGCCGATATCGACATGGAGCACCTCACAGAGGGCAACCAGCGTCGAGACGCTCGGCGAGGTCATGTCGCGTTCGATGCGACTGATGAAGCCTTTGGTGAGGTCGGTGACCGTGGCCAACTGATCAATGGTGAGCTGCTGAGAACGCCGAGCGGCGCGCAATCTGCTGCCGATCGCCGCCCGCTGGTTCGTGGGATCGACAGGCATCGGGCGCATGATCACTCCAGTGGAACGTGGGCGGAACAGGTCACCATTCTGTCAGGGTTGGCAACACCGTCTTGTGTGCAGCAGCGAGACATGCCCGCCGGGCAGCCATTCGCCAGCGCGTCAGCGAGGCGATGGGCGGGGCTCAGCTATCGGTAACCCGGGTGTAGAGCGACGGGCGCCGATCGGCATGCACGTCGTTGCGCGCGCTGATTCCCTTGGCGCGAGCTTTGGCGAGGTTGATATCTGCCAGCAGCATCGTTTCATCGCCGAGTGTGATGCGCGTGAGGGGAAACCCATCGGCGTCGACGATGACGCTGCCACCGAGCCAGTGCTGCCCGCGTTCTAGCCCGGTGCGGTCGGCGACGGCGATGAACATGCGGTTGACTGCAGCATTGGCCTGCACCTTGACGATTTCGCTCGGACGCTCACCAGCCGGGCGCGGATACAGCGGCCAGTTGACGGGGCAGCAGAGCAGCTCGGCACCATCGAGGGCTGCTGAGCGCACCCACTCCGGAAATTCGAGGTCGTAGCAGATGGCCACACCGATGCGACCCCACGCGGTATCAACGACCGGCGGTGCGGCAGATCCGGCGGTGAACAGGTTGCCTTTTTCATGGTCCCACAGGTGAACCTTGCGGTACACGGCACGAAGCCCGGTCTGGTCGACCAGCACCGCGGAGTTGTAGATCAGACCGTCGTCGCCGGCCTCGGCGAAACCGGCCACGATCACCAGATCGCGCTCCTGGGCCAGCAGCTCCCATTCCCGAACGGATGGCCCGGTCGCGGATTCCGCCACGGCTCGCAGCTCCGCCAGATTGGCGAACATGTAGCCCGAGTTCGCCAGCTCCGGCAGCACGATGATGCGCGCTCCAGCATTCGCCGCCGCCTCGATGGCAGCCCGCACCCTGGCGCGGTTGCCGAGAGTCTCGCCCACGGTCACGGAGATTTGGCAGCAGCCCACGCGCACCGGGGAACCAGCCACTGTGGTGTCGCTAATCGGCGGCTCCTTCCAGCTCGAGTTCGCTGCGGACGCGAGCTTCGGCCTCGGCCGCGTGGTCGAGGTTTCCTGAGAATAACAGATAGAGCCCGCCGGAGACGACCAGGCCAACGACGAAGGAGATGTCAGCCCCGCCCAGCACCGCTGAGACCGGTCCGACGTAGAACGACGTGTAGAAGAACGGGATCATGGCAACGAAACCGATAAGGTAGGCGACCATTCCCCGCCAGGCCCAGCGACCGTAGATGCCTCTCGGGTTGAAGATCTCGGCGATTGCGTACTTGCCGCGTCGCACGAGGTAGAAGTCGACCAGGTTGACGGCGGTCCACGGCACGAGGAAGTACAGCATGAGAAGCACGAAGTCGTTGAAGCTGCTCAGGTAGTCGTCGGGGATGAGCAGGGCGATCGCGAGGGTGACCAGACCGACAACGGTGAGCCCGATCACGCGAAGACGCACGGTCGCTGAGACTTTACGAAACCCGTCGACGGCGGTTGTTCCGGTCAGCATCGCCCCATAGGCATTGACGCCCATGATCGAAATCAAGGCCACCGTTGAGACCAGCACGGCAAAGGTGCCGAACCCGGGGAAGAGCATGTCGCCGACGGTCTTGATGGCGCCGATCGCGTCGGCGTCGGGAATATGGCTGCCGAGGAGGGCACCGAGCGACATGAGCCAGGATGCCGACAGCGCCGCGCCGAGGTAGGTCCAACCGATGAGTTTGGGGGCCGAAGCGTTCTGCGGGAGGTAGCGGCTGTAGTCGGAGACATAAATCGCGTAGCTGATGTTGTAACCGGCGGCCAGCGAGAACATCACCAGAAAGGACGCTCCATCCCAGCCCGCGGTGCTCGCGGTTTCGGTGACCGTCGTGGAGTCGAAGTGAACGATGGCCAGCACCGTGATGATGACGAAGACGACGACGAGCAGGCCGGTGAGCCAGCGCTGGATGAAGTGGAGCAGATCGTGGCCCACGACGGCGATCAGGATCGAGAGCGCAATCAGGAACGGATACCAGAACAGCTTGTCGCCCGGAAAGGCCAGCAGGAGGCCCTGGGTGGCCAGGATCGTGTCGAAAACCATGAAGCCGATGTAGACGAAGACGCTCGCCGCGAACGGCACGATGGCACCGCGGCTGCCGAACTGGGCGCGGGACTGGATCATCTGCGGCAGGCCGGTGCGTGGCCCCTGATTGGCATGAAAGGCCATGAAGAAGGTTCCGAAGCAGGCGCCGGTGATGACAGCAAGAACGGTCCACCAGACGCTGAGCCCGATGACCGGTCCGATGAAGCCGATCACCATGGTCGGCAGCACGAAGTTGCCGGTGAACCAGAACGGCCCCTGATGCCATACTTTTCCGTGCCGCTCGGACCTCGGCACGTAGTCGATCGAGCGCTGCTCGATGACAGTACCCCGCCGCTCGGAGTCAGTGCTGGGAGGCGATGCGGGGTTCGTCATGTTGGTCGACATCATTGTCCTTTTGGTGTGCTGAGGCTGCGGGAGGTAGGGCGAGTGCTACGCGGAAGGAGTCATGGCTGAGATGATCTCGTAGGCCACGTGCGAGGCAGCCACGGCCGTGATCTGCGCGTGGTCGTAGGCCGGGGCAACTTCAACCACATCGGCCCCGACCAGGTTCACGGCTCGCAGGGCACGAATCATGGCCAGCAGTTCCCGGCTGGTCATTCCGCCGGCTTCGGGGGTGCCGGTGCCGGGAGCGTGGGCGGGATCGAGCACGTCGATGTCGACGGAGAGATACACGGGGCGGTCACCGAGCCTGGCGAGCATCCGCTCGATTGCGCGGGCCAGTCCCTCGGTTTCGAACTCATGACTGGCGATGATCGCGAAGCCGAGACGTTCATCGTCGCGGAGATCGTCGCGGGAATAGAGCGGGCCGCGGATGCCCACGTGCATGCTGGCCTGCATATCGATCAGGCCTTCCTCCGAGGCACGCCGAAACGGCGTACCGTGCGTGACCGGCGCCCCGAAATATGTGTCCCAGGTGTCGAGATGGGCATCGAAGTGCAGCACGGCGACGGGGCCGTGGCGCTCGGCAACAACCCGAAGCAGGGGAAGCGCGATGGTGTGGTCACCGCCGATGACGACCAGACGTTTGCCGTCGGCCGACAGCTCGGAGGCTGCTTGCTGAATTTGGGCCACAGCCTCGGTCAGGTTGAACGGGTTCGCGGCGATGTCTCCGGCGTCAACAACCTGCTGAGTGGAGAACGGTTCCACGTCCTGCACGGGGTTGTACGGACGGAGCAGTCGGGAGGCCTCGCGCACGTGAGCCGGGCCGAAGCGGGCGCCGGGGCGGTAGCTCACCCCGCTGTCGAAGGGCACGCCCACAACGGCGATATCGGCCTGACGAACATCCTCGAGCCGCGGCAGGCGGGCGAAGGTGGCGATTCCGGCGTAGCGCGGAGTCAGGCTGGCGTCCAGGGGGCCGATTGGCTGCTCATCGTTGGACATCAGCATCCTGCTTTCGTGTGAATCGGTATTTAGTTTTACTAATATGCAACAAAACTTGCCTTTTGTCCAACTATAGGGCGAGCGGTGGCCCACTCGGCCTGCACCGCAATTCGGGCGTGCAGTGCATCGAACTCGCGCATATTTCGTCACAAATGCGTAACGAATTGCCAATTTGAGTGTTCAATACCGGGAACCATTCAAATATTCGCAAATAAATTGCTCAATTATGGAGAATTAGTCGCGCTTGCGGATTTGAATTGCTACCTTGGGGGCTATCGATTCCAGGAGCGTGCGGTGCAGCCAGTGGCTGTGTTGGTCTCTGGGGGTTCACAACGGAGTGAAGAAAGAAGGATGACCATGCGAAATCCGAAATTTAAGCGCCAGCTGGGCGCTCTCGCGTTGGGTGGAGTAGTGACTCTGCTCATCGCCGGCTGCGCGGGGGGCGGTGCGGCTGCACCAGTGGTCGAGCGAGACCTCGGCACGCCGGTGGCGGGCGTTGTTCCCGAAGGAGTCTTTGACGGTGTGACGTTGACCTATGCGGCTTCCGGTGGAATTTTTCAGGATGGTCAACGAGACGCTGCGTGGGATCCGTTTGCGAAGATCTCGGGCGCGACCTTCCTGCAGGACGCATTCGACGCCGGCAAGCTCAAGGCAATGGTCGACAGCGGCAACGTGACCTGGGATGTCACCAACGCGACGCAATTCGACACGGCGCGCGGCTGCGGAACGCTGTACGAGGAGTACGACTACTCGCAGGTGGATATTTCCAAGGTTCCCGAGGGAACGATCACGGACAAGTGCATGGTGCCCAATATTCTTTACGGTCTCGTTGTGGCGTACAACACTGATGCGTTCGGTGACAATCCACCAACGAGCGCCGCTGACTTCTTCGACACCGAGAAGTTTCCGGGCAAGCGCACGGTCAGCCAGTCTCCATACGTCGATCCTCAGACGGTGGAGTTCGCCCTGGCCGCTGACGGAAAAGACATCAATGATGTGAAAGTTTCCGACATCGAGACCGCCTTCGACAAGTACCGTGCCTTGGGCGACGACGTGATCGGCTGGACCTCCGGTGCTCAAGCACAGCAGCAGCTCGAATCCGGCGAAGCCGTCATGGGGCTGGTTTGGTCAGGTCGCGGATACGGTGCGGCTGCGGCTGGTGCCCCGATCGCACCCATGTGGGACGAGTGGATGATCATGGTCGATTCGACTGCGATTCCCAAGGGCGTGAAGGACCCGCAGGCGGCGTTCGCCGCGGTCAATTTCTACCTCGGCGCAGACCAGCAGTCACGCATGACGGAGCTGACCTCGTACGGGCCGGTCAACGTCGACGCGATGCCCAAGGTTGACGCGTTGTTGAACACGTGGCTCACCACGGAACACCTCAAGTCCGGTCACGCTCCGAACATCGATTTCTGGGTGGAGAACTACGATGCTCTGTCGGCGGCATGGGCCGGCTGGGTCACCGGTAGCTAACCCGCATGGTTCATGCAACGTCCACTCACAATCGGGGCAAGCGCTCTGGTGATGGCGGTGACCCGGCGAGACTGGCTCGAGAGCCAAAGAACTGGCGCCCGTTTCTCCTTCTGATCCCCGCCTTCGTGATCGTCTCGTTCTTCTTTCTCGCGCCGCTCGTTGATGTCTTTATCCGAAGCATCAGCGATCCGGTGTTGGGAATCCAGAACTACGTCTGGCTGTTCACCACGCCCACCAACATGGTGGTTGCCCTGCGTACATTCGGAACATCCTTCCTCGTGACGATCGTCTGCTTGCTTATCGCGTACCCGTACGCATATTTGATGACGATCGTGAGTGATCGCACTCGCAACATGTTGCAGTTGTTCATCATGCTGCCGCTATGGACGAGTATTCTGGTGCGCACCCTCGCCTGGTTGGTGCTGCTGCAGGACACCGGCCCGATCAACGGTCTTCTCCAGTCGTTGTTCGGCATCGGCCCGCTGCCCTTGATCCGCAGCACCTTTGGCGTGGCGCTCGGGATGTCCCAGGTGCTGCTCCCGTTCATGGTCTTGCCGATCTACTCGGCGCTGGCCAAGATTGACAAGCGGTTACTGCCCGCTGCGGCCAATCTAGGGGCGCGACCGGTGACGGCATTCTTCACGGTTTATCTGCCGCTGTCTCGACCAGGGATATTTGCAGGTTCCGTGACGGTCTTCATCCTGGGACTCGGCTTCTACATCATTCCCGCGCTGCTGGGCTCGTCAAAGGAAATCATGATGTCTGCCCTGATGTACCAGCAGATCAGCGGGTTCCTCATGTGGGGCCAGGGCACGGCGCTCGGGATCTTCATGCTGACCGCGACAATCGTGGTGCTTGTAGTCGTCGGCCGTTTGGCCAAGGGTACGAGCCTGTTTGCGGGGAGGGTGAAATGACGCTGAAACGTGCACTGGGCGCACTGGCCGCTCTCATCATTCTGTGGTTGCTGCTGCCAACTCTGGTCATCATTCCCATGTCGTTCAACTCCGCGGCGTCGTTCAACTTTCCGCCGCAGGGATTTTCCCTGCAGTGGTACGAGAACTTCTTCACCGACCCGGCCTGGTTGCGCGCCTTGGGCTCATCGCTGCAGGTGGCGCTGGTCACGATGGTGGTCGCGACCTCAGTGGGGATCATGGCGGCGATCGGACTGTCCAAAGTCAGATTCCGCGGAAAGGCCCTGCTGGAGAGCTACTTCCTGACACCCTTGATCGTCCCGGGCATTGTTATCGCTATCGGGCTCTACTCGCTCTTCCTGCGATTCAATCTGCTCGGTACATTGCCCGGATTCGTGCTGGCGCACACGGTCGTGGCACTGCCGCTCGTGATCATCAACGTGACCGCCTCGTTGCAAGGCGTGGACCCGCGATTGGAGCAGGCCTCGGCGACTCTGGGCGCCGGACGGCTGCGCACCTTCTTTAGCATCACGCTCCCGCTGATAATGCCCGGAGTGACCGCGGGAGCACTGTTCGCTTTCGTCACGTCTTTTGACGAAATCATTCTGTCGCTCTTTATTCAGAGTCCGCAGTTGCAGACACTGCCGGTGAAGATCTACAACAGCGTCACACAGGCGAGTGATCCCACGGTCGCAGCTGTCGCCGTGATAGCGATGTTCACATCTGTGCTGGTCATGCTCACCGCACAATTTGCTACCCGCAAGAGAAAGCGAGTTTCGGCATGAAACCGGAAACAACTGCGTCCACACTGGATCACAACGAACGAGAACTCCGGCAATTGCACCTCAACACCGAAGTCATCAGTGTGATCAACGATGCGGGGATCAGCCTGCGCGATGTAACGAAGCGCTATGGCAAGAAGGCCGTCGTCGATGCGATCAACCTCGTGATCGAACCGGGCGAATTCATGACCTTTCTCGGCCCGTCCGGATCGGGCAAGACGACGACACTCAACATGATCGCCGGGTTTGTTACCGCCACGGAGGGGCTGCTCCATATCTATGGCAAACCCGTCGCCAAGCTGCCGGCACATAAACGAGACATCGGAATGGTGTTTCAAAACTACGCATTGTTCCCGCACAAGACCGTTGCCGAGAACATCGCCTATCCGTTGGAGCGACGCAAGATCGGAAAGGCCGAACAAAAAACGATGATCGCGGGCGCGCTCGATATGGTGCGCATGGGAGAGTTCGGTGATCGTTACCCCGCCGACCTGTCGGGCGGTCAGCAGCAGCGCGTGGCGCTCGCTCGCGCGCTCGTCTACAAGCCCCGTGTTTTGCTCATGGACGAGCCGCTCGGCGCACTCGATAAGAAATTGCGCGAATGGCTTCAGAAGGAGATAAAACGAATCCACCGAGAGGTTGGATCAACCTTCGTGTATGTGACACACGACCAGGAGGAGGCGTTGTCGCTTTCTGACCGGATCGCGGTGTTCAACAACGGTCGGATCGAGCAGGTCGGCAGCCCGGCCGAACTCTACCAAAAACCGGAAACACTGTTTGTGGGCCGGTTTCTCGGTGAATCCACGGTGTTGTCCGGCTCGATGGTCGGCACGGTCGATGGAATATCGACACTGGATATTTCCGGACATGCAATCCGCGTTCCCGGCCAGAAGAAGTCGAGTTCTCTGGCAATTCTCATTCGCCCGGAGAACATCACCCTCTACGAAGAGGGAACCGAGCCGGGCTCGTCAGACATGAATACGCTGCCGGTCACCGTTCTGGACGCCAATTATCTCGGTTCGGCCTGGCGCTGTGAGGTGGAATTGCCCGACGGCAGCGTCGGAACCGTTCGCGAAGCACACTCCGCCGCGGTGCGTGAGCCGGGCACTCGTGCCCTGATGCGGTGGAATATCGATGCGGGTGTGCTCCTCGAGGACACCGGCGACGAGGGAGTGTCGCTCACCTAGCCCTTCACCGAGCGCGCGACGCGCGGGTGAACGAGGTGGAAGCGGCCGGGCCCCGATTGGGCGCCCGGCCGCTTCAGCCTGCCAAAGCGGCCGATACCAGTCGGGCCTCGCGCAAGCCGCTCTCGATGGCGCCGTCGATGAACCCGCCCCAGAGATCGGCAGTGTCGCAACCCGCGAAGTGAAGCACACCATCCGCCAGCTGCAATTGCGGGAGGTCGCGAGTGAGCTGTCCCGGGCGGTGGGTCATCCACGTATTCTGCGACAGGGGATCCTTCATCCAATCATGGGCAGCAACACCGAGTACTTCAAGGTCGTCGCGCCACACGCTCAGGGCGGCCTGAACCTGTTCGATACTGGTCACATCGATGGCCGCGTGATCCGGGCCGAAGCCGACCAGAATCGAATGATCCTCCTCGATGAATTCGCTCTTGAGAACCGAGATGGGGTGATGTTGAGACGCGTAGGCGAAAAACCGCGGCAAGCGACCACGCACCTTGATCCAGACCTTGATTCCCTGCGAGGCCACCCGCTCACGGTTGGCTTGCCGCCAAACACCGGGGAGTGCCGGTGTCACCGCAATGGTGTCGACTGCGTTGACGGGCAGGGTCATGACCACGCGCCGTGCCCGAATTTCACCGCCATCGGAAAGAGTGACGGTGGCACCATTCTTCTGGTGGTCGATGGCGGTGACCGTCGAATTCAGGCGGATGTCGCCGCTCACGTCGGCCGCAATGGCCGCGCTGAACGCGGACATGCCTCCCGCCACGCGATAGGTCGCCGAGGCTTCGTGCATCAGCGGCCAGTGGCCGCCGGTCGCACTCGCCCAGCGCAGGGCACTGGAGAGCCCAACCGACTTCAGCGGTGCGTTCACGTGCCCGACCCACACGGATTCGTTTGCCGAGCGGGCCTCATCGTCTAGGTTCAAGTCGTCTATTCGCTGCTGCAGTGACTGGCCGTCGAGCTCAGTGATCGAGCCGACCGTTGGATCGATCGCGCGCGGAATCGCGGTGAGGGCATCCTCAACTATTCGTCGTTGACCGTCGTCGATGAGTGACAGAAAATCGTTGAGCGTGCCCTTTCTGGGCGCGTCCCCGGCACCGAGCCAGTACGCTTCCTCAGCGACCGGGCTGCGAACGATGCGCCGGCCGTATCGGGCTATTTCTGCCCACACGTGGGGTTGTATCCAGTGCACCCATGTTCCACCGAGTTCGAGGTCGTGTCCGAGGACATGGTCGGTCCAGGTGCGACCCCCCACCCGGTCTCGCGCTTCGAGCACGATCACTGCGTGACCCGAGCGGCCAAGCTCTCGAGCGGCCACCAGCCCGGCGAATCCGGCGCCGATGACGATAACGTCTGTTGTTTCCACGCTGCCGCCCCTCACAGGTCCCGTTGTCGGGCCAGGTCCACGATGGCGTGGGCTGCCCGGTAGCCCGACACGACAGCACCGTTCAGGGACTGCTGGAGCCCGGTATGCTCACCGGCAATTGCGACCAACCCCGCAGCGGAGTCGAAGGCAGACGCGTCCTCCGGCCTCCAATCGAGGGCCGGTGCGGAGTAGGACCCCCTGGTCCACTCGTCGTTGGTCCAGTCAGTGAGCATGACGTCTCCGTCGATGACCAGTTCCGGACGCATCCTCTTGAGCTGGGTAATCCAACGTTCGGGCCCGTTTGCCGTATCGAGTGCAGCCAGAGCGACGGATCCTCCCGCGAAGCAGGAGAGGGCCGGAACGCGATTCTCCCCGTCGACCGACATTGAACGCCACGACCACCAGGTCTGGTCAGCGTTCTGAAGTGCCACGTCGCCATCGACAGCCGACAGGGGGACGCCCAGCTTCGCCGCCGTGCCCATCGAACGATGGTCAAGAGCAGATTGCTGTGCAACAGGAAGTGTGAACCCGAGAGTGATCTCGCGCAGAATCGGGAGCGGTACGGCGAGTACAGCCGCGTGGGCATCGACCGTGGTGCCATCGCGAAGGGTCACCTGCACGCCGGAGGCAGACTGATCGATGGCGGCGATGGGGGACTCCAGCCTGATGGCCGCGCCCAGTAATCGGGCCACTTCAACGGCGAGTGACTGGTTGCCCCTCAGGAATCGTCCCCCGTCCTCGACGTAGCCTCCGGAGGCGGAAGACTCGTGCATCAGCGCAGCTTCTGCACTGATGCACTGGGGGTCTCCGGCCAGCGACGTTGCAATTCGCCGATATGCCGGGTGGCGCTGAAAATCCACTCCCAAGGTCGCCTGGAACACGGTGTCGACTGAGATTCGGTCCATACCGGATGCGAGCATCGCCGTGAGCGTGGCGTTCAGTCGTTCCCCCACGGCATTGAGCTCAGCGACGGTCAAGTGTGCGCCGTCGACCGTTCGTCGGGCGTAGCGCACGTTGTGCGTGAGGATGGGCACCTCGACCTCCGCCGCTAGACGTCGAATGGCGAACTCAGTCGGAAAGACGTACTCGCCGCCGCGCTCGGTGAGCTGACCGTTGCTGAGCGTCTGGGACCAGGTGCGCCCACCGACCCTGTTGCGTGCCTCAAGAACCACTGGATCATGACCTTGCCGGCGCAGTTTCCATGCGGCGGTGAGGCCCGCGAGCCCAGCGCCGATTACTATAACCTTCACGATTCCCCATCAGTTTGTGGCACGAGGCCCAGCTTCTGCGCTGAGTGACGTTCAACTTCATCGTTGATACTGTTTGCACCTTTACGGCGTCAATAATGAAAAAGAGTATCTGAAACCGGTTGAAGTGTGTGCATATTCCCAAGAATCCCCGATCTGATCGCGAAATTGTGCGTCGGTGTGGCAGTATTCGAGAGACCCGACAGGGAGATGAGGTGACAGTGTCGAACAGTGACGGACCTTCCGTTGAAGAGGATCGTGTCGTCGACTGCCTACGACGAGACGGTCGTGCATCGTACTCATCCATTGCGGAAGAACTCGGTCTCACCAGAAATCGTGTTTCTGAAATCGCGAAATCGGTGGTTGATCGCGGTCAACTGCGATTCACAGCCAGCGCCAATCCACGCATGTTCGGTTTTCGGCTCGAGGGTCATCTGCACGTTGCGCTCCGCGGAGACGCGTCATCGCTCTATGAAGAGATGATCGCCTCATCCTTGACAACGTACGTCTCCACGACGACCGGAGACGCCGGGCTGTGCATTCAGGTGCGCTGTCGCGTCGACACGGAACTCGTCGAGCTGCTGGCCGGAATCCGCGAACACCCGGAGGTGCTGTCCATCCAGGTGCACCATTATCAAGCCATCACCCACAACGTTTATGCGCCCACCCTGCAGACGGAAGACGAATACGCTCTTGATGAGACGGACATTCAGTTGGTCGAGACGCTTGAACGCGACGGCCGCGCTCCGGTGAGGGTGCTCGCTGAGGCCCTCGGTCTTCCCGAAAGCTCCGTGCGCCACCGGATGACACGGCTCATCGAGGGGGAGATCATCCGTGTCGTCGCTGTTCCGCGGCGCGAGTTCGGGCGCGCGCACACGCTGGCTCTCGGACTGGGAATCCGGCACTCCGGCGGTTCCCGCACGGGTCTGGACGCCCTGCGCCGACTCGGCGTGGAGTTCATGGCCTCAACGACCGGCGATTTCGGAATCATCGCCACGGCGGTGTTCAGCACGGTGCGAGAGGCGAACGATTTCGTGGAGGTGCTTCGTCGTGAGCCCTGGGTGACTTCCCTCTCAACATGGCTCCATCTGCAGATTCTTAAAGAGGACTACAGCGTGGCTGCCTACCGCCACGCTCGACAACGTATCGACACTCTCGAGCGCAGTTCTGACGACGCTGTCACGGGCACGGCCTAGGGGCTGGTAGCAAAGGGGTCTCGGACGTCACTCCGGCATGAGGTCACGAGGGGGCGGGGAGCTGGTCGAGGTTGGATGTGTCCAGCGGCGTCGAGTCGAGCCGTGGGGTCAAAGATCCTGTCCTCATGCGAGCCTTCGTCGATGCGGTTCGAGCCGCTTGATCGCCTACCGAGACAGATGAAGACAGAGTGAATGCGCAAAGCATCCTGACCCGCGATAAGACAGGGCCGGCTATGTGACCTGCCGCGTCAGCTGCCGCCACCCGGGTTGGGGCCGGGCCAGTATTCTTACGAAGACGCTGCGGCACTGTGCCATCGCGGGAACGGATAACGATGACGACGGGTGGCTCCCGGCCGGGAGAAACTCGGCCGAAACGGCGGCTCCGACTGGCCTGGATCGTGCCCGCTGGTCTCATCGTCGTGGCCCTGATCGTGCTGGCGGCGAACGGGGTGCGCGCCCTGCCGGCGGTCGAGTCCTTCCTGCGCAGCTACCCCGGCGTCTCCACCCACGCGGCAGCCACGCCGGTAGGAGTTCCGGCCTGGCTGGCTTGGCAACACGGGCTCAACGCCTTCTTCATTCTGTTCGTCATTCGCACCGGATGGCAGGTGCGCACGACCAAACGCCCGTCCATTTTCTGGACGCGCACGAACACCGGGCTGCTCCGCACCAAAAATCCCCCGATTCGGATCACCCTCGACCTCTGGCAGCACATCGTTTTCGACACCCTGTGGGTGATCAACGGCATCCTCTTCTACGTTTTGTTGTTCGTGACCGGTCAATGGCTGCGCGTCGTGCCCACGAACTGGGACATTTTTCCCAACGCGATCTCGGCCGGGCTGCAGTATGCCTCGCTCGACTGGCCGACCGACTCCGGCTGGGTGCACTACAACGCCCTGCAACTGCTCAGCTACTTCGTCGTGGTCTTCATCGCGGCACCGATCGCACTGGTGACCGGCCTGCGCATGTCACCGGGCCTGTCTGCGCAGTTTCGCAGGCTCGACCACGTCTTTTCCCTGCCCGTAGCTCGCAAGCTGCACTTCGCGGTGTTGATCTTCTTCGTGGCATTCATCGTCGTGCACGTGACCCTCGTGCTCACCACCGGCGCTCGCGCCAACCTCAACCACATGTATGCGGCGCGCAACGACACGGGCTGGCTCGGCGTCTGGATCTTCGTCGGCGCACTGCTGGTCACGGCCGCAATCTGGGTCGGCGCGCGTCCCGCCGTCGTGCGTGCGATCGCGGCCCGCAGCGGACGCATCATTCACCGCAAGCGCTAAACCGGTTCCACTCTCGACGCGAGTACGTCTCGGCTGAGCATGGCTGCGCCAGCCACAGCCGCCGGCATGACGATGACGGCCGCGCCCGGAATCAGGAACAACAGGTAGGTGAGCACGCCGAAACCTAGGCTGCGCGGGCGGCGCGCGCGCAGCATCCGCTTGCGTTGGGTGAGCGTGAAGCCGCGGGCGTCGAAAGCGAAGCCGGTGAGTTCGAGAGTGAGAATCCAGCCGCCGAACAGCGCGCCGAGGACGAGGGCGAGCAGCTGGCCGAGGCCGGGTATCAGGCCGCAGACCAGAAGCAGCAGAGCGACCCCGACGGCCAGGCCAACCAGGCGCAGGGCGTCGGCCACCGCGCGCAGAATGCTGCGCAGCAGGCCGCGTGCGGGTTCGACGGGCGCGTCGCCGAGGCTGGTCTCGACCTCGCGCCAGATTCGCTCATAGAAGGGGTCGCCGACAGTGAGCGTTACCGCCACGAAGGTATATGCCAAGAGGAGAATACCGGCAGCCGCGACGGCAGCACCGGCCACGACCCGCATGCCGGTGCGCCAGGGCTCCCCCCAGCCGCTCGCGAACGGACTGATCGCCACGGCGATGGCCTGGAGATTGACGAGGAGCAGCACGATGCCGGCGAGGTAGACGATGCCGACGATGAAGGCCGGCAGGGCGCCGAGCAGCATGAGGCGCGGTGAGGTTCCCCACATTCTGAGGCCGCGGCCGAGAAAACCGGCCCCGACGAAGAACTCGCGGGTGGCGGTGGGACGGGTTGAAGGCGGCACCCCCACACCCTAACCCGCCGGTGTCGGGTCCCCGCGAAACCGGGGACCCGCCTCACTTAGGCCATCTGCGGAAAACCGAGGTCGATCTCCGAGGTGGCCGGGTCGGGCCAGCGGGTCGTGACGACCTTGCCGCGGGTATAGAAACGGATGCTGTCCGGTCCATACATATGCGCGTCACCGAACAGCGAGTTCTTCCAGCCGCCGAACGAAAACGATCCGACCGGTACCGGAATGGGCACGTTGATGCCGACCATGCCGGCTTCGATCTCGAACTCGAACTGCCGAGCAGCCCCGCCGTCCCGCGTGAACAGGGCCACACCGTTGCCGAACTCGTGCTCGTTGACGAGTTTCACGGCCTCGTCGAAGGTGTCAACGCGCACGATCGACAGCACCGGGCCGAAGATCTCATCGTCGTAGACCTTCATCCCGGGCGTGACGTGGTCGATCAGGCTGACACCGAGAAAGAACCCGTCACTGTCGAACTTCTGCGCCCGGCCGTCGACGACCATGGTGGCGCCGGCCGCCTCGGCACCGGCCAGGTAGGACGCGACGCGATCGCGGTGTTCTCCGGTGATCAGCGGGCCCATCTGCGAGGTCGGATCGGTTCCCGGGCCGACCCGGAGTGTCGTCATGCGCGACTTGATCGCAGCGACGAGGCCGTCGGCGATGCCGCCGACGGCCACGAGCACGCTCACGGCCATGCAACGCTCCCCGGCGGATCCGTACGCGGCGTTGATTGCGGCATCCGCTGCCATCTCCAGGTCGGCGTCCGGCAGCACGACCATATGGTTCTTGGCGCCGCCGAGTGCCTGTACCCGCTTGCCGTTGCCGGCAGCCCGGTTGTAGATGGACTTGGCGATCGGGGTGGAGCCGACGAAGCTGATGGCCTTGACCGCCGGGTTGTCGAGCAGTTCGTCAACGGCCTCCTTGTCGCCCTGCACGACGTTGAGCACGCCGGCCGGCAAGCCGGCCTCCGTGAAGATCTCGGCGATGAAAATAGCCGATGACGGGTCTTTTTCACTGGGCTTGAGGACCACCGTGTTGCCGCAGGCGAGGGCGCTGCCGATCATCCACAGCGGCACCATGGCCGGAAAGTTGAACGGGGTGACGCAGGCGACGACGCCGACGGCCTGGCGCACCGAGTGCACGTCGATTCCGTGGGAGACCTGCTGGGAGAAGTCGCCCTTGAGCATGTGCGCGAGGCCGGTGGCGAATTCGATGTTCTCGAGCCCGCGGGTGATCTCGCCGGCCGCGTCGGAGAGTACCTTGCCGTGCTCACTGGTCAGAATTGCGGCGAGCTCGCTCGTGCGCTCGGCGAGCAGCTCGCGCACCTTGAAGAAGATGGCCGTGCGCTTGGCTAGCGTGCTCGTGCGCCACTCGGGCAGGGCCGCCTGGGCCGATTCGATGGCGTCGATCACGACCGCGCGAGAAGCCAGCACGACCTGTTTCTCCTGCACGCCGGTCGCCGGATTGAATACGGGGCCAAATCGTTCGGACGACTCGACGCGCTGCCCGTTGATGTAGTGGGGAATTGTTTGCATGGAAGAGCTCTCTCTGGTGGATGACATGGTTCAGGCGTGCAGGGAGCCGTCGACGAGTTTGACGATCATGGAGCAGTCCTTGCCGCCCTCGCCCTCATCGATCAGGCGCTGAAAGAGTTCGGCGACGTGTTCGCCGATCTCGAGCGGCGTGTCGGTGGCGCGGGCGGCGGCGATCGCCAGCCCGATGTCCTTGCTCGCGAGCGTTGCGGTGAAGGTCGGGGCGAAATCCCGGTTGGACGCGGCCGTCGCGACGACATCCTTGATCGGATACCAGGTGCGCAGCGCCCAGCTGTCACCCGACGAAACGGATGCGATATCCCAGAACACCTGCTTGTCCAGTCCCAGCCGCTCGGCCAGAACAGCGCCCTCCGCCGTTGCGGCGAGGTTGATGAACAGCATGAGATTGTTGCAGATTTTCGCGGCCTGGCCGGTCGTGGCGCCGCCAGTCGGAATGATGTTCGCCGCCATCGGCTCGATGAACCTGCTGGCGTCAGCGACGGCATCCGCAACGCCTCCGATCATGAAGGTGAGGGTTCCGGCGGTGGCGCCGCTCATGCCGCCAGAGACCGGGGCGTCGACGAAGCGAAAGCCGGCCGCCGCTGCGGCATCGTGCAGGGCCTGGGCGGTCTCGATGTCGATCGTCGACGAGTCCACCAGCAGGGTGGCCGGATCGGCCGTGGCCAGCACGCCGTCGTCGCCGAAGTACACAGCACGGGCGTGTTCACCCTTGGGCAGCATAGTGAAGACGACGTCGGCGCCCGCGACGGCTTCGCTGATGCTCGCGGCGGCTGTGACGCCCGCTGTGACGGCCGTGGCGACGGCATCCGGATTCAAATCGAACCCGCGCACCTCATGGCCGGCGGCCACCATATTGGCGGACATGGGCCCGCCCATGTTGCCCAACCCGATCCATGCGACTACTGACATTCGAAGCTCCTTTGCTTTGTGTCCCTCCACCCTCGCAGCCGGATAGAGTGCAATCAAGGCAATATTTCACAGGGGGTATGTGCGCAGATGCACACGCTCGAAAGGATGCGATCCGTGAGTTCACACCAGCTTCCGAGCCCGAACGATCTGCTCGTGCTGCTCACCGTGGCCAGGCTGGGGCGCTTCAACGCGGTCGCCGAGGCGCTCGGCACCACCCACACGACCATCTCGCGGCGCATCCTCGCACTCGATGCGGAGCTGGGCGGCCGCACGCTCGAGCGCAGCCCGCATGGCTGGGAGCTCACCGAGCTGGGCCGGCACGCGGTCAGTGCTGCCGAGGCGATCGAAGACCGGCTGGGCGCGCTCGCCACGGCTATCAGCCAGACCGACCCGCTCTCCGGGCTGCTGCGCATCAGCACCATCGACGGATTCGGGGCGGAGATCGTCACGCCAGCCCTCGTGAAACTGCAGCAGAGCCACCCGCGCATCAATATCGAGATGTTCAGCGCCACCCGCAAGGTGAGCCAGAACCGGTCGGGCGTCGACCTGGAGATCGTGGCCGGCCGCAACGATGTCAACAACGCGCAGGCGATGTTTCTCACCAACTACTTTCTACGGCTGTACGCCAGCCGCGAGTATCTGCTTGGCCGCGGCGCGCCCCGCACGCTCGACGACGTTGCGTTGCACAGTTTCGTGTCGTACGTCGAGAGCGCCCTGCTCGTGACCGACCTGGGCTATCGCTCCTCAGAGCTGCCGGAACCGGCCACGACCTTTCAGGCCACCAGCCTGTTCGCCCAGTTGGAGGCGGTGCAGGCCGGCGCCGGAATCGGACTCCTGCCGAACTTTCTCGTGCACGACCGGCCGGAATTCGTGCCCGTGTTGCGCGCAGACTTTCAGCGTCAACTGCCCATCTGGGCCGTCGTGCGGGCCGAATCGCTGCGTTCGCCCGTGGTGCGCGCCGCCATCGAGGCAATCACGCTGGAGATCGCGAATCGACCGACCGCCTTCAGCGAGTGACTTACAAGCGGATGCCCCGCCGGCGCGAAAAAGGGCGGCCCGATCCGTGGGATCGGACCGCCCGCGACGCGCTACCGCCGACCGACCTCGGCGAGGTCGGCCTGGGCGGCGCGATCGGCTGAGTCGGCGGCATCCGCTGCGTCAATGTCGTGCAGGGAGAGCCCGCGCGTTTCCTTGAGGGTGAGCACCACGAGGGCCGTGATCAGGCACGCGGCTGCGAGGTAGATGGCTACCGGCACCGAGGACTCGAAGGTGGAGAGCAGGCTCACGGCGATGATCGGGGCGATCGAGCCCGCGATGACCGAGGTGACCTGGTAGCCGAGGGAGACGCCGGAGTAGCGCATCCGGGTGGGGAACATTTCGGCCATGATCGCGGGCTGGCCGGCGTACATGAGGGCGTGGAAGAGCAGGCCCATCATGATCGCGACAATGATGATGAAGTCGTTCGCGGTGTCCATCATGGGGAAGGCGAAGAATCCCCAGGTGCCCGCGAGCAGGGCGCCCAGGAAGTACACCGGGCGCCGGCCGACCCGGTCGGAGAGGTGTCCGACCAAGGGAATGACAATAAAGTGCAGGGCGTGGGCGAGGAGTAGAAGCAGCAGCACCCGCGCGGTGTCCATCTGCACGATGATCTTCAGGTAGGTGATCGAGAAGACGACGACGAGGTAGTACAGGATATTCTCGGCAAAGCGAAGGCCCATCGCCGTGAAGACGCCGCGCGGGTAGCGGCGGAAGACCTCGACAATGCCGTAGCGTTTGTCACCGGCAATGACTTCTTGCTGCGCCTTGAGGAAGATCGGTGCGTCGCTGACCTTGGTGCGGATGTAGTAGCCGACGAGCACGATGACGGCGGAGAGCCAGAAGGCGACGCGCCAGCCCCAGCTGAGGAAGGCCTCATCGGAGAGGGTGGTCGAGAGTACGAAGAGCACGGCGGTGGCGAGCAGGTTTCCACCGGGCACGGCGGCCTGGGGCCAGCTGGCCCAGAATCCGCGCGACTTCGCGGGGCTGTGCTCGGCGACGAGAAGAACCGCTCCACCCCATTCGCCGCCGACGGCGAAGCCCTGAATGAAGCGCAGGAGGATGAGGAGAACCGGTGCGAGGTAGCCGATCTGCTGGAAGGTCGGCAGGCAGCCCATCAGGAAGGTGGCGACGCCGACGAGAACGAGGCTGAACTGGAGCAGGCGTTTGCGGCCGAACTTGTCGCCAAAGTGTCCGAAGACGATGCCGCCGATGGGGCGGGCCAGGAAGCCGACGGCGTAGGTGGCGAAGGCCGCGATGATGCCCTCGAGTTCGGTGCCGGCGTTCGGAAAGAACAGGGTGCCGAAGACCAGGGTGGCGGCGGAGGCGTAGAGAAAGAATTCGTACCATTCGACGACCGTGCCGGCCATGGAGGCCGCGACGACCTTTTTCAGTCCGGACGTCTGCACGTCGTTTCGGGTATCGGATCTGGTCGTGCTCATAGGATTTCCCCTGGTGTCGTCATTGACACAACGTGCGTGCACGTCGTCTGGCTGGTCTTAGCTTGCGCTTCGCGTTGGTGGCTGTCAAAGACGATTCGCACAGGGGCGACGTGCAGAAATGCACACGGTGGCGCGGCGAACGAACGCGGCACGGTTATTCTCGAAGGAACAACAGTGAGGTGGGGCAACAGTGACGCACGCGCATCCGCTGCACGTCGATGTTGAAGTAGCGTGCCTGTGCTGCCTCGCGCCGCAGCCGTTTCACTTCACGTCGCTGAGCGACCAGGTGGTCTGCTCGCTCTGCGTGCACCACATCGGGGCCGAGAAATCCGAGCGCCGGGACCTTGAGCACGTGAAGCTGTGGGCTTCTCGCTGGGCTTTGGCTGAGACCGCCCACGCCGACTACATCGCCGAAACGGATGCTTTACTCTTCGGCCGGGACAAGGACCTGACCGCCCTTCGCGACCAGGTCGCCGAGCTCAGCGCCATCGTTGCCGGCCAGTTCACGGCCGGGATCGAGGGGGTGCGGAGCCTGTTGCAGAATGACCTGGTCAAGCGTGCTGAACGCAACACCGAACTGGCCCGGCGGCAGATCGACTGGGCCATGGCCGGCATCTGGCGCATCGAAGCGCTGCACCACGACGCGGCGGCGCAGAAGTGTTCCTGCGGCCGCATGGCGGGCAGCTGCGACGAGAGCGCCGCGATCGACCCGCTCCGGCAGGCGCTGCTCGACTGGGAGAAGAAGAACGTGGCGCTGCTGCAGGGCGGCCGGCGGCACGGACTGCCGGCGGATCATCCCGCGGTGCTGGCCCAGCGCATCCGCTGAATCAGTGAGCGCTGACCGGAGCGCTCTCGACCGCGTCGCCGAGCGGCGGGCGCCGCACAAGGAATGCGGCTGGAATGGCGAACAGCGAGATGATCGCGCCGCACAGGAACGCACCGCGAATTCCGGAGGCCGTCGCCGAGATCTCGGAGACGCCCTGAGCCATGAGGGCGGCCGACTGCGCGGTCATCACGGCGATGAACAGTGCCGTTCCGACGGCGCCGGCGAGTTGCTGGATGGTACCGACGACCGCGCTGCCGTGCGAGTACAGGCTCGGCTTGAGAGAGCCGAGGCCCGACGTGAACAGCGGCGTGAAGAGCAGCGAGAGGCCGGCGCTCATGCCGACGTGGGCGATCAGCAGCATCCACGGCGGGGTGGTCTGCCCCATCATGGTCATCGCCCAGAACGCGGCGCTGACGATAATCGAGCCGGGAACCAGCAGAATGGTCGGGCCCCGCCGGTCGTAGATGCGGCCGACGAACGGCGCGAGGAGCCCCATGGTCAGGCCTCCCGGGAGCAGAAGCAGGCCGGTTTCGAGGGCCGTCAGGCCGAGCACGTTCTGCATGTACAGCGGCAGCAGAATGATGGTGCCGAACAGGGCGAGCATGCTGATGCTGAGCATGGAGATCGAGAGGGTGAAGGTACGCGAGCTGAACACGCGCAGGTCGAGCAGGGCCCGATCGGTGCGCTGCAGCTGAAGCTGGCGCAGCACGAACACGGCCAGGGCGACCAGGCCGATGCCGAGCGGAATCCAGCCGGCAGCGGATGCCCCACCCAGATTGCTGAGACCGTAGACGAACCCGCCGAAGCCGAAGGCCGAGAGGATGACGGAGAGCACGTCGAGCGGCACCTTGCGCGGCGTCGTCACGTTCTGGATGCGCGAGGCACCGAGAATGAGGGCGCCGATGGCGATCGGCAGCACGAGAATGAACATCCATCGCCAGTCGAGCACGCTAAGGATGACGCCGGAGATGGTCGGGCCGATGGCCGGGGCGACCGAGATGACGATGGAGATGTTACCCATGGTCTTGCCACGAGAGGCCGGTGCGACGAGCGTCATCACGGTGGTCATGAGCAGCGGCATCATGATGGCCGTTCCACTGGCCTGCACGATGCGGCCGACCAGCAGCACCTCGAAGCCGGGCGCGAGCGCGGCGATCAGGGTGCCGGTGCTGAACAGTGTCATCGCGGCGATGAAGACCGGCCGGGTGTGGAAGCGCTGGATGAGAAAACCGGTGATCGGAATGACCACGGCCATGGTGAGCATGAACGCCGTCGTCAGCCACTGGGCGGCGGTGGCCGTGATACTGAGGTCCTTCATGAGGTGCGGCAGTGCCACGCCCATGATGGTCTCGTTCAAAATGACGACGAATGCCGAGGCCAGCAGCAGCCGAATCACGAGCTGGTTGCGCCTGGCGTCGGGGTGTTGTGCGGCCTCGGTGATCGTGTCGGTGGCGGCTGGTGCGGTCATTACTGGTCCTGACGGTCGTGCGAAAAGGGGATGTGCCACAAACGGCACGCGAAAATGAGCGGCCGCCCGCCCCGTAGGTCCCCCGGGCCAGCTCGCTGTGTGCGCCTCTAGGTGCAGCGTTTTGCAGGGTGTGAATTATTCCGGTGTTGCCGAAGTTCGCTTTCGCGTCACGGGAGTCAGGGGAGGCGGAGCCTCAGATAGGGGGCGGTGCGGCTCGTGGGGTGGGCGGCCACTGTCGCCGGGGTGCCGGCGGCGATGATCTGGCCGCCCTGGTCTCCGCCGGAAGGGCCGAGGTCGATCACCCAGTCGGCGGCGGCGACCACGTCCATCTCGTGTTCGACCACAACGACCGTGTTTCCGGCATCGACGAGGCGCCCGAGCTGCTGCATGAGCAGCTCGACGTCGGCCGGGTGCAGGCCGGTCGTCGGCTCATCGAGCAGGTACAGGGTGTGGCCGCGGCGGGCCCGCTGCAACTCCGTGGCGAGCTTGATGCGCTGCGCCTCCCCGCCGGAGAGCTCGGTGGCCGGCTGCCCGAGGCGCAGATAGCCAAGGCCCACCTCACGCAGGGTGTCGAGGCTGCGTGCGGCGACGGTGACGTCTTCGAGAAAGAGGAGTGCGGCATCCACTGTGAGGCCGAGAACTTCGGCCACGTTCTTGCCGCGGTAGCTGACCTCGAGGGTCTCGGGGTTATAGCGCGACCCGCCGCAGTCGGGGCAGGGCGCGTAACTGCCCGGCAGAAAGAGCAATCCGACCGCCACGAAACCCTCGCCGAGGCAGGTTTCACAGCGGCCGCCAGCCACGTTAAACGAGAACCGGGAGGTGGTGAAGCCGCGAGAACGGGCCTCGTCGGTGGCGGCGAAGGTAGCCCGCACAGCGTCGAACAGGCCGGTGTAGGTGGCGAGGTTGGAGCGCGGCGTGCGCCCGATCGGCTTCTGGTCCACCTGCACCAGCCGGTCCACGGCGTCGAGCCCGGTGACCGTGGGCAGGTCGGAGCGCTCGGCCAGCTCGATCTCAGCGTCGGGGTCGTCGAGGTCCAGCACCGGCACATCGTCGGGGTCTGGGTGCAGGTGACGACCGACGGCTTCGGCGAGCACCTGGCTGACCAGGGTCGACTTGCCAGACCCGCTGACGCCGGTGACCGCCGTCAACACCCCGAGCGGAATCTGCGCGTCGATACCCTTGAGGTTGTGCCGGGTCACGTCGGTCAGTCCCAACCAGCCAAGCGGATGCCGCAGCGCGCCGCGCGCCACCGGCTCGCGTTCCGCAGCAAACAGGTATTCGCGGGTGACTGACATCTCGACTTCGGCCAGTCCGCCTGTCGGCCCGCTGTAGAGCACCTCACCACCGCCCTCGCCGGCTCGGGGGCCGACGTCGACGACCCAGTCGGCGCTCCGTACGACATCCATATTGTGTTCGACCACGAAGACCGAGTTGCCCGAAAGTTTGAGCTGCTCGAGCACGAGCAACAGCGGCTCGGCATCTGCCGGGTGCAGGCCGGCCGAGGGCTCGTCCAGCACGTAGATGACCCCGAACAAGCCAGAGCGCAGCTGGGTGGCGATGCGCAGCCGCTGCATTTCGCCCGGAGACAGTGTGGGGGTGGAGCGGCCGAGGGCCAGATAGCCGAGGCCGAGTTCAAGCAGCACGTCGATGCGGCGCAGCAGGTCGCCGGCCAGGGTGACGGCTACCTCTGTCGACGCGGCGTCAGCAACGATCGGCCGCAGCACCTCGGCGAGAGCCGTCATCGGCAGCGCGTTGAGCGCGGCAATCGACTGCCCGGCCACGGTCACGGCGAGGGCTTCGGGCTTGAGGCCGCTGCCGGCGCAGTCCGGGCAGGGGCCGGTATCGACATACCGCAGCACCCGCTGCCTTACGTTCGCGCTTTTGCTGTCGGCCAGGGTGTGCAGCACGAAACTCTTCGCGCTCCAGAATCGGCCCTGATACGGCTTGGCGATGCGGTCACGCTGCGGCACGACCTCCACCACCGGTTGTTCTTCGGTGAACAGAATCCAGTCGCGGTCGGCGCGGGACAGTTCCTGCCAGGGACGGTCAATGTCGTAGCCGAGCACGGCGACGATGTCGCGCAGGTTCTTGCCCTGCCAAGCGCCGGGCCAGGCGGCGATAGCGCCGTCCCGAATGCTGAGGGTGGCGTCCTGCACCATCGACGCCTCGCTCACGGTGTGCGCCATGCCGAGGCCGTGGCAGCGCGGGCAGGCGCCCATCGCGGTGTTCGGGCTGAAGGAGTCCGATTCGAGGCGACCGGCGGCATCCGCTGGGTATATGCCGGCACGGGAATACATCATGCGCAGCGAGTTCGAGAGGGTGGTGACCGTACCCACACTCGAGCGGGAACTCGGTGTTCCGCGGCGCTGCTGCAGGGCAACGGCCGGCGGCAGCCCGGTGATCTCGTCGACGTGCGGGGTGTGTCCCTGCTGAATGAGGCGGCGGGCGTAGGGCGCGACCGATTCGAAGAATCGTCGTTGGGCCTCAGCGAAGATGGTGCCGAAAGCCAGCGAGGACTTGCCAGAACCAGACACCCCGGTGAAGGCGACGATGGCGTCCCGGGGCACGTCGACGTCGACATTGCGCAGGTTGTTTTCGCGGGCACCGCGCACCCGCACGAACCCATCACCGGGTGCGGCGGGGTTGTCTGGCTGGTCTGAGGTCATCTGATTAGAATCGTCGCTAAGCACCCAAACAACAGTACGTTGCTTGCGTGTGCGGTGCCCGGTTTCCGGCGGGTCAGATCGAGGTGGCGTCCTCGACCTGACCGACGAGCTCCTCGATGATGTCCTCGAGAAAGAGCACTCCGGTCACGGTGCCGTTCGCATCGAACGCGGTAGCGACGTGGGCGCCCAGGCGGCGCATCGAGGCGAGCGCGTCTTCGAGTTCGCTGTCACACGAAACGGATGCGAGGCGGCGCAACCGTTTTCCCGGCACCGGCTCGGTGAAGCTGTCGCCGCCGGTGAGGTCCAGGACGTCTTTCAGGTGCAGGTAACCGCTTGGCTGCCCGTCGTCGTCGGTCAGAATGTAGCGGGAGAAGCCGTGGCGGCCGACCGCCTGCTGGATGTCGGCCGGGGAGGCGGTCGATGGCAGGCAGACCATGGATTCGATGGTCACCTGCACGTCGGTCACCTTCTTCGACGTGAACTCAAACGCTGCACTGAGTGTGCCCGAGGCATCCTGCAGCATGCCCTCGCGGGTGGACTGCTCCACGATGCTCGCGACCTCGTCGAGGGTGAACGCGCTCGTCGCCTCGTTCTTGGGCTCGACCTTGCACAGGCGCAACACCCCGTTGGCCAGCCAGTTGAGGCTGAAGATGATTGGGTTGAAGACGCGGGCGACGAACACGAGCGGCGGCGCCAAAATCAGGGCGGCCCTTTCGGGAACGGAGAACGAGATGTTCTTCGGAATCATTTCGCCGAAGACCACGTGCAAAAAGGTCACCAGGACGAGCGCGAAGGTGAACGCGATCGTGCTGATCATGCCTTCAGAGAGGCCGGTACCCGCGAGCGGGAATTCGAGCAGTCCGTGGATGGCTGGCTCGGAGACGTTCAAGATAAGCAGCGAACACACCGTGATGCCGAGCTGGCTGGTGGCGAGCATCAGGGTCGCGTGTTCCATCGCCCACAGGGTGGTCTTGGCCGCTTTGATGCCCCGTTCGGCCAGCGGCTCGATCTGGGAGCGCCGAGCCGAGATCACAGCGAACTCGGCACCGACGAAGAACGCGTTCACGACCAGCAGCACGACAAGCCAGATCAGGCCGGGGAGGTACGCGGTTAAATCGGCGCTACTCATGGATCAGGTCTTTCTTGATTTCAGTCACGATTCGGTCGTGTGTGGTGGCCAGGCTGGGATCGGTCTCGGGATTAGCGGGCGTATAGCGGACGCGGTGCACGCGCACCCCGTCGACGCGGTCGATGCGCAGCACGCCGCCGTCGATGGCGACCTCGTCGCCGAGTTCGGGAATGCGGTCGAGCTGGTCGGCGAGGAATCCGCCGACCGTGTCGTAGCCCCCGTCATCGGGGACGGTGACGCCGGTGCGATCGAACAGTTCGTCGGGGCGCCAGGCGGCGTCGAAGACGACCGAGCGGCCGGAGCGGACGACGCCGGCCTTGGCCCGGTCGTGTTCGTCTTCGAGTTCACCGACTAGTTCTTCGACCAGGTCCTCGAGGGTGACGATGCCGGCGGTTCCGCCGTACTCGTCGGCGACGACGGCGATCTGGAATCCCTGCTGGCGCAGAGCGGCAAGCAGGGAGTCGACGCCCATGGTTTCGGGAACGCGCAGGGCGTCCACCTTCAGGTCGGAGGCGGTGACTGTGGCACGCTCACTCAACGCGACAGCGAAGGCCTGTTTCACGTGCAACACCCCGACGATGTCGTCGGAGTTCTTGTCGATCACCGGAAACCTCGAGTAGCCGCTGGTCGTCGCGAGGCGCACAATGCTCTCGGCGGAGTCGGTGACGCGGACCGAAGCCATGCGCACCCGCGGGGTCATGACATCGGCGGCGGAGTGCTCGGAGAAGCGCAGGGTACGGTGCAGCATGGCGGCGTGGTCGTCGTCCAGCACGCCTTCAAGGGCGGAGCGGCGCACCAGAAAGCTCAGCTCTTCAGCGCTGCGGGCACCGGAGAGTTCTTCTTTTGGCTCAATGCCGAACCGACGAATGATCGCGTTGGCCGTGTTGTTGAAGAGCAGAATGACGGGTTTGAACACGGCTGTGAATGCGGCCTGGGCCGGCACCACGATCTTTGCCGTCGCGAGCGGTACGGCGAGGGCGAAGTTCTTGGGAACGAGTTCGCCGATCACCATGGAGAACAGCGTCGCGAGCGAGATCGCCACGATGGTTCCCACCAGCGGCACGATGCCGGTAGGCACGCCGACGCTCGTCAGCGGCCCGCTGAGCAGTGAGCGGATGGCCGGCTCGAAGGTGAACCCGGTCAGTAGCGTGGTGAGGGTGATGCCCAGCTGGGCGCTCGATAGGTGCGTCGAGGTGATCTTGAGCGCTTTGATGGTCGGACCGAGGCGTTTCTCGCCACGATCACGCCGAACTTCGAGCTCATTGCGGTCGAGCGTGACGAGGGCAAACTCGGAGGCTACGAAAATTCCCGTTCCGACGGTGAGGAGGAGTCCTGCGCCCACCATGATCCACTCATACATGTTGAGGTCCTCTCAGTGAAAGAGGCATGTCGGTGGTGGCGGGCGAGGGTTTATGCGAGGGAGGGTCTTCCATTGTGCTTATAAGGCTATAGACGGATGCTGGCAAACTGCCTGCTCGCCGCGTTTCGGTCGCGCACGGGCACCGCGTCCGGGCTGCGGCCCCTGGCTGTCCGGGTGTGCGTGCGTAAACGCGGAGAAATTCGAGTTAGCGGCGCATTCCGACTGGGGTGGCCTGTATCGGGGCGAATCTCCGCGGTTGTGCACACTGGCCCTATGACACGACGGGTTCGACGACCTCTTCTGGCAGTTCGCGCAGCACGACCTTCATGATCTTGCCGGTGGCCGTGCGCGGCAGAGCGTCGACGAAGGTGACGTAGTCGGGCACCTTGAATGCCGCGATCAGGTAGCGAGTATGCGTGAGCAGGTCGACCTCGGTCACGAGGGCGTCCGGGCGGAGCACGACGTAGGCCCTGGGCCGCTCGCCCCACTTCGGATGCGGCATGCCGACCACGGCGACGTCGAGCACGGTCGGATGGGTGAGCATGGCGTTTTCGACCTCGATCGTCGAGATGTTCTCGCCGCCGGAGATGATGATGTCCTTGGCGCGGTCCTTGATCTCGATGTAGCCGTCCGGGTGCATGACGCCGAGGTCGCCGGTGTGGAACCAGCCACCGCGAAAGGCATCCGCTGTGGCCTGCGGGTCTTTGAAGTAGCCGAGCATGATGTTGTTGCCGCGCAGCACGACTTCGCCGATGGTCGCGGCGTCGGCCGGAACGTCGGTCATGGCCGAGTCGACGATGCGAGCCGATTCGGCCTGCACCATGCCCACTCCCTGGCGGGAGATCTTGCGGGCACGCTCGTCAGCGGGCAGGTCATCCCACTCGCGCTGGTATTCGCAGATCGTGTACGGACCGTAGACCTCGGTGAGACCGTAGACGTGCACGACCGTGATGCCGAGGGCGTCGAGCTGTTCGATCACGCTCGGCGACGGCGGGGCACCGGCTGTGGTGATCGAGAGCGGCGTCTCGAGTACGTGCTTCATGGGAGCGTTGGCGATCACGCCGCACACCGTGGGGGCGCCGCACAGGTTGGTCACGCCGAGGGTGTCGATGGCCGACCAGACCGATTGGGCCCGCACCGTGCGCAGGCAGACGTGGGTGGCACCGGCCGCGGTGACCGCCCAGGGTGTGCACCAGCCGTTGCAGTGGAACATGGGCAGCGTCCATAGGTAGACGGAGTCGCTCGTGAACTTGTTGTGGAACACCTCGCCGAAGGAGTTGAGGTAGGCACCGCGGTGCGAGTACATGACGCCCTTCGGCTTGCCCGTCGTGCCCGAGGTGTAGTTGATCGAGATCACCGATCGCTCGTCGGAAACCTCCCAGGCCAGCGGCTCGGCGGAGTCGTTGTCGGCATCGGCCAGAAAGGACTCCAGCGTCTGCTGGCCCACATCGAGTCCGCTCTCGGTGATGCCGAACTCGCCGTCGGCGATTTCGATCACGCCCTTCAGGGCAGCGGATGCCGCGAAAGCGTCACCGACACCGGCGACCAGCTCGGCGTCAATGAACAGCAGGGTGGCCTCTGAATGCTCGAGGACGTAGTGCACCTCCGGCCCGGCCAGCCGTGAGTTCAGCGCGACGAGCACGCCGCCGGCCAAGGGCACGGCGTAGTGCGCGATGAGCATCTCGGGTATATTCGGCGCGAGGAATATGACCCGGTCGCCAGGCGTGATGCGCGAGCGGATGGCGTGGGCCAGCTCCTCCGCAGCCTGCGAAAATTCCTGGTAACTGTAGCGACGAGATCCGTAGATAATCGCATCCTTGTTTGGGAATACTTCAGCGCTGCGCTGCAGGAACCGCATGGGTGTGAGCGGTGAGTCGTTGGGTGAGTTTGTGGTGCTCAGGGTCAGGTCGATCATGCGGGACTCCTTTGTCCGAAAAGATGATGCAAGCGAAAGCTCGTGCAGGTCGAACCTAGTGGAAGGCGCTGACCCCGGTCAGGTCGCGACCGATGAGCAACGACTGGATGCTCTCGGTGCCCTCGTAGGTGTGGATGGACTCGATGTCGGCAAGGTGCCGAATGACGTGGTTCTCCAGCAGGATGCCGTTGCCGCCGAGCATGTCGCGGGCGAGGGAGGCGAGCGAACGCGCCGCGCGGGTGTTGTGGAACTTGGCGAGGCTGGCCTGGATGGGCCGCAGGGTGCCGGCGGCGTCCAGTTCGGCCAGCCGAATACAGTGCAGCTGCATCGAGGTGAGCTCGGAGAGCATGAGGGTGAGCCGCTCCTGAACGATCTGAAAACCGGCAATCGGCTTACCGAACTGCACGCGCTGCTGCGCATAGTTGAGGGCAGCCTCAAACACGGCTGTGGCGTGACCGAGCGCCGACCAGGCGACCCCGAGCCGGGTCGCGAACAGAACGACTGCCGTGTCTTTGAAGGTGTGGGTGCCGGGCAGAACAGCGTCGAGGGGAATCCGCACATCGGTCAGGGTGATGCGCGCCTGGTGTACCGCGCGCAGCGAGCCTTTGCCGAGCATCGTCTCGCCGTGGTAGCCGGGCAAAGCCTGGTCGACCAGGAAGCCGCGTACATTGCCGTCGTCGTCGCGGGCCCAGACCACGGTGACGTCGCCGACCGAGCCGTTGCCGATCCATTTCTTCTCGCCGTTGATGACCCATTCGTCGCCGTCGCGGTGTGCGGTGGTCTCGAGGCCCACCGAGTCCGAGCCGTGGTCGGGTTCGGTCAGCGCAAAGGCACCCAGCTTCTCGGCGCGGGCCAGCGGCACCAGCCAGGTGGCCTTTTGCTCGTCGCTGCCGAACATGGCGATACTGCGCAGGGCGAGCCCGCCCTGCACGGCCACGACCGTGCCCATCGAGCCGTCGCCGCGGGAGACCTCCATGTTCACCAGGCCGGCCGCGAGCGGGGACATGGGGGTGAGGCCCGGCCCCTCGACTCCGTCGGTGAGCAGATCGAGTTCGCCCAGGCGGCGAGCCAGGTGCAACGGGTACTCCGCCTTGTCCCAGGCCTCGCTCAGCTCGTCGAGGGTCTCCACCGCGAAGGTGCGAGCCCGGCTCCAGAACGCTCGATCAGCTTCGGGCACATCGGCGAAAACACCGTAGTAGTCGGTGTCGAGCGGGGCGGAGACATCGTAATCGGGCATCATTGCCTTTCGCAGTAGCAGGTGTGACTTCAGTTCTATCTGACACTGAGTCTCACGTCAAGTGACACTTGGTGTCAAATTGCTGTGGATCGAAGTCGGTTCTCGATCACGCGGGCGACGTCTGCCGGCAGGGCAGAGGCGGAAAAGACCGCGACGAGCAGCTCGCTCGCGCCCCTGGCCGATTCGCCGACGGGTGCAAAGCGATTGCGCACGGCGTGCAGCTGCGCCGCCAGACCGGCCGAATCGAGCACCGCGCTGGCGTCGCTGGCGCGAATCATGCGCCGCAACTCGAAGTTGTGCGTGGCCGTGACGGCCGCCGCAAATTGAATCGCCACCACCGGGTCGACGCCCGGCAGACAGCGGCGCAGATAGGCCGAGAACGTTTTCTCGTAGCGGGACACCATCACCGTTTCGCGGTCGCGCAGAACGGATGTCTGGCGCACGACCAGGTCGCGCACCCGCACGATCTCGAGGCGCTCGCGAAACCGCTCGAATACGAGCGCGGCGGCATCGCACACAGCCAGCCAGGGGTCGGGGTGCGAGGCGTCGAAAAACTTGTCGATCTGCTCGAGCAACTCGTCGTGGTCGGCGAAGATCACATCGTCTTTCGAGCGGAACTGACGAAAGAATGTGCTGCGGGAGACGCCAGCGGCTGCGGCGATCTGCGCGGTACTGGTGGCTTCGTAGCCCTGTGCCTGAAACAGGCTGACAGCGATGTCGGCGACGGCCACGCGGCTGCGGGCATCCGTTTGGCGGGGGGCGGAATCGCGCGCGAGATCTGTGGACGCGGTGGGTGCAGACGGATCAGACATGGTCTGGCGAAAGTAGCACGGAATGAGGTGAGCGGACGCCGGGGAGTGCCGGCCCAAAGTGTCCCAGTGGAAGGCGGGCGGGGGGACGGGCGAATGCACAAGGTTTCCATAAGGCCTACATCGCACTCTTACAGCATTCGCTCACCCTGAAGAGATAGGTGCGTCATGAGCAGGTTCGAAGGTCAAGGAATCATTCGCAGCGACAGCAATGCCAGCGGAATGCGAGGTAGCCCACCGCCCAAGGACCATGGAAAACCACGAAGGGTCTTCGGTAAGCCCATGCGCATGCTCGCCGCCGGCATGGCCGCCGTGCTCTACGCCGGACTCGGCCTAACGGCCGCGCTCCCGGCCCAGGCAGCGACGGTCGGCCAGGGGTTCGCCGTCACTCCCTCCGACCTCGCCTACATCCTCAAGCAGATCAAGATCGCTGAAGCCCACGTGGCCAACACCACCTCCGCTACCGGCCCCTGCGGCGCGCTCGTCGGCACCGGCACCAACCAGATAGCCAGCCCGCTCCTTTCGCTCGGACTGCGCACGGTCGACGGCTCCTGCAACAACCTGCAGCCCGGCCAGGACCAGTTCGGCGCCGCCGACCAGGTCTTCCCGCGCCTCGCGACGCCGGTCTTCTCCCCAGCGGATGTCACTCCCGCCGGCTTCGGACCGCCAAACCCAACCTCCTACGCCCAGAAGCAGGGCCTGGTCTTCGACTCGGAGCCGCGCACGGTGAGCAACCTGATCGTCGATCAGACCTCGACCAACCCGGCCGCTATCGCCGCCGCCGGTAACCCGGTGCGCACCCAGGGCAACGAGGGCGTTGTAGCCTGCACGACCGACCCGAGCCCCACCGTGCCGTTCGGCATCCCGGCCGGCTGTATCCCCTCCCACGAGACGCTGTTCATGCCGAATGTGACGACTGACGTCGGCCTCTCCCCGCCGTACAACTCGATGTTCACCCTCTTCGGACAATTCTTCGACCACGGCATTGACCAGACGGTCAAGGGCGGCGGCACGGTATTCGTACCGCTGCAGGCCGATGACCCGCTGGTCGCCGGCCCGGACCACGTCTTCGGCAACGGCGACGACCTCGACCCGAGCCTGCGCTTCATGGTGCTGACCCGCGGGCAGAACCAGCCCGGTGTCGATGGCGTGCTCGGCACGCCCGACGACGTGCAGGATGCCCTCAACACGGACTCGCCCTGGGTCGACCAGAGCCAGACCTACAGCTCGCACGCCTCGCACCAGGTCTTCCTGCGCGAGTACGTGACCGAGGGCGGGCGCCCAGTTGCCACCGGCAAGCTGCTCGGCGGACCGGCCGGACCGACCGCCGGCGGCATGGCGACCTGGGCCACCACCAAGGACCAGGCCGCGAACGTGCTTGGGCTGCTGCTGGCCGACAAGGATGTGCTCAACGTTCCGATGCTCGCAGCGGATGCCTACGGCAAGTTCATCCCCGGACCGCTGCGCGGAATGCCGCAGTACGTCACTGCGACCGGCCTGGTCGAGGGTGATACCGCCAACCCCGTATCAGTACCGGGCGACGTGCTCTACTTCAAAACCCCGTTCTTGACCGACATCGCGCACAACGCGGAGCCGAAGGCCGGACTGACCCCGGATGCCAACACCACGGCATCCGCTGATTTCGCCGGCCAGCCAGCCGGAACCTACGACGATGAGATGCTCAATGCACACTTCATCGCGGGAGACGGTCGCGTCAACGAGAACATCGGCCTGACCGCCGTTCACCAGGTGTTCCACTCGGAGCACGACCGCCTTATCAACAACATCGAGAACACCCTCACCAACGACACCTCAGCCAGGGGTGTTGCCGCTCTGGCCGAGTGGAAGCTGGCCAGTGGGGCTGGCGGCTGGAACGGCGACCGCCTGTTCCAGGCTGCCCGGTTCGTCACAGAGATGGAGTACCAGCACCTCGTGTTCGAAGAGTTCGCGCGCAAGGTGCAGCCCGGTATCAACCCGTTCGAACCGTTTGCGTTCACTCAGACCGAGATCAACCCGGCCGTCACAGCGGAATTCGCCCACGCGGTGTATCGCTTCGGTCACTCCATGCTGACCGAGACGATCTCGCGAACCAATGCGGGCAAGCCGGGTGCTGACGGCGTGTTCGGCACGAGTGACGATGTGGCGGGAAGTCAGAACGATATCTCCCTGCTCGATGGGTTCCTCAACCCGCCCGCGTACACCGACGGTGGCCCCGATGGGCAGCTGACCTCGGAGGAAGCCGCGGGCAGCGTCATCATGGGTATGAGCGACCAGGTCGGCAACGAACTCGACGAGTTCGTCACTGACACCCTGCGCAATAACCTGCTGGGCCTGCCGCTCGACCTGGCCTCGATCAACATGACCCGTGCACGATCAGAAGGCGTGCCGCGGTTGAACGTGTTCCGTCGTGACCTGTTCAACAAGACCAACGACGGGGCGCTCAGGCCGTACACGAACTGGATCGACTTCGGGGAGAACCTCAAGCACCCGGAATCGCTGATCAACTTCGTGGCCGCCTATGGTCAGTTCGACACCATCACGAGCGCGACCACGCTCGACGGCAAGCGCGACGCCGCGCGACTGATCGTGAGCCCTGACGCCCTCGCGGGAGAATTTTCTCCGGACGGAGCCATGGACTTCATGAACAGCACGGGAGCGTGGGCCAACTCGGGCACGCACTCGATCACGGGTCTCGACGAGGTCGACCTCTGGGTCGGCGGACTCGCGGAGATGACGACACCCTTCGGGGGTCTGCTCGGCACGACGTTCAACTACGTGTTCGAGAAACAGATGACCGATCTGCAAAACGGTGACCGGCTGTACTACCTGGCCCGCACGCCCGGCATGAACCTCCGCACCCAGCTGGAGGGTAACTCCTTTGCTGAGCTGATGATGCGCAACACGAACGCGCACACCCTGAAGGCCGACCCCTTCGCAACGGCCGACTGCAAGTTCGAGTTGAAGAACCTGGCTGGAACCGTCGCAGGGTTCTCGGCTTCGGGCAACACCGTCGCCAATGACCCGCAGTCCGAGTGTGATGAGACGGCGCTGCTGATTCGCATGCCCGACGGCACGATCAAGTACCGTGCCCGCAACGCGGTCGACCCCGCTGGTATCAACGGCCAGGCGGTCTACAACGGAACGAGCGGAAGCGACCGGGCCTACGGCGGCAACGACAACGACACCTTCTGGGGTGGCCTCGGTGACGACGTCATTGACGGCGGTGGCGGTGCCGACGTGGCTCTCGGTGGTGAAGGCGACGACATCATCACCGACTTCGCCGGAGACGATGTTCCCAAGGGCGGCCCCGGCAACGACGCGATCGATGCCGGTCCCGGACTTGACATCATCATGGGTGGCGAGGGCAAGGACTTCACGAACGGTGGAGCCAACGCCAACGAAACCTTCGGTGGTGCCGGCGACGACTTCATCATGCTCGGTGAAAGTCTCGACGCAGCCTTCGGTGACGGTGGCGACGACTGGGAAGAGGGTGGCAACCAGCCCGACCTCATGATTGGAGACAGCAGCAACCTGTTCTTCCTGGACGACTCACAAAAGCCCGGGAACGACTTCATGATTGGCCAGGGCGGCGATGACGACTACGACATGGAGGGTGGCGACGACATTGGCGTTGCAGGTCCGGGAATCGAAAAGAACGCTGGCGGTTCCGGCTACGACTGGTCGACCGGCCAGGGTGACCCGCAGGCGCAGGACGCCGATCTGGCCCTGCCGATCGCGCCCCTCGACATTCTGCAGGTCGGTGTGCGCGACAAGTTCAATGAAGTCGAGGCACTTTCCGGCTGGAAGCTGAATGACATCCTGCGTGGTGACGACCTTGTTCCCAGTGCTGTGGGTGGCGGCGGCTTCATCGGCTGTGACGTTCTAGACCAGGCCGGAGTGGACCGCATTGCGGGCTTCGACGCGCTGATTCCGGAATTCACGACCACGCTGGCATCCGTTGTGGCGCTGTCGGCCCAGGGCGATTGCCCGATCCTGACCGGCCCGAACGTCTGGGGCAGCGGCAACGTTCTCCTGGGTGGCGGCGGCGGCGACCTGATCGAGGGACGAGGAGCTGACGACATCATCGACGGTGACGCCTACCTCAGCCTTCGCCTGAGCGTTCGGACCAACCCGAACGATGCGGCGACGGAGATTGGCAGTGCCAGCATCAACGGCACGAACCAGAGCGCGATGACCAGCCAGTACCTCTCTGACGGCGCCGGTGGACTCACCGGACCGACTCTGCAGGAAGCTGTCTTCGCCGGCACCGTCAACCCGGGTAACATCGTGGCGGTTCGCGAGATCCTCTACGGAACGGGTGGTGTCGACACCGCGCAGTTCTCTGGTCTGACCAGCGACTACGAGGTGACGACGACCGGCGGCGACGGCACGCTCGGTTCGGCGGGATCGACCACTACGGTGATCGACAACCGCGGCACCGACGGCACCGACACCCTGCGCAACATCGAACGCCTGCAGTTCAGCGACACCGTGGCTCCGGGAACCCCGACCGTCGTCGCTGCCGTTGCCGGTAACGGTCAGGCAACCGTTGACTGGGTAGCCTCGCTGACCGGTATCCCCACCAGCTTCTCGGTGAAGGTGCTCGACTCGGCCGGAGCCCAGGTGGGCGCACTGCGCACCGCACCCGGAACCGCGTTCAACCTGGTTGTCACCGGGCTGAACAACGGCTCCAGCTACACCTTCCAGGTATCGGCGACCAACGCGGAAGGAACGAGCGCATTCTCGGCATCGTCCAACGCGGTGACTCCGTCGGCACCGGTGGTGCAGGTGGTTGCTGGGGCTCCGACGATCGGTACCCCGGTCGCCGGTAACGCTCAGGTGACCGTCAACTGGACGGCCCCGGCACCGGTGGCCAACCAGGCGACGATCACGGGCTACCGGGTTCGCACCTACGAAGGAACGAGCGCCACGGTGTTCCGAACCTCGCTGGTCGCTGACGTCTCTACCGTCACGATTACCGCTCTGACCAACGGAACCGGGTACTCCTTCGATGTCGCCGCGATCAACTTGGTCGGCACCGGAGCAGCCTCGGCTCGTTCGGAGGTCGTTACACCGACCGCCCCCGTTGTGCAGGTGGTGGCTGGTGCTCCGGTAATCGGAACCCCGGTCGCTGGGAACGCGTCGGTGACCGTCAACTGGGCAGCCCCGGCCGCGGTGGCCAATCAGGCACCGATTACGGGCTACCGGATTCGCACCTTTATCGGTGCGGGTGCGACGGCAACCGGCACGACGACGGTGGCTAACGTCACCAGCGCCGTGATCGGGTCGCTGACGAACCGCACCGGGTACACCTTCGATGTCGCCGCGATCAACTCTGTCGGCACCGGAGCGGCCTCGGCCCGTTCGGTCGCGGTCACCCCGCGCACGGAGTTCGTGCTCCCCACGGTGACCGCACGCACACCGGCCTCCGGCGCCCGCTCGGTCAGCCAGACCGGAAACCTGACGGCAACGTTCAGTGAGCCGGTCAACGGGGTCAATGGCACGACGTTCGTGCTGCGGCGCGGCACCACGGTGATTGCCGCCGTGGTCTCGTATAACGCCACGACGCGAGTCGCGACGCTGAACCCGAGCGTGACGCTGCTCACCGACCGCATCTACACGGCCACCCTTTCGGGCATCCGTGATGCGGCCGGCAACACGATGGCGACGAGCACCTGGTCGTTCACCACCGGTCCGGCTCCGACGATCACCGCGAGGACTCCCGCCGCGGGAGCCACCGGGGTGCGCCGGAACGCCAACGTGACCGCGACCTTCAGTGAAGACATCACCGGAGTCAGCGCGAGCACGGTTGTGATCACCCGGGTTTCCACCGGAGCGGTTGTCGCATCGGCGGCGGCGTTCAACGCCACCACCAACGTGCTGACGATCAACCCCTCGGTGACCCTGACCTCGAACGTGCAATACCGGGTGACCATCACCGGTGGAAACACGAGTGTTCGAGATCTCGCGGGCAACCCCCTAGTGACGAGTACGTGGACCTTCACGACCGGCACCGTGCTCTAGGCCAGGGAACCTGAACCATCCCTCGACCGACCGGCCGGCAACTCTTCCCGAGTTGTCGGCCGGTTCGTGTACGCCGGCGATCTTCCGTCACTGGAGCCTTGAGAATCGCAGACAATCTCCTGCGCGCCACCCTGGCGCCAACCCCAGTATTTTTACAAGCTCCGGCTGACATCGTTCCTACAGGCGTGAAGAGTTCTTCACCTTATGGAATGGAAGGGGCACCATGAAAAAATCATCTGACCGGTCGGAACGAGTCGGATTGTGGTTGCCGGGTCGGCGCCAGACGGCGCTGGCGGGGCTCGCTGTCGCCGTGCTGTGCTCCAGCCTCGTGCTCGCCATCCCAGCGGCCCAGGCGGCCGTTCCGACCTTTCCCGACAACATCGTGGTCTTTCCCAACCGGGACTTCGTCGTTCTCGAGGGCTACCAAGACCATCTGGGTGAGACGGCGACCGTAGAGGTCAGCCGCGCCGGTGTCGGTGTGATTGGCTCAGCCGAAGCTGTTGTCCAGGCCGGCGACGTAGCCTTTGAGATCAACCATCCCGGCGGCGTGTGCTGGGGTGCCGGGACCGGCCTCCAGGTAACCCCCGATATCCTCCCGGCGGACACCGTATCCGTCAAATTTGGTGCCACCGCTTCCGGGGACACCCTGGTCCAAGACCTGTTCGTGACCGGCCGTGCTGTGCAGAGCGGCACCACCGTCACGGTTACCGGCCATATCGGCGCGACGGTAAATCGGGCACAAGTTGAACAGCGCATCATCGAGCCGGCGTTGGTGCCAACGACCGTGCAGCGCCGTGATGTGCGCGCAGTGCCGGGTCCGATGGCCCGCGCACCCAAGGGCGGCTACGACTCCAGCCTGGAATTTGACCTGGATGGACCGAACACCTTCACTGCCACGTATGTTTTCGACCAACTTGATGCGGCGCAGCTCGCAGCCGATGCGGGCGGCGAGCGAGCCATGGGATGGCAGGCCGAAGACCTCGACGCCAACCGCCAGGGCCTGACCATCGCCGAGTTTGGTGAACTGGGCGGCCCCGGCATGGGCGGCTGCCCCAACGGCCCGCTCCTGTCGGGCCCTCCCGGACCGACGAACGTCGCAGCCACCAAGGTAGGCAACGGGATCGCGGTCACGTGGACCCCCGCGCAGGCGATCCCCGGAACAGCAGCTATTACCGGGTACCGGGTCGTTGCCGTGGGGCAAACCGTCACGAACAACGAGCAAATTGAAATCGGAAAGCGCATCACCGGTCAGAGTGCAACCGGCGCCACTCTCACTTCTCTGGTCGCTGGGGAAACCTACGACGTGTATGTGGTCGCGGTCAGCAGCGTTGGAGAAACTTTCCCGGCCGTTCATGCCATCCCGGCAACCGACAACACGGCGCCTACCGTCGCGGCAACGCCGGCCGGCGGCACGTTCAATACCGCACAATCGGTCACGCTGAACGCCAACGAGACCGGAGCGGATATCTACTACACCGTCGACGGTTCCGACGTGGTTCTCGCCGGCGGTGTCATCTCCGACTCCGCCACGCTCTACAGCGGAGCGATACCCGTCGCCACCTCCACAACGCTCACGTTCAATGCCTTCGATCCCGCCGGAAACGTTTCGGCCACAGGGCACGCGGTATTCACGATCACTGTGGTCAATCCGGAACCTGATGTCGTTGCCCCCACGGTGACGGCGAGGACACCGCTGGCGGGCGCCAGCGCGGTCAGTGCGACCGACGACCTGACGGCAACGTTCAGCGAAGCGGTCACGGGAGTCGGCGACACCACATTCGTGCTCGCCAACGGTGCCACGACCGTTCCCGCCGTAGTGTCATACGACGCCAGCACTCGGGTTGCGACCCTGAACCCGAGCGCGACGTTGTCGGCCGACACGTCCTATACGGTGGCGCTGTCGGGAATTGCGGATGTTGCGGGTAACCTGATAGCTCCCGACGGCTGGTCGTTCACGACAGCCCCGACCGCACCCGTGGTGCAGGTTGTGGCTGGAGCGCCAGTGATCGGAACCTCGGTTGCGGGAAATGCTTCGGCGACCGTGAATTGGACGGCCCCAGTGCCGGTGGCCAATGCCGCCGCGATCACGGGCTACCTGGTGCGCACCTTCATCGGAGCGGATGCAACGGCAACTGGAACGACGACGGTGGCCGATGTCACCAGCGCGGTGATCGGGTCGCTGATCAATGGCACTGGGTATACCTTCGATGTCGCGGCGATCAATTCGGTCGGTACCGGGACGGCATCTGCTCGTTCGGTGGTGGTCACGCCGCGCACGGAGTTCGTGCTCCCCACGGTGACCGCACGCACACCGGCAGCCGATGCTCGATCGGTCAGCCAGACCGGCAATCTGACAGCAACGTTCAGTGAACCGGTCACCGGGGTGAGCGGTACGACGTTTGTGTTGCGGCGTGGTGCCACGGTGATTGCTGCCGTGGTCTCGTACAACGCCACGACACGAGTCGCGACGCTGAACCCGAGCGTGACGCTGCTCGCTGACCGCACCTACACGGCCACCCTCTCGGGCATCCGTGACGCGGCCGGCAACACGATGGCGACGAGCACCTGGTCGTTCATTACCGGCCCGGCTCCGACGATCACCGCGCTGACTCCTGCGGCGGGAGCGACGGCAGTTGGACGGCTGGTGAGCCCGACCGCGACCTTCAGTGAAGCCATCACTGGATTCACGGCAACGTCGGTGACTGTCACCCGTCCCGGCACGACGATCGCTTCGACCCTGTCGTTCAACGCGACTACCCGCGTACTGACGATCAACCCGAACGCCACACTCCTGGCGAACACGACGTACACGGTGACCATCACCGGTGGTACGGGTGCCGTGCGAGACCTCGCCGGCAACCCGGTGGCCACCCGCTCGTGGTCGTACACGACGGGAGCGGTGAACTAAAACAATCAACCGAATGACCCGGCTGGCGACCTTCGTATGGGTCGTCAGCCGGTCACCAAGACACCCCAACCAGGCAGTGTGGTCCAGAAAATCAGCAGGAGACGTCATGACATCACGTAGGGAAGTATTACAGCTGGGCGCATTCAGTGCTCTCGGCGCCATCGGAATGAGTGGAGGAGACGACCCGGTTTCCACTACCCCGCTCATAACGAAAAGCCTGCTGGCACCTGCGAACATGCCGGTGCCCTACGCCGGCGTGTTCCGTCGTCCCCCGGTATTATTGCCGTATGAGACAGGATTCGATGACGGAGACCCGTCGCGTCCCTTTGCCCGTTACGCACTCACCCAGAAGCTCGGTCAGGCCCAGTTTGTTCCCGGGTTAGCCACGACGGTCGCTGGCTATAACGGGATCTTCCCCGGCCCGACCATCCGGCTGTCCCAGGGCACCCGGAGCGAGGTGCGCATTCGCAACGCCCTGTCAACCAACGGTCTGCTACACCCGAGTGCGTTCAACACCGTCACCCACCTGCACGGCTCGGCGTCGCTGCCGCAGTACGACGGCTACGCTAACGACTTCACCGCCGTCGGCAAAGTCAAGAACTATCACTACCCCAACTGGCAGTCGGCGCGCACGCTGTGGTATCACGACCACAACATGCACATGACCGCGCAGAACGTGTACTCCGGGTTGGCTGGCATCTATGCCCTGCACGACCCGTTCGAACGGGCGCAGCTGCCCCAGGGTGAATTCGATGTGCCGATCATGATCTCGGATGCCATGTTCAAAGCCGACGGCTCCCTCGGCTACAACGACAACGGTCACAAGGGAGTGTGGGGTGACATCATCATGGTCAACGGTGTGCCGTGGCCCACGATGAAGGTCAAGCCCCGCATTTACCGGTTTCGAGTGCTGATCGCCTCAGTCGGACGCTCTTACCGGCCGACCCTCTCGACCGGTGAGCCGATGTACATCGTCGGCACCGACGGCGGTATGACGCCTACCGTTCAAGCGGTGAGATCGTGGCGTCAGGGCACGGCCGAACGCTACGAGATTCTGATCGACTTTCGCCGGTACAAGCCGGGGCAAGCAGTCGAGCTGCGCAACCTCAGCAACAAGAACAACGTGGACTTCGTCAACACCGGCAAGATCATGAAATTCGAGGTCGTAGCCGACTCCGGTTCGAACGTCGGTTCCATCTCTGCCATCCCCACCTCCCTCGACGACGGCGGCGCGATCCATTCCGCTTTGGGCGGCCTGGCCACTATGAGCCTCACCCCCGACATGGCCAAGGTGAAGCGGAAAATGGTGGTGGCGCGCGGTAACGGCCTGTGGAAAATCAACGATACGACCTGGGCCGATGTGGAGGCATCAAACTTCACCAAGCTGTTCGGTAATCCTCAGCCCTACGACGTGGAGCAGTGGACCATCACCAACTCCTCGGGCGGCTGGTTCCACCCGGTGCACGTCCACCTGGTGGACGGCAAGATCATCGGTCGCAATATCAACGGAGGCAAACCGTTTGCCTGGGAGAAGGGGCCGAAGGACGTCTTCTATGTCGGTGAGAATGAATCCGTCACGGTGCTGATGCAATTCGATACCGGGAAGGAGGCCGGCGGCCGTTACATGATTCACTGTCACAATCTCTCGCACGAGGACCATGACATGATGATTCAGTTTGCCGTGGGCGATTACCGGGTGAACGATCCGATCACCTCGGACGTTCCCGTGGTTGACAGCACGCCGATGGGCTCACTCCCGCCGGTCTACCGGCCGGAACTGCCGGCGGGCAGCTGATGTTCTCCGGGAACCGACTGGCTCCGGCGGTGTTGCTTGTGCTCATTCTGAGCGGCTGCACCGCCGGGGTAGCGGCCCCGGATTCGTTACCTAAGTCCACCGTTGCACCTGAACCCGGTGCCGACCTAGGCAACGACAGGCCGGTCGTGACCTTTGACGGCCTCATGGTGCGTCGAAGAGTGGCGCTCGCGGTGCGGGCTGACGAAAATACCGACATCCCCGTTCTGCGCGCCGAGCTCGAGCAGCGGGCGACGGATGCCAGCCTGACGTTGTCAGATATCGCTTCTGAGGTGCTCCCGGTGGGGCTCCTCGATCAGGCCGTGCCCGCGCCGACAATGCTGCTGCCCGCTGGTACGGAGGCTGCCCAAGCGCGTGCCTTGGTCGGGCCAGCCGTGATCAGACCGGAAGAATCCGTTTCGACAGAATCGGCTACTGAGGATCCAACCTATTTCGTGGTCGACGTGCTGGTACACGATCTTCGGTTTGAGGTCGAGGCGGATGAACCGGCCCAAGCGGCCGATTTGATCGCGACGGAAGGCATAGTTGCGGACGCGATCGGCAGCTACGGCACGGCTCTCGGCGACGGCCTGCTCGCGGTCGACTATGTCGGACCGCTGCTCAGTGATCGCTTGATTGAGTCTGTGCGGATTGAAATCGCCCGCGGGGCCGGTACTGCCGCGTCCCAGGTAGCCGTGCGGCCCGAGTCGCTGACCGGGGTTGGTGTGGACATGGCAACCGAGCCGTTTCCAGCTCCCGCTGCCATCGCCCAAACTATGGTGGACCACGTTACCGACGTGATGGCCCCGGTGCCCGTCACACCCAGCCCGTGGATCGGGTACTGGATCGGCCTTTCAGTGCTGCTGTCTGCGACCATGGCAATCGTATTATGGAGCGGGTTTCAGCGGCGGCGTCGAACCCTGGTTACCGTATTCGAGCAGGAGCAATCCGATCAAGGGTCGCCATGACCGAGGTGCCGCCGCCCATCCAGGAGCGCACCTCGAGCGAGCCCCCGGCGACCTGGATGGTGTCGCGCATGATGCGCAGCCCGAGATGATTGTCGGGGGCGTCCGCGGACAGGTTAAACCCGCAGCCGTTGTCGTGAATCAGCAGGATGGTGCGGTCGTCATCCTGCATCAGGGTGAGTTCGAGGACGCCGGCCCTGGCATGCTTCATGGTGTTGGCGAGCACCTCGCGGGCCACCCGGTAGAACATGGCGGCACGGTCGCGGTCGAGGTCGCAGTCGTCCGGAATATGGAGTTTGACGACGATGCCCCGCTCGATCAGCGGTGCGGTCAGCCGGGTCAAGGCGGCGGGCAGGCCGAGTTCTTCGAGGTCGGGCGGGTACAGCTCGGTGGTCATGGCGCGCAGGGTTTGCACGTTTTTCTGCAGGATGGCTTTGGCCTGGCCGAACAACGCCCGGTTCTCGAGGGCGGAATGTCGTTCCTCGGCCTCGAGGGCGTAGGACAGCCCTGCAAGGTCCTGAATGACATCGTCGTGCAGGTCGCGCGCGATGCGCTGGCGCTCGAGGTCGGATGCCTCGATGGCGTGCTGCAGGAGCTGGCGCTTGGTTGATTGATGGTTTTGGATGCGTCGGGCCAGTTGCACCGCCGGAAACAACTGGGCCAGTTGCAGGGCACCGAGGGACAGCAGGAAGGCGGGGATGAGGCCGACGACGAGAGCGCTCTGTTCGTCGCGGACCGCGTCGTCGTTGAAGTAGGCCTCGAAGATGAGAGGGTCACCCCTCGCCGATGAAGCGCGCACATAGACCTCGACCAGCTCACCGGCCTCTTTCTCGTTCTCGTCGCCGGGATCGGTCTGTATCCCCAGGGTGGCCCGCCCCTTTCCGCTGGCGAGCAGCTCGGGCGCCCACGATGGAAGAGTGAATTCCTGGCCGATCAACTTCGGGACGTCAGAATACACGATGCGGCCTGAGGGATCCCATACCTTGACGCGCACGATCGATCCGTCGGAGATGCGGGGGGCCAATCGGTCATCCAGCCGCCGGGTCGCGCCGGGGTCACCCGCAATAATCGCATCGGAGAGGAGCGGCCCGACGGAGTAGTCGGCGAGGCGTTGGGCGTGCTGAATAGCATTGTCCATGGCATTGCGTACAGAGAGTTCACGTACCCAGAGGGCAGCCGGTATAGCCACGAAGACCATGGCCACTATGCCCACGGCCAGAAAACGGCCGACCGCGCTGCGCACCTCAGAGCGCTCAGCCGACCGGGTGCGGTCGATGCTACTGGCACGAGGCTGCGCAGGCGTCCACTTAGACATGCTGCGCCGGCACCAGACCAAGTCGGGTCGCGATAACCACTGCTTCGAGTTGCGAGTGTGCCCCAAGCTTGCCCAGGATCGCCTTGACGTAGCCGCGGCAGGTGTTCTCGGAAATTCCGAGAACCCTCGCGTTGGCCCGCACGTCGGAGCCCTCGCCCATCAGTCGAAGCACGGCGAGCTCACGCTTGGTCAGCTCGGGAAAGGGGATCTCTTCGCTGCGCTGCCGCCGCCGGGCACTCAGCAGGCTAACGAGGGACGGATGCACGAGGAAACCGCCGATGCGCGCGTGCCGCAGGGTGTCGAGCACCGTCGCGAGGGAGCCGTCTTTGGGTAGGAACGCGCAGACCCCGATCGCGGCGGCCTGCTCGAGAGCCTCGAGGGCCGGGTCGCCGGTGAGGATGACAATTCGGGTATGAGGAGCGCGGGCGAGGATGGCTGTGGCCGCGACGAGACCGCTGCCGTCGGGAAGGTGATAGTCCATGACGACGACGTCGGGGACCAATTCCAGGCAGGCGGCGATGCCGGTGGCCACGCTGTTGGCCGAGCCGACGCTGCACAAATCGGGTTCGCGATTGAGCGAACCAGTGAGAAGCTCGGCGAAGGTGGTGTGGTCGTCGACGATGAGAATACGAATTTGCCCCATCGGGGTTGTGCCGACCGTGGCCGAACCGGGAAGTGACGCGGTCGCCGTGGTCCCCTGCATGCCGGGTTCCATCGGGGACGTCTGCGCGCTCATCTGCGGGAACCTCTCTGCCCGTTCCTGAGCCTCGATGCTGACGGAGCACACCGTGCTATTCCGGTTGGCGCAATAAGTATCAGGACAACATGAGTTTTTGTCGAGTCCTGTCTCTTTGGCCCCCCATATGGTATAAAGGCCGACAGAGTCAGCTCAAGCGCGAGCGACGGCGCGTCGCAGAAATGACGTGACAACATCAGTAGCCTCCCGGAGGGAATCCGCGACCGGCTCTGGTCGCGAAGAAGAAGTAGTGGTGGCAGTGTGCCCAGGCTCGTTCGTCGGCGACAGGCGAAGCTGGTCGTGCAGCATGAGCAGGGCGGACAGCACGTCGGCCAGGTCGCCGTCCCCGTCTGCGGTCGCGTGCAGCAACCGGAGCTGGGCCGCGCGCAGAATCGGGCCGGGAGCGCAGCCCAACTCGTCCTGCATCGCGCGACGACAGCGGTTGTAGGCCTGCAGGCCTTCGGCGTGACGCCCGCTCGTCTCCAATCCGAGAATGAGGGCCGTCCAGGCTCGTTCGTTCAACGGCTCGTCGGCCAGTGCGAGGTTCGCGAAATCGAGGGCGTCATCGATGCGGTGCAGGGCTGCAGCTGTTTCCGAAGCGAGAATGCGGGCGCTGGTGAGGCGGGCGGCGTGCAGATCGCGGGCTTCCATTGCCCAGGCCGGCAGAAGTTCGTCGCCGAGCAGCGGTGCGGCGGCGAGGTCCAGAGCGCGCAGCAACAGGGGATACGCGAGGCCGGGAATGGTCTTCTGCGCACGCTGCAGGAGTATGTCGAACTGGTCGAGGTCGACGTCGACGAGCTCACGGTCCAACACGTAGCCGCCGGTCGTTGTTTGCAGCGGGCCGAATTTTCCCGCGCCGGGCTGCAGGTGGCGACGGAGAAGGCTCACATAGCTTTCGAGGGTGGGCAGGGCTTCGAGCGGAGCGCTGGCGCCCCAGAGCAGTTCGATGAGGCGGTCTTTGGAGACCGGCAAGCCGAGGTGCACGAGCAGAATTTCAAGGATCTGGCGGGGCTTGGGCCCGCCCAGCTCATGGGCGTGCAGCACGACAGACCCCCGTCGAACGCTGAGGTTTCCAAAGACGTGCACGCTCAAGTGGGCCATTGGTGTCGCGGTGGGCTGTTCTCGGGTGACGAATCCAGTTGTCATGCTGACCTCCACTGTTGGAATGTAACCATGGTGCCCGCATGCCGATGGGCGGGGTAGCCGCGTGTGGAGTAGACATTTACCCCCAATCTCGGGGGATATTCTCAGGGTGCGGTGTGGTGCCCCGTTCCGAGCGATAACCGCGCGCCCTGCGGGCCGTTCAGAACCAGGGCGATGGCCTGATTCGGGATCTCAAAGACCAGGGTTGCCAGAACGGATGTTCCGGCCGCCGCCTCCCGCTGATGCGGGCGAGCCCGCCGGGGACGGCGGTCGTGTCGCCAAACGCGGTGCTGGGCTTCGCGCCGTCGTCGAGGCGAACCAAACGCAGCGTCGCGTTTGTGGGAGTCATGGCGGAATCTTGGTGCCGGCACCATGGGAAAACCCTGCTGGGGTGATTGGGTCACCGCTTAGCTACTGATGGTTTCCGGGCCCGGGCCGGGAACGGGTTGGACGTTGCAGTGGGGGTTAGTGGTGCGGCGGCGGGGCGGGGGCGAGAATGGCGAGAACCATGAGACGGAGTGTACCCGGGTGCGCGCCAGACCTGACCGGGCCCGGTCCCGGAAACTGGGCCCATATTCTAGGCCGGGCCCGGGACTCACGGATTGGTGTCCACCGTCAAACTGTGCGTGCCGGCCGATCGCGCTGGCCCGCACGCACAATTCGGCCAGCGCCGGCGCGTGCCGCTGGCCGCGCCATCAGCTTCCGCGATCAGTGCTCGTCGGCTCCGAGTACGCGCAACGGCAGGTAGACCGAGCTACCCATCCTGGTGAACTCAGCCGATTTCTCCGCCATCCCGGCCTCGATCGCCTCGAGGCTGGTGAGGCCGTTCTCTGCGGCGTACACCCGAACATCTGCTGAAATGCGCATGGAACAGAATTTGGGACCGCACATGCTGCAGAAATGGGCGGCCTTGGCCGGGCCGGCGGGCAGCGTCTCGTCGTGAAAGCTTTGCGCGGTGTCGGGGTCGAGCGAGAGCGCGAACTGGTCGGTCCAACGAAACTCGAAGCGGGCCCGGCTGAGGGCGTCGTCGCGTTCCTGCGCGCGCGGATGCTGCTTGGCCAGGTCGGCGGAGTGGGCGGCGATCTTGTAGGTGATCACTCCGGTCTTCACGTCGTCGCGGCCCGGCAGGCCGAGGTGTTCCTTGGGGGTGACGTAACAGAGCATGGCGGTGCCGGCCTGGGCGATGATGGCCGCGCCGATCGCGCTCGTGATGTGGTCGTAGGCCGGGGCGATGTCGGTGGCGAGCGGGCCGAGCGTGTAGAACGGGGCTTCCTCGCAAAGTTCCTCCTCGAGGCGCACATTTTCGACGATCTTATGCATCGGCACGTGGCCGGGGCCTTCGATCATCACCTGCACGCCGTAGGATTTGGCGACCTTGGTGAGCTCGCCGAGGGTGCGCAGCTCGGCGAACTGGGCCTCGTCGTTGGCGTCGGCGATGGAGCCGGGACGCAGCCCGTCGCCGAGCGAGAAGGTCACGTCGTAGCGGCGCAGAATCTCGCACAGCTCCACGAAATGGGTGTAGAGAAAGCTCTCCTGATGGTGGGCGAGGCACCAGGCGGCCATGATCGAGCCGCCGCGGGAGACGATTCCGGTCACCCGATTGGCGGTGAGCGGCACGTAGCGCAGCAGCACTCCGGCGTGCACGGTCATGTAGTCCACGCCCTGCTCGCACTGCTCGATCACGGTGTCGCGGTAGATCTCCCAGGTGAGCAGGGCCGGGTCGCCGTTGACTTTTTCGACGGCCTGGTAGAGCGGAACGGTGCCCACCGGAATGGGCGAGTTGCGCATGATCCACTCGCGGGTGAGGTGGATGTCCTTGCCGGTGGAGAGGTCCATCAGGGTGTCGGCGCCCCAGCGGGCGGCCCAGACCATTTTTTCGACCTCTTCGGCGATCGACGAGGTCACGGCGGAGTTGCCGATGTTCGCGTTGATCTTCACGGTGAAGGCCTTGCCGATGATCATCGGCTCGCTCTCGGGGTGCATGCGGTTGGCCGGAATGACCGCGCGGCCGCGGGCTACCTCGTCGCGCACGAGCTCGACAGAGACGCCCTCGCGGGCGGCGATGTAGGCCATCTCCGGGGTGACGATGCCGGCCCGGGCCCAGACCAGCTGGGTCGCAGCGCCGTCGATGGGCAGCGGATGCTCCCACCCGGCCCGGGTCTTCGGCAGCCCCTTCTCGAGGTCGATCGTGGCCGTGTCATCGGTGTATGGGCCGGACGTGTCGTACAGGTCGAAGTGTTCGCCGTTGCTGAGGTTCACCCGGCGAACCGGAATTTCGAGCCCTGGCCAGGCCGGCACCGGTTCGTAGCGTTTGCTGCTGCCCTGGATCGGGCCGGTGGTGACGGTTTCAGACATGGAGATTTCGTCAAGTGTGCGCATGTTCTCGAACTTCCTACGCCGGCATTACCCGGACAGGTTCAACGGTCGACGGCCCTGGCCGTCCTCTCAGCTCGCTGGTGCGCGCTCCCGTGGGTTGTGTGTCTTCTGACTCCTTCACCCTAGCGTGAGTCCTGTCCATGCTCGCGGCGGCCGGCGTGCTGGCGGCGCGCCGGGCATCCGTTCAGCGGGCGAGGGAGGCGAGTTCGGCGCGGGTCGAGGCGCCGACCTTGCGCAGCAGGTTGGCCACGTGAAACTTCACGGTGTTCTCGCTGATGGTCAGCGCCTCGGCAATCGCCTTGTTGCGCGCGCCCGACGCCACAAGCTCGAGCACGCCGCGCTCGCGCGGGCTGAGGCCCCAGGCTGCCGCCGCCGAAACGGATGCCGTGGGCGCGTCGAGCGGCAGCGACACCGCCATCTCCGACCCCCAGCCGGCGGTCGCCTCGACACCCAGCGTTCCGCTGAGCGCCACGACGCGGGCGGCCAGCTGGCGAACGCTCGGAACCTCGGCGTCGAGGTCGCCCGGTCCGTCGTCGCGAATGCGAATCAGCAGGTTGCTGCCGTCGCAGTCCCACTGAACGCGCACCCGCGCGACCCCGGTCTGCTCGACCAGGGCGAGCACGGCGCCGCGCACGATGGCCCTGGCCTCGTGGGCGACTTCGCCGGGCAGCGCGCGGCCGTTGACCGGCGGCTCGATGAACTGCACGTCGAGGTCGCCGAAGCGCACCAGCGGACGCAGGTCATTTTTGAGACGTTCGAAGGCGCGGGCAACAGGTTCTTCGGTGAGGCTCCGGTCGAGGTCGCTCACCGCGCGCAGGGCGACCATCGCCGCGGCGGCGAGTTCGGTGGCCTTCTGGCGGGCAGCGGTGTCACTCGTGCTGCTCGAGCGCAGCACGGCGAGCAGGGATTCCAGCGTGGTCGCGTGCGCGTCCGTGAGGTCGGCGATGAGCTTGGAGCGTTCGGCGGCCATGCTGCGCGCGGTCTGCACGGGTGAATCGGCGAGGAAGGTCATACGGATAGCCTATCCGAACCGTCCGTGGAGCCTGCCCGGAGCCATTCGTTTGGGTAGTAAAACCATTCGTTTGGCGGGCCGCACGCCCACTCGAAAGAGTGAAGTATTGACCCATGACCGAAACTACAACCACCCCCACCACAGCGGATGCCCTCGGTCTCATTTTCGCCGAGAATGGCCGCGTCGTGGACGCGCTGCGGGCGGCATCCGCTTCTGTGGTGCTGGATGACGCGGCGAGTCTGCTCGCTGTGGCACCGCGGGTGTTCGTGCTGGGAGCCGGCCGTTCCGGGCTGGCATTGAAGATGACCGCGATGCGGCTCATGCACCTGGGCCTTGACGTGCACGTGGTCGGCGAGGTCACCAGCCCGGCGATTGCGCAGGGCGACCTGCTGCTGGTGGCCAGCGGATCCGGAACGACGGGCGCCATCGTGCGCGCCGCCGAGACGGCTCACGGTGTGGGTGCGAACGTTCTCGCGCTGACCACGGCGCCGGAGTCGCCCCTCGGGCACCTCGCCGCGGTGACCGTGGTCATCCCCGCGGCCGCCAAGCAGGACCACGCCGGGCAGGTGTCGGCGCAGTACTCGGGCGGGCTGTTCGAACAGTCCGTGCTGCTGGTGGGCGACGCCCTATTCCACACGCTCTGGCAGCGAAGCGGTGCGACGGCCGCCGAGCTCTGGCCGCGTCACGCCAACCTCGAGTAACAAACCGGATAGGGCCCAGGCCCCGTCCTGAAAACCACAGACCGCTTACCCCAACAGAAAGTAGAACCCCATGAAGCTTCAGGTAGCAATGGACGTACTGACCACCGACGCCGCGCTCGCGCTCGCCGCGCAGGTCGCCCCGCACGTCGACATCATCGAGCTCGGCACCCCGCTGATCAAGGCCGAGGGCCTGCGCGCCGTCACCGCGATCAAAGCCGCGCACCCCGACAAGATCGTCTTCGCCGACCTCAAGACGATGGATGCCGGCGAGCTCGAAGCCGACATCGCCTTCGCCGCCGGCGCCGACCTCGTGACGGTGCTCGGCACGGCCGGAGACAGCACCATCATCGGAGCCGTCGCCGCCGCGACCAAGCACGGTAAGGGCATCGTCGTCGACCTGATCGGCGTTGCCGACAAGGTCACCCGCGCCCGCGAGGTCACCGCGCTCGGTGCCCAGTTCGTCGAAATGCACGCCGGACTCGACGAGCAGGCCGAGCCCGGATTCTCGCTCGCGAAGCTGCTCAACCAGGGCGAAACCGCCAAGGTTCCGTTCTCGCTGGCCGGTGGCGTGAGCCTGGCGACCATCGCCTCGGTGCAGCGCGCCGGCGCATCCGTTGCCGTCGCAGGCGGCGCCATCTACGGCGCCGATGACCCGGCCGCCGCCGCTGCCGCCCTGCGCGCCGCGATCATCTAGAGTCGCGTCTTCTCGGTGCCGTCCCGCTTCGCGCGGGGCGGCACTTTCGCGTTAACGTCCCGGTCGCATCAAGCGGATGCCCGCGCCACGCGCCGGAATCTCGGTGGGCGCCGCTAGGCTGGTGGCGCCCAGACCAGGTGGCGGCATCGTCGCCGCGAGAGGACGCGCACCCCGCATGACCAGCACAATTTTCGACCGAGCCCGGCCCGCGGCATCCGTTGTCGCAGCCTCACTCGTCGGCACCCGGCAGGGCTCCTTCTGGCTCGACGACCTCGCGCCGCGTGCGAACTACCCTCGGCTCTCCGGCAACCTCAACTGCGACCTGGCGATCGTCGGCGGCGGCTACCTCGGCTTGTGGAGCGCGGTGCTGGCCAAACAACAGAATCCGGCGGCGCGCGTGGTGCTGCTGGAGGCGCGCACGGTCGGCTGGGCGGCATCCGGTCGCAACGGCGGTTTCTGCGAGGCGAGCCTCACCCACGGCGAAGAGAACGGGCGCACGCGCTGGCCGCAGGAGATCGACCGGCTGACCGAGCTCGGTAATGAGAACCTCGACGAAATCGAGCAAGCCGTGGCCGCACTCGGCCTGGACTGTGATTTCGAGCGCACCGGCGCCATCGACCTCGCCATCGAGGAGCACCAGGTGGAGTGGCTGCGCGAGGAGACGGCCGACGAGAACACCGTGTTTCTCGACCAGGCGGCCGTGCAGGCCGAGGTCGCGTCTCCGACCTACCTGGCCGGGGTCTGGCACAAGCGCAGCAATGCCCTCGTGCATCCGGGCAAGCTCGCCGCCGAGCTGGCTCGCGTGGCCACCTCCAGCGGGGTCGAAATCTTCGAGAACTCGCTCGTGCAAAACCTCGACACGACCGGACTGACCGCGGCGCAGGGCACCCGGGTTGTGACTGCGGGCGGCTCCGTGACTGCCCAGAAGACGGCTCTGGCCACAAACGTCTTTCCGTCGCTACTCAAGCGCAACAAACTCGCAACCGTGCCGGTCTACGACTACGTGCTCATGACCGAACCACTCAATGCCGACCAACTCGCCGCGATCGGCTGGCAGCACCGGCAGGGGTTCAGTGACCTGGCTAACCAGTTTCACTACTACCGGCTGAGCGCCGACAACCGCATTCTGTTCGGGGGCTACGACGCCGTCTATCACTATGGGCGTAAAGTACGCAGCGGGTATGAGAACCGCCCCGAGACCTTCGCCAAGCTCGCGAGCCACTTCTTCACGACGTTTCCGCAGCTGGCCGGGGTGCGTTTCAGCCATAAGTGGGCCGGTGCCATCGACACCTCCACGCAGTTCTGCGCGTTCTTCGGCCAGGCGCGCGGCGGGCGCATCAGCTACGCGGCCGGATTCACCGGCCTCGGGGTCGGCGCCACGCACTTCGCCGCTCAGGTCATGCTCGACCAGCTGGCTGGCCGCGCCACCGAGCGCACTGAACTGGCCATGGTGCGCGGTCGTCCGCTGCCGTTTCCGCCGGAGCCGATCGCATCCGCTGGGATTCAGGCCACGCGCTGGGCGCTCAACCGGGCCGACCACAACCGCGGCAAGCGCAATGCCTTGCTGAAAACCCTCGACGCGCTGGGCCTCGGCTTTGACTCCTAGCCGCTAGGGCGTCAGCCGAGCAGCAACCGGCCGAGCTGGTCGGTCGAGTGCACGACCGCCGTAGCAGCCTCGGCCTCAGCCGGAGAGCCGTAGCCCCACTCCACCAGAATGGCCGGAATGCCGTTGGCCTGGGCACCGATGGCGTCGTAGCTGCGGTCGCCGACCATGACGGCGCCGCTGGTGTCGACGCCGGTCGCGGCCAGCCGGGCGAGAGCCTCGGCGACGATGTCGGCTTTCCTGCTGCGGGTGTCATCGGCGGAGGCACCGACCGTGGCCGTGAAATACTTCGCCAGGTCGAAGTGCGTGAGAATGGCGATGGCACTCAGCTCGGGCTTGCTGGTGGCGAGGGCGAGCGGGATACCCGTCGCGTGAATGCGCTCGAGTAGACCGGCGATGCCGGGAAAGACAGCCGTGTCGAGGGCAGCAGCGCCGTGATACTCAGCCCGATAGACCGCGATGGCCTCCACGGCTTCGTCTGCGGTCATTCCCGCATATTCCTGGAAGGCGTCGAACATGGGCGGGCCGACGTAGGCGAGCAGTTCGGCAGCGGACGGAACCGGACGCCCGAGCAGCGTGAAAGTGCGAGCCAGCGAGCTGGTGATCGCCGGGGCGGAGTCAGTGATGGTTCCGTCGAGGTCGAAGAGGATGGCGCTCCAGGTGCGCGTCAATGTTGCGTTCATTCGGCATAGCCTAGGTGTTCTGGAGGCAATGTACCCCATTTGCCCATTCTGCTCAGCCTTTCCACGGTTAAGCGCGGTCGAGGCTGCGCTGTCGATCTGCTCAAGCGTGACTGGGTCGACAGCACGGTGCTGGTCAACCACCCGGACGGCGCCGACAACACCTTCCCGCACGGCACGCTCGAGTACTGCGCGAGCAATGGCGTGCGGCTGCAGGCCTGGGGCGCACTCGCCCAGGGCCGGTATTCCGGGGCGACGGGCACGGCGGCCGAGGAGGCGGCATCCGCTTTGGTGCAGACGCTGGCCGAGGTGAAGAACACGACCCGCGAGGCCATCGTTCTCGGCTGGCTGATGCGGCACCCCGCGCACATCGACCCCGTCCTCGGATCGAGCGATCCGGCGCGCATTCGGGCCTGCGGGGATGCAACCGCGCAGGCAGCGGCAATGACCCGCGACGAGTGGTTCGCGCTGTACCTTGCGGCCCGCGGGCGCCCGCTGCCCTAAAAGAGTTTCGAGGCCGTATCGTCGAGGCCGCGCATGGCGTCATAGTCGAGCAGCAGACAGCGGATGCCGCGATCCTCCGCCAACTTGCGGGCCTGCGGTTTGATCGTCTGCGCGGCAAAAACCCCACTGACCGGCGCCAAATGCGGGTCGCGATTCATGAGTTCGAGGTAGCGCGTGAGCTGTTCCACCCCGTCGATATCACCATTTCGCTTGAGTTCTACCGCGACAGATCGGCCGGCGGCATCCTGCGCGAGGATATCGACCGGCCCGATGGCGGTCATGTACTCGCGGCGCACGAAGGTGAAACCCTCGCCGAGCAGATGAATGTGCTCGGCCAACAGCTTCTGCAGGTGCGACTCCGCGCCGTCCTTGATCAGGCCGGGGTCGATGCCGAGTTCGTGGGCCGAGTCGTGCTGCACGTCGTAGACGCTGACCACGAGTTGGTCGGCGGTCTTGGCGTGGGTGACCGTCCAGAGGGCGGTGATGCCGGCATCCGCTTGATCGCCGTCGGGCTCGGAGATGGCGATCGAGCAGGGTGGGCTCATCCAGTTCAGCGGTTTGTAGGAGCCACCGTCGGAGTGCACGAGCACGCTGCCATCGGACTTGATCATCAGCAGGCGGGTGGCCAGCGGCAGGTGCGCGCTGAGACGCCCGGCATAGTCAACGGAGCATTTCGCAATTACAAGGCGCACTGAACGAGTTTATCCTGGTCGCCTTCGGCCTCTCATCGGCACGGGCCTCGGCGACCGCGCTCACGGGTCGGGCGGCTCAGAAAACTCGCATTGCGATCTCGGCCGGGGCGGCGAGTAGTGCCGCTATCTCGTCGTCGAGTCGCACCAGCGTGATCGAGGCACCGGCCATGTCGAGCGAGGTGCAGTACTCGCCGACATAGTTACGTCCCACGGTCATGCCCAGCGCGGTGAGCCGCTTGTGGATGATCCCGTAGAGAATGTACAGCTCACTGATCGGCGTGCCGCCGAGGCCGTTCACCATCACGGCGACCCGGTCCCCGCTGACGAATGGCAGGTCGGGAACGATCGCGCTGAGCAGTTCGTCCACGATCTCGTCGGCGGGCATCCATTTGGCCCGGCGTCGCCCCGGTTCGCCGTGGATGCCGACGCCGATCTCGATCTCGTCGTCGCCGAGGGCAAACAGGGGTTCCCCCCGGGCGGGAGGAGTGCAGGCCGTCAGCGCGACACCCATGGTGCGGGTGACGGAGTTGACCTTTTCGCCGATGCGCACCAGCTCGTCGAGGTCGGCACCGGACTCCGCCGCGGCTCCAACGGCCTTCATCACGAAGAAGTTGCCGGCCACTCCGCGGCGGCCGACGGTGTAGGTGGAGTCCTGCACCGACACGTCATCGTCGATGAACAGCGTGCGCACCTGGATGCCGTCGGCGCTGGATACCTCCTCGGCCATCTCGAACGCCATCCGGTCTCCGGTGTAGTTGTTGACCAGGAGCAGCACCCCCTTGTCGGAGGCGAGGAGCTTGGTGGACTCGATAATGAAGTCGATCGGCGGGGCGGCAAAGACGTCTCCAGGGCACGCGCCGTCCAGCATCCCCTTACCGACCGTCATCACGTGGGCTGGCTCATGGCCGGAGCCGGAGCCCTGAATGATGGTGACCTTGTCGTGGTTGGGGGCATCCGCTCGATGGATGAGGTGATATTCGGGAACGTAGCGCAGGGTGTCGGGGTTCGCGAGCGCGATGCCCTCGAGCATCTCGGGAACGAACTGCTGGGGGTCGTTGATGAACTTCTTCATGATGTCTCCACGTCGTTGTCGGGATCGGATGGTTATCGGTGGGCTAGTTGGCCCAGGTTCGGGCGAGGCGCTCGACCAGCACCGCAATGGCGATCGCGCCGGCGTCGGGCGATCCCACGCTGCGCTCGCCGGTGTAGCTCGCGCGCCCGCGCCGGGCCTGGAGCAGGCTCGTGGCTTGTGCGGCCTCCCGAGCGGAGACCGCCATCTTGCCCAGAGCAGTCTTGGCGTCGTCGCCGGCCGCAAATGCGGCCTCGAGCGTGTCGACGGCGGGCACGAAAGCATCGAGCAGGGTTTTGTCACCGACATCGGACTTACCGCGGTACTTGATCCCTTCGATGGCCGCGCGCAGCGCGGTGATGGTGTCCGCCGGGCTGATCTCGTTTCGGCCCTTGAGCGCGGTGCCGGCGCGCAGGAATGCCGTTCCCCAGAGCGGCCCCGACGTTCCCCCGATGGTGCTGGTGATGACGATCGCGATCTTGCTCAGGAACACCCCGGGGTCCGTGCGGTCAACGCCGTCCCAGCCGGAGAGCACAACCTCGAAACCGCGGGCCAGGGAGTAGCCGAAGTCCCCGTCACCGACAACTGAGTCAAGTTCGCCGAAGTATTTCTCGTTGACGAGGGCCTCCTCGGCGATGGAGCGCACCACGAATTCAGTCGCGTTCAGGGAACTGGTCATGATTCTTCCTCCTGGTTGGGGGCGCGCAGCAGCATCGAAAGGTCGCCCAGCGTCACGAAACCGTTCGGCACCACGCCGGCAGGAGAGCCCAGCACGGTTGCGAGTTCGCCATCCGGGTCGCCGAGCGAGGTGACGACGAGGGCAGCACCGTCAAAGTTCTCATCGACGGTGTAACTGCTCACTGTGACGAGGGTGCGCAACCCGGCAGCGCGGGCGGCGCGCAGGCCGTTGTTACTGTCCTCGATGACGATCGCCTCGTCGGTGCTCACACCGAGGTGCTCCAAGGCATAGGCGTAGATGTCCGGCGCAGGTTTCTTGGCGACCACGATGTCTCCTGCGAATACCTGGAACTGCGCGGCCAGGGACTCGCCCACCGCGTGGGTCAGCACTGCCCGCACGGAGGGTTCGGCCGAGGTTGAGGCGACCGCGAGCATCCAGCCGGCAGCAGCCGCCTCGGCGACGATCCGGGCGATCCCTGGGCGGGCGGGCAGCGCTCCGACAGCGATCAGGTCGGTGTAAATCTGGGTCTTGCGCCGATGCCAGGTGGCGACGGTTTCTTGTTGCCGGGCCGGATCGGCGGGAAGATTGGCCGCCTGAACGAAGTCCGGCGTGAGCAGGCTCGTAAGGCGTTCCTTGCCACCGCCGATCAGCAACTTCTCGGCGTAATCCTCCTCGCTCCAGTGCACGGGCAGTCCGAACTCCGCGAAGCTGGCGTTGAAGGCGGGCAGGTGTCCGTGGCGTTCGGTGTCGGCGAGTACGCCGTCGCAGTCGAAGATCAGTGCCGGCATCGCTTACCAGGCCTGGCCGGCCGAGCCGAACGTGCGGGCCAGGCCCGTTGTGAGGTCGACGACATCGCCACTCACAGCGCGAAAAAGCGTCGGCGGGTCCCATTTGTCGGCCTCTTCGGCGAACCGCAGGTTGGCCAGGGTGGATTGCAGATAGGTCACCTTGAGGGCGGTAGAGATGTTCACCTTGGAACAGCCACGCTGGATCAGGTCGTGGAATTGGGCGTCCGTCATTCCGGTGCCGCCGTGTAGGGCGATGGGTATTGGATGCGCCGCCACCAGATCGCTGACCCGGTCGAAGTCCAAAACGGGTTTCGATTTGTAGACGCCGTGGGCGTTGCCGATGGACGGAGCGAAGACATCGACGCCGGTCGCTTCAATGAACGCGAGGGATATGTCAAGGGTCTGCCGCGCCGCGGTCTGATCGGAGCCGACACCGTCTTCGACGCCGGTGATGGATTCAATCTCACCCTCGACATGGGCTCCGTAGCCTCGGGCCTCCTTGACCACCTCAATGGTTTGGCGCTGGTTCTCGGCCACGGGCAGCTGGGACGCGTCGAAGAGCACCGAGTTCCAGCCGATGGCCAGGCACTCGCTGATCACGTCACGGTCGGGGCAGTGGTCGAGGTGCAGGGCGACGGGCACGTCGATGTCGGCGGTCATGGATTGCCACATAGCGAACAGCACCTTCGCGCCGATCGAGCGCACGGTCTTGACCGACGTCTGCACGATGATCGGCGAGCGAACTTCGACTGCGGCAGCCAGCACCCCCTGCATGGTGAGGTCGTTGAACACGTTGACAGCAGGCACGCCGTAGCGGGCATCGAACGCCCGGTCGACGATTTCCTTCAGGGAAACAACTGGCACGACGGCCTCCTTTGGCTTCGTCTCACGTTAAACCGGCACGCGCATCGCGCGCTATCGGGGAGTCCCCCCATTCGCTTTGGGGGAAATCCCTGGTCGTCGTCGGCATCCGTTCAGGAATGATGCGGATGGGCCAGCCCGGCCAGCATTGTGCGGTTGGCTGCTCCCGTCTTCCTGAGGATCGTGCCGACGTGTTTTTCGACGGTTTTTACCGAGATGCCAAGCTCCGTACCGATCTGCTTGTCCCGGAGTCCGCCCTCCACCAGCCGGCGCACCTCCCGCTCGCGGGACGTGAGGAGGGCGGGATCGGCCGGTTCGCGCCACATTTCCAGTAGGGAGCGCGACAGAACAGCATCGCCGGCAACGGCCGAGTCGACCGCTCGCACGAGCGAATGCCCCTCGGCGGATCGGTTCAGGAACCCGCGGGCGCCAGAGTGGGCCGCGCGCCGGATTCGTTCGTCGTGTGGGTCTCCGACCAGGAGTACGACGGCCGTGCCCGGACTGGTGCGAGCCAGCGCCTCGATCAGGTCGGCGCCTGGCAGGTCGACGCCTGGCAGGTCGACCAGATCGATGTCAGTGACCACGACGTCGGGCTGCAGATACCGTGCCGCAGCGAGGGCGCCGGCGGCGTCGCCGCACTCGGCGATCACCTGGATGCCCGTCCCCTCCTGCGTGAGCAGGTGCACCAAGCCGGCGCGGATCACCGGTCGTTCGTGCATGACGAGCACCCGATGGGGGTGTGTCTCGGTCAGGCGCCCGATCGATACGTGCGTCGGTCTGCACGGATCGTCGCCGCCCGGCAGCCCGAATCCGTGGGCCAGCGCTGCGCGCTCGGACGTGTGAAACTCGGCCAGATTGATGTTGACCTCGATGGCCACGGTGTGCAGACGGAAGTCGGCGATGGCGGCGGCCGCCTGAGCGGCGAAACGTTCGAGTATCCGGGCGTCCTGGCTGGTGAAGAGGCGCTCGGAGCTATTGGCAAAGACCACGCAGGCGCCGATGACCCCGGAAGGAAGCCTGATCGGCACGCCGATGACCGGGCGCTGGTAGCGGGCGTCGTCCCGGCCGAGATGACCGCCCGGCACTTTGGAGTACTCACTGAACACAACGGATCCACCGGCTCGCACGACTGCTCCGGTGACGCCTTCATCCAGTGAGAAGACTTGGCCAGCCCGGCATTCGTCGCCGAGGTCGACCTCTTTGCGGTAGACCTGAGCGGTCTCATCGATAGTGCAGATCGATCCCATGGCGCATCCCAGCAACTGGGCGGCGCGCAGCAGGATCCGTTCCAGCAGAGGTCCGAGCCCCGTATCACCGGCCGGCCCCGTAGCCAGGAACAGGGCTACTTCATCGCCGGGCTCATCGGTCTGCGATCGAGGGGCATTACGAGGGGTCGGCAGGTGAGTCGGGGTCGGGCCCATCGTATTCTCGTCTCTGAGTGTGCAAGCCTGCCTGGTTCCGTAGACAGCACTTCACCCTACGGGTCTGTCCCCCCTTGGCGCTAGCGGCGGGTGCTTCGATGTGGCGAGGAACCACACCAGCCGACGTAGCCTTCTGTGCCGTGACTCATGCGGCGTGGGGCCGTGCCGCCGGGGCCGCCAGCCCGGCCAACACCATGAGCACCAAAACCAGGTAGAGGGCGTTGAGAATGCCCCAGGTCTCACCAAGCAGCCCCAGTACGGGCGGCCCGACCAAAAAGGCGAAATAGCCGATGATGGCCACGGCGCTCACTCGAGCGGCCGCGTTCTTGCTGTCGTCGGCAGCCGCCGACATGCCTACCGGAAAGCCGAGCGAGGCGCCGATACCCCAGAGCAGCGTTCCGACAATAACGAGCGGGGTGGTCGGTGCGAGGATGAACAACACGAGCCCCGCAATGCCCACGACGGCGCAGGCGCGCAGCACCTGAACCCGGCCGAACCGGTCGAGCAGCGGTCCGCCGATGACGCGGCCCACGGTCATGGCGGCTACGAAGACGCCGAAGACGATCGCGCCGTCGGTGTTGCTGAGGCCGTGACCGTCGACCGAGGCGAGAGCGAGCCAGTCGTTGGCCGAGCCCTCGGCAAAGGTCATGCCGAGCACGATGAGGCCGATCAGAAGCAGCTTGCGGTCGCGCCAGACGGCGAAACTGTCATGCAGGCGTTCGCGCCAGGTTTGCGTGGGGGCATCCTCTTCGGTGTTATCGACGACCGACGGAAGAAAACGCACGGCCACGACGATCGTGCCCAAAATCAGCACGGCCATGACCAACAGGTGCCAGAACACTGAGATGTGTAGAGCGGATGCTGCGGCGCCGCCGAGCGCGCCGACCACCGTGCCGAGACTGAAGCAGGCGTGCATGAGGGGCATGAGTGTGCGGCCGATGGCCCGCTCGGCGGCCGCGCCCTCGACGTTCATCATGACGTCGAGGGATCCCATGCCCACGCCGAAGACGGCGAGGGCTGCGAACACGAACGGGGCCGAGGGCACGAGGCTGACGCCCGCGCCCATGAGCAAGAGCCCGGTGGCCGACATCGAGACGCTGACCAGCATGGCGCGGCGTGCACCGAGGCGGGCGAGCTGGCCCGCGGCTATCAGCAGGCCGATGACCGAGCCGGCGGAGAGTCCGAAGATGAGCAGGCCGACCTGGGCGGTATCGAGCCCGAGTCCGTCGCGCACGGCGGGTACCCGCGACATCCAGCTGGCCAGGCCCAGTCCGGAGATGAAGAACGCTGCGAACACGGCGTTGCGCCAGCCGATCAGGCCCGAGCGTGTGGCGGTGGTAATCACGGGGGAGTTGGTCATCGGGCTCCTCAAGTGGCGGGCGGGAGGCCTCGACAGCGGGTGGGTGGAACCTTAACGCTACAACGAGAAGTTCCCACAGAGGGCGGAGATGGCACTGAATGCTCAGGGTGGCCTCGCGGCGTGGGGTGGGCCCGCGTGATGCGGCAGATCGACTGCAATTGCGGTGGTTCTCGCTCGGGACCTGCCTGACACCGGCGCCTGACGCCCGAAGACACCGCCGATTGGCGTCGCTCAGCAGGTTAGCGTAGCCTTACCTTAGCCAATAAAAACCCCGTCCTTGGAGTCACATGCGCATCCCGCTCTCCCTCGCCGCCCTCGTTGCCGGCGCCACCGTTCTTGCCCTCGCCGGGTGCACCCAAGCCGCCGAGCCAACGGCAGAAGGGGCCACGAGCGACGGCGCCTTCACGCTCTACTCCGGTCGGGACGAAGCGCTCATCCAGCCGCTCATCGACCAGTTCGAGGAGCAGAGCGGCATCAGCGTCGAGGTGCGTTACGGCAACACCGCCGAGCTCGGCGCACTCCTGCTCGAAGAGGGCGACGCCACCCCCGCCCAGGTCTTTCTCGCCCAGGACGCCGGAGCGCTCGGCGCCCTCGCCAATGCCGACCTCTTCGCGACGCTGCCCGCAACAACGACCGATGCCGTTCCGACCGGCTTCACCTCGACCGACGACACCTGGGTCGGCGTCACCGGCCGTGCCCGCGTGATCACCTACGACAGTGAAGCGCTCGCCGCAACCGACGTGCCAACATCCGTTGACGCGTTCACCGACCCGGCCTGGTCGGGAAAGTTCGGTATCGCGCCGACCAACGCGAGCTTCCAGGCCTTCGTCACCGCCTACCGGGTGCTGAACGGTGAAGAGGCCGCCGATGAGTGGGTCAAGGCCGTTGCCGCCAACAACCCGGTCATCTTCGACAACAACCGCGCTATCCTCGCTGCCGTCAACGACGGGGTCATCGAGGCCGGACTCATTAACCACTACTACTGGTTCGCCCAGGCCGCCGAAACCGGCGAGGCCAACATGCGCGCCCAGCTGTCGTACCCCGAAGCCGGCGACGCCGGATCCATCGTCAACGTCACCGGCGCCGGCCTGCTTGCCGGCGCAGCAGACGATGCCGACGCCCTCGAGTTCATCGACTACCTCGTTGGCGCAAAAGCGCAGCAGTACTTCGTCGACGAGACCTACGAGTACCCCCTGATCACCGGCATCGACGCCCCGGCCGGACTGCCGGCGCTCGACTCGCTGGTCAACCCCAACCTCGATCTGGCCGACCTCGACACCCTCGAAGACACCCAGGCACTGCTCGGCAAGCACGGCCTGATCTAGCATTGAAGTAGTGAAGGCGCGGGTGCGGGCTCAGGTCGGCAGCCGCGCCCTACCCTCCAGCGCCTTCTCTCAACTGCTCATCACAGCAGCGGATGCCCCCAGCCCGCTCAGCGCGCGTCCCGCAGGGCCGCTCGCATGACCGAGCTGCTTATCCCACCGCCCGAAACCGCCGTGCCCCGCCCGCCCGCCCGGTACCGCTTCGGCGCGCCGCCCTGGCTGCTGGCGCTCGCCGCACTGTGCGCCGCGACTGCTGCCATCCCGCTGGTCTACCTGGTCGTGCGCACGACCGAGGCGGGGCTCACTGACCTCCTCGAAACCCTGGTGCGCCCCAGGGTGCTACAGCTCACGGTCAACACGGTGCTGCTCGCCGCGGCCGTCACCCTGTCGTGCCTCGTGCTCGGCACGATCTGCGCCTGGATTCTCACGCGCATCCGCTTGCCGTTTCAGCGCACGCTGCTGCTGGCCTCGGCGCTGCCGCTCGCGGTGCCGAGCTACCTGGCTGCCTACGGCTGGCTGGTCTGGTTTCCGCACCTCAACGGATTCTGGGCCAGCTGGTTCGTCATGACCATGGTCTGTACCCCCTACGTGACGCTGCCGGTCGCGGCGGCGCTGCGCGGGGCATCCGCTGATCTGGAATCAGTGGCCCGCACGCTCGGTCGCGGCCCGCTGCGCGCCTTCGCGGCCGCGACCTGGCCGCAGATTCGCCCGGCCGCGATCGCCGGGGCGCTGCTCGTTTGCCTCTACTCGCTGAGCGACTTCGGACTCGTCTCGATGCTGCGGTTTCAGACGCTCACCTGGGGAATCAACGCCGCCTACGGCGCGAGTTTCGACCGCAACCAGGCCGCGCTGCTCGCCCTCGTGCTTGTCGTGCTCGCGCTCGTGGTCGTGGCCGGCGAACGCCGCAGCCGCCGTCAGGTCGGCAGCATTCCCGGGCGCAGCACCATGCCGGCCAGAGCCCCCGGCAAGACGGGCCCGCTCTTCGCTGCGGTGCTGCTCGCCGCACCGATCGCCGGGGTGGTGGTTCCGGTGGTCGGCTTGCTCAGCCGCCTGCTCGAAGCCGAAACCCTGCGCGCCATCGACGTTCCACGACTGGTCGAAGCCATCGGAGCGACCCTGGGGCTCGCCCTCGCCGCCGCCGTGGTGGCCGTGTTCGTCGCGCTGCCGATCGCCGCGCTCGCTGCCCGTTACCAGGGGCGCCTGGTGGCCATGATCGAGGCCGTCGGCTTTCTCGGCCACGCCCTGCCCGGCATTGTCGTTGGCCTGTCCCTCGTATTCTTCGCGCTCGCCGCGGTTCCAATGTTCTACCAAACCTCCGTCGTGCTGGTCTTCGCCTACGTCGTTCTGTTCATGCCGCGCGCCATCGGCAGCATGCGCAGTGGGATCGCGGCGGTGCCCGCGAGCCTCGGCGACGTGTCGCGCATGCTCGGCCTCTCGCCCTTTCAGACCTGGTGGCGGGTGACTGCGCGCCTCGCGCTGCCCGGCATCGCGATCGGTGCACTGCTCGTGGCTATCTCGGCCATGAAAGAATTGCCAGCGACGCTGCTGCTGCGGCCGACGGGTGTGTCTACGCTCGCCACCGAGTTGTGGAGTCGCACGGCCCTGTTCGAGTTCGGCGCTGCAGCGCCCTACGCGGCGGCGCTCGTGCTCGTGGCGATGGTGCCCGCGGTGCTGCTTTCCGGCATTCGCGGTACGGCAAGGGAGAACTGATGGGCTGGGTTGCGATCGACGGGCTGCGCGTCGCCTACGGTGACACGCGGGTGCTCGACGACGTCAGTTTGCGCATACCGCGTGGCAGTCTCGTCGCCGTTCTCGGCCCGAGCGGATGCGGCAAGACCACCCTCCTGCGCGCGGTCGCCGGTTTGTTGCCGGTCACCGCCGGCACCATCACGGTTGGCGGACGCCTCGTCACCGGCCCCGGCGTGCAGCGCGCGCCGGAGAAACGCGGAATGGGTTGGGTTCCGCAGGACGCCTCGCTGTTTCCGCACCTCACGGTGGGCGAGAACATCGGCTTCGGACTGCCCCGCACCAAGCAGAGCGACGACTTGTATTGCGAACCCGGCGAGGCTCCCGGGGGAGTCGCCGGGCTGTTCGCCGGTTTCACCCGGCGCGGGCGTGCGAACCGGGCAAGGCCGGCGTCGTCGCCCGTCCGCCCGCTCATCGGCGGGCCGGGTTCCGTCCCTGCTGCGCCGGGGCGCGGCCCCGCCTCCGGTACACCGGGGCACACCCACCTCGCGCCGGCGCCGATCACTCCCGACCGCAGCCGCCAATACAGCCGCGCCGCTCGCATCGTTGAGCTCGCCAGCCTGGTCGGTCTGGCCGACCTGGTAGACCGTGCCCCCTCGCAGCTCTCCGGCGGTCAGGCCCAACGCGTGTCGCTGGCCCGAGCGCTGGCCCCCCGCCCCGACCTCATGCTGCTCGACGAACCGTTCGCCGCCCTCGACCCGCTGTTGCGTTCGGCCCTGCGCACCGAGGTCGCGGCCCTGCTGCATGCCCAGCACAACACGAGCCTGCTGGTGACCCACGATCAGGAAGAGGCGCTCTCGCTCGCCGACTTCGTGGCCGTCATGCGCGGCGGCGAGATTTTGCAGTTCGGCACCCCAGCGGATGTCTACGAACGCCCGGTCGACCCCTGGGTCGCCGGGTTCGTCGGCGACACCGTCGAGCTCGACGGAATCTGGCGGGGTGGCCGCGTCGACTGCGCGCTCGGCTCGCTCCCGGCGGACTGGATGGGCGCACCGAGCGACGTGGGCGCAGCATCCGCTCCCGCCGACGGACCGAGCGTACGCGTGCTGCTTCGCCCCGAATGGTTGACCCTCGCCAGCCCGACCACTGTGCAACAAACGGATGCCGTCACCACCGCCATCGCGTACGCCGGCCACGACGCCCTGGTGAGTTTCACCCTCCCGGGCGGCCTCGACGTGCGAGCCCGCGTGGCGGCCCCCGACCTGCCGCGCGTCGGCGAACGGGTCACCCTCGGCGTGCGCCAGAACGCCCTTGCCTACCCGCTCGCGTAGCTCACTGAGCAAAGAACCGGCCTGCGGAGGCGGCTGGTAGACCCAGGGTCAGGCGGCCGGGAAATAAAGGGTCGACACGATTGAATCAAATCGGAGCGCCGATATGGCGACCTGAAGTACCTGGGTCGCAGTATTTCCGGCGCAAGACACCGTCATGTCTCCGCCCCACTCGGCATCGTCAGCAGTGCGGTCGAGGAAAAGGAGGTCATGGGTCCGGTAGTAGAGAAGGGTGCGATGAATTGACCGCGCCAAGTAGAGCCACCGTCAATCTGGCAGACTCCCGCCGCACCGGCTTCGCCGACCAGCTCACTGGCAGCGGTTTGGTCCACGGCTCCTGTGGGCGTGCAACCTGGCAATGACCGTGCAAGGAATGCAGCGGCACCCGTACCGAGAAACTTCGTCCTTTGACTCAGACTCCTTAAACTACAGACGAGGCAAATGGGTATCGACACATTAGGCGTGGTCGATGCATTTCGACCCTCCCGCCGCCCTGCCTCCGCTCACTAGAGTGAGCCTGCTCGCACCCGAAGGGGCGCGAAAAACTCGAAACGAGGCTCCATGGCCGGCGGGCTGGATGCGCACGCCAAATTTGAGCGACGTGGGCGTAGCATCCGTTCCCGCCGACGGAACCCCGGTGTGCGCCAGAACGCGCTCGCCTATCCGCTGGCGTAACCCGAGCACGTATCGCGCCGTCGTTTGCTGATCTCGCGCTTTTAGGACTGGAAATCAATTATTTCTTCGAAATTACGTAAGGGCATCACGAGGCTACGAGGCTACGAGACTACGAGGATTCTTGACGAGTAATCAGCGGCGCACTCACTAGCTACTGCGCCGCTGCAAGGGAAGACGGGGATGTGATCGTGAAATCTGTCCACGATGCGCTTCTGAGTTTTACTCGCTTTTGTGTCACCCCGGAGACTGAGGGGCTGCCGGGGGCGGGGATCGCGTTCTCGCCGGAGTTGTTGCGGCAGCAGGGCATCCAGTGGAAAGCACGCCTCGCCCCCGACGGTTCGGCACCCGGCGAGACCCCGACCGAGCGGCGCAGCTGGCTCACCTTCGGCACCCTGGCCAACGGCGGCTGCAGCCTCAACGGCTGGTTCACCACCCTGGACCGGGCCATCATCGGCAACGTCTGTGCCGGTCAACTGAGTGACGCGTACCTCTCCGCCGCAGCGGCGAACCCGGTCCCCGGTGCCGCCGACACTCCCTCCCCCGACACCGCCCGAGTCGTCGACGCCACCCTGGTGCCCGATGTGACACCGTGTGCCCGGGTCGAGTTCCGTGAAACCGAACACGATGGGCACGACAACTGCGGCACACCACCGAAGGGAACCAGCACCGCGGTGAACACGTCGGGCCGAGCAGGGGAAGTCTGCGTGCCGGGCAAGGCAGGAGTCGAACGGGGCTCCGACCCGCCCGACCCGCTCAGTCCCGCTGCGCTCAGTCCATGTCCGCAGCAGCCCGACGACATCCGCTCCCGTAGTGAGAAGCAGGCCGGCATCCTCCGCGCCGTGTTTGAAGCCGCCGCCCGACACCCGGGCACCCCGACGATGGGCGGAGCCGCCCCGACCGTGCTCGTGCACATCAACATCACCGACCTCCTCGACGGCCGCGGTGCCGGCTGAATCGACGGCATCGACGGCCCCCTCAGCCCCGGCCAGGTCGATGAGTTGATCTGCGCCGGCGGCTACCAGCCCGTGCTGTTCGGCCACACCGGCACCATCCTGCACCTCGGCCGCAGCAATCGATTCTTCACCGCCACACAACGCCGAGCCCTGGCGGCTCGGGACGGTGGTTGTGTCATCCCTGGCTGCACCGTGCCGCCCCACTTCACCCAAGCCCACCACGTCACACCGTGGAGCCAGGGCGGCCTCACCGATATCGACAACGCCGTGCTGCTCTGCAACGCCGCCCACAGCAGTATCGAAACATCCGGCTGGGACATTCAGATGCGCGGCGGCCGCCCGTGGATCCGCGGACCCCTCGCCTTCGACCCCACCCAAATCTGGCGCCCCGCCGGCCAGAATCGCGCCGCCACCCCCGCGGAGAAACCCACCTGGGAAAAGTAGCGCCCGTCGCACGGGCAGCGCACCCGACGCAGCGCTGAGGGCACGGGCACGGGCGCGCGTGCCGCAATCCGCCACAGTGACCCAGCAGCCTGGCCGAAGCCCCGAACGGGGGACCTTCGACCCTCGCGCCCACACAGCGCCGCTGACTAGAGTGAGCCTGCCAGCGCGATGAAAGCGCGCAAAAAACTTGAAACGAGGCACCATGGCCGGCCACACGAACGCCCCCGGGCAGTCGGTGACCAGCCGGGTGCTGAGCATTCTGGCGGCGTTCGAACACAGCGCATCCGCTCGGTCGTTATCGGAGATCAGCCGCGAGAGCGGGCTGCCGCAGAGCACCGCACACCGCCTGCTCGGCGAGCTTGAGACCTGGGGCGCCGTGCAGCGGGATGCCCAGGGCCGCTACCAAATCGGCCTGCGTCTCTGGGAACTCGGCCAGCACGCCGGCCGCAAACTGCGGGATGTGGCCCGGCCTTACCTGCAGGACCTGTTCGGCTTGACCCAGGAGACCGTGCACCTCGCCATTCGCGACGGCACCGAGGTGCTCTACATCGACCGGGTCTATGGCAGCCGGCGCGTGCCGCAGGCCAGCCGGGTCGGCGGTCGTCTGCCGCTGCACGCCACCGCGGTGGGCCGGGCCATTCTGGCCTTCGAAGAGGAATGGGTGCAGAACGCCGTGCTCGACGGCGAACTCGTGCGCCGCACGCCGCTCACCAAGACCGATCCGGCCGAGCTGCGCCGGGAGCTCGGCAAGATTCGCGAACTCGGTTTCGCCCTCGCCTCCGAAGAAGTACGACAGGGCTCGTGCTCGCTCGCGGTGCCGGTGTTTCAGGCGCCGGGCAAGATTTTCGGGGCGCTCGGCATTGTGCTGCCCACCTCGCGGGCGCACCAGCTGGAGCGCTACCTGCCGGTTCTACAGGGCACGGCGCAGCGCATCCAAGCCGGAATCGCGCACCTGCCACCGGCCACCCTGCGCCTGCCGGCCAGCGTGGCGAAACCCACTCAGTCGTGAAGCCACTTCCATCCAGTGGGACACTCCGGTGATCGAAGCTACCGCCGCGTCTTAGATAGACCTCGTCGACCTCAAAGTTGAGAAAAGCAAACCAAGGAGCCATCGTGACCGCGCAATTCGCCCTCGCCCATCCGGCCGCCGCGCCCGGCCAATGCCCGGTCGCGCACGGTGCCTCAGAACACGGTGTCCCAACGAAGAACCACGGCTACGCCCCCTTCGCGATGACTGACCCGTTCCCCTCCTACGCCGCCCTGCGCGAGAACGAACCGGTCATGTTCGATGAGGAGCTCGGCTACTTCATCGTGTCCCGCTACGACGACGTCAAGGCCACCTTCGACAACTGGCAGGTCTTCAGCAGCGAGAATGCCCAGGCCCCGGTGCGGCCCCGCGGCGCAGCGGCCACCACGATCATGAACGATGGCGGCTTCACCGCCTACTCCGGCCTGAGTGCCCGCATCCCCCCGGAGCACACCCGCATGCGCGCCATCGTGCAGAAGGAATTCACGCCGCGCCGCTACAAGAAGCTCGAACCCACCATTCGTGAGAACACGGCACGCCTGCTCACACAAATGCTGTCTCACCCGGATGCCCGCGGCGACTTCCTCAAAGACGTCGCGGTGGACATCCCCACCATCACCATCCTCGGACTGCTCGGCGTCGGCCCCGAGATGGTCGCGACCTACAAGAAGTGGTCCGACTCCCGCGCCGCCATGACCTGGGGCGACCTGACGGACGACGAGCAAATTCCGCACGCGCACAACCTCGTGGACTACTGGACCGAGTGCCTGCGCCTCGTGAAGAACGCCCACGACCAACTCGAGAACAACGAAAACGGCGACAACCTCGTTTTCGACCTCGTGCAGGCGCAGTCCACCGGCTCCGAGATCTCCGACCACGAGATCGCCTCGGTCTGTTACAGCCTGCTCTTTGCCGGCCACGAGACAACGACAACACTGATCTCGAATACCATCCGCGAACTGCTCGCCCACCCCGCCGAGTGGCAGAAGCTGATCGACGACCCGAGCCGCATCCCGGCCGCGATCGACGAGACGCTGCGCTTCTCCCCGAGCATCGTCGGCTGGCGGCGCAAGGCACTCGAAGACACCAAGATCGGCGGCGTAAAGATTCCGGCCGGGTCGAACATCCTCTTGCTGATGGGCTCGGCCAACCGCGACCCCGGCACCTTCGAGCAGCCAGAAACCTTCGACATCAACCGGGTCAATGCCCGCAACCACCTGTCGTTCGGCTTTGGCATCCACTACTGCCTCGGCAACATGCTCGCCAAGATGCAAGACAAAATCGTCGTCGAAGAGACCCTCAAAGCGGCCCCGGGGCTGCGCCTGATCGACGCCGAAAAGATCGTGTTCGGAGACAACCTGTCGTTCAGGGCGCCCACCTCGGTGCCCGTCACCTGGGGAGAAACTAAATGACCACCACACCGTACATTCAGTTTTTCGACGGCACGGATGCTCCCCGCCACGACCTGCTCGGCGGCAAGTGCGCCTCGCTGGTCGCCCTCACCCAGGCCGGCATGCCGGTGCCGCCCGGCTTCGCCATCACCACGGCCTCCTACGACGCGTTCATCGCCGCCGCCGGCATCCAGGACGACATCCACTCGCTGCTCGCCACCCTCGACGCCGACGACGTGGCCGAGGTGGACCGGGTGTCGGCGCAGCTGCGCTTCGAAATCGAAAGCCGCCCGGTGCCCGCCGACGTGCGCGCCGACTTCGTGGCCGCGTATCACGCCCTCCAGGCCCGGTTCACTGAGCCCGTTCCGGTGGCCGTGCGCTCCTCGGCCACCGCCGAAGACCTGCCCGACGCGAGCTTCGCCGGCCAGCAGGACACCTACCTCTGGCTGAACGGTATCGACGATGTCACCGAGCACATCCGCCGCTGCTGGGCCTCACTGTTCACCTCACGGGCGATCACCTACCGGCTCAAGAACAACATCCCGGGCGAGGGCCTCTCCATGGCCGTCGCCGTGCAGAAGATGGTCAACGCGCGCGCTGCTGGCGTCGCCATCACCATGGATCCGACCACCGGCGACCGCTCCAAGATCGTCATGGAGGCCTCCTACGGCCTCGGCGAATTGGTCGTCTCCGGCCTCGTCACCCCCGACAACGTCACCGTCGACAAGATCATGCTCATGGTCGTCAAGCGCGTGATCGGCGATAAGCACGCCGAGCTCGTGCCCGATGCGGCCAACGGGGCACTGGTCGAACTCGAGGTCTCGGCCGCTCGCCGCGGGGTGCTCTCGATCAGCGAGACCGAGATCACCGCCATCGCGACCATCGCCAAGAAGGCCGAGAAGCACTTCAAATGCCCGCAGGACATCGAGTGGGCCCTCGACCGCGACCTGCCCGATGGCCAAAACCTATTGCTGCTGCAGTCCCGCCCCGAGACCGTGCATTCTTCGCGCAGTTCAGATACTCGAACGGATGCCGGTGCCGTCGCCCCCGCGGCCGGCTACGGCATCGAGAGCATCACCCGATCACTTCTGGTGCAGGCCGGCAAACCAACGATATAAACCCGACCTGCGCCATCCGCTTGGAAAGTCATTTCACCCGCGCACCACCTTCGAGAACGGTTTTCTTATGACAGAGAAGTCATTTCCCAGCCCCTATGACCAGGCCCCGGCCCAGGGCGCCGAGGGCTGGAAAGACCTGTACGCCTACAACCTGGTGTTCCAAGAGAACCGCCGCGAGGTCGAAGAGGCCAAGTTCTGGTTCTGCGACAGCCAGCACTGGCCCACCGTGACCAAGCCGTTCGAGACCATCGGTTTCGAGTTCGCCGTGTCGTGCCTCGGCCAGTACAACACCCGGCACCTGCTCATTCCGCCGGCGAACGGCATTGAGTTTCGCATTCACAACGGCTACGTCTTCATGTCGCCGGTGGGCGTGCCCGAGGCGGAGATCGCCCCCCGCGTGCCCGAGTTCATGGCGCGGGCCGGCCACTACTTTCAGAACTGGGAGACCCTGCTCGAGCAGTGGCAGGGCAAGATTCGCGGCACCATCGACGAGCTCGGCGCACTGAACTTCGACGCCCTTCCCGACAAGGTCGACATCGATGACGTCACGAGCGGCAAGGGCACCGGCCCGAACAACGACCTGCTCGCCGAGTACGACGCGCTGATCGCGCTCACCTACCGCGCCTGGCAGTACCACTTCGAGTTTCTCAATCTCGGCTACGTGGCCTACCTCGACTTCTTCAGTTTCTGCAAGGAGGTCTTCCCAGGCATTCCCGACCAGGCCGTCGCCAAGATGGTGCAGGGCGTCGATATGGAACTGTTCCGACCCGATGACGAGCTCAAGAAGCTCGCCAAGCTGGCCATCGAACTGGGCCTGACCGGCCTGTTCGGCAACACCGCGAACCCGGAACAGACCCTCGCTGGCATCGAGGCCGCCACCGGCGGTGCCGCCTGGATCGCCGCCTTCGACGAGGCCAAGGACCCGTGGTTCAACTTCACCGTCGGCAACGGTTTCTACGCCCACGACAAGTACTGGATGGACCACCTCGAACTTCCGCTCGGCTACATCAGCGACTACATCGGGCGGTTGGAGGCTGGCCAGACCATCGACCGCCCGGTCGCCGAGCTGGTCGCCGAACGCGACCGCATCACCGAGGAGTACTCGGAGCTGCTCACCGCCGAACAGCTCGCCGCGTTCGAGGGCAAGCTCGGCCTGGCCCGCCAGGTCTACCCCTACGTCGAGAACCACAACTTCTACATCGAGCACTGGACCATGGGCGTGTTCTGGCGCAAGGCCCGCCAGCTCTCAGCGATGCTGCAGGAGCAGGGCTTCTGGCCAACGGCCGACGGGATGTTCTTCCTCCGCCGCGACGAGGTGCGCGAGGCCCTGTTCGACTACGTCACCGGCTGGGCGGTCGGCGCACCCGCGATCGGCCCGTCGTACTGGCCCGAGGAGGTCGAGCGTCGCCGCGTCATAGTGGATGCCCTGCAGCAGCAGCGCCCGCAGCCAGCCCTCAACACCCCGCCGGCCGTCATTACGGAACCGTTCACCCTCATGCTCTGGGGCATCACGAGCGACCAGATCAAGAACTGGCTCGGCGATTCCGACGCGCCAGAGGGAGAGTTCCGCGGTATGGCGGCCTCGAGTGGTGTGGCCGAAGGGCCGGCCCGCGTCATCCGCAGCTCGGACCAGCTCTCCGAGGTGCAGGAGGGCGACATTCTCGTCGCCCCCGTGACAGCACCGTCGTGGGGTCCGATCTTCGGCAAGATTCGTGCCACGGTCACCGACATCGGCGGCATGATGAGCCACGCGGCCATCGTCTGCCGGGAATACGGCATGCCGGCCGTCACCGGAACCGGCACAGCCTCGTCGCAGATCGTGACCGGGCAGTGGCTGCGTGTCGACGGCAACAACGGCACCGTCACGATCGTTGAGGATCACGCCGTTGAGGGGCACAGTCATGACCTCAGCCTCGCTGCCGACGCCGTTGTCCAACTGGAACAGGCGCTCGATGGACCCGTACTCGAAGGCAGCCATGCCTGATCCGCGCACGGACCAGCCCGCCACTCGCGTTCCTAGTGCGGGCGCGAGAACGGTGCTGATCACCGGCGCCGCCGGCGGGCTGGGCCGTGCCTTTGCCCTGGGCTTCGTAGCCCAGGGCGACCGGGTGGTCGTCGCTGACACCAACTTGGAGGGCGCGCAGCAGACCGTGGCGCTCCTTGAAGCGGCCGGCGGCACCGCCCTCGCCCTTCAGGCCAACGTGACGCAGCTGGGCTCCGTCACCCAGCTCGCAGCGGATGCCTCAGCCTTCGCGAGCGACGGCAAGATCGACGTCATCATCAACAACGCGGCGATCTACGCCACCATCACCCGGTCGCCCTTCGAGGAGATCGACGTGGACGAGTGGGATCGCGTGATGGCCGTGAACCTCAAGGGCCCGTGGCTGGTCACCCGCGCCTGTTCCCCCTACCTGGCCGACGGAGCCGCGGTGATCAACCTGTCGAGCGCGACCGTGCTCAGCGGATCCGCCCAGTGGGCGCACTACGTGGCGTCGAAGGGCGGCGTGATTGCCCTCACCCGGGTGCTCGCCAAGGAGCTCGGCGACCGCAATATCACCGTGAACGCGATCGCTCCCGGCTTCACCCTCACCGAGGCCAGCTACGGCCTGATCGAGGGAGCCGCCGAGTACGGCGTCGACCGCGGTTCGATCAAACGGGCCAGTGAGCTCGCCGACATCGTTGGGGCCGCCCTGTTTTTGGCCGGCCCCGGCTCCCGCTACATCACCGGCCAGACCCTCGTGGTCGACGGTGGCCGACAGTTTCTGTAAGGAGATAAGAATGCCTTCCGTAACCTACATATCCGCCGCCGGCAGTGAAACGGCCGTCGCGGGATTCGCCGGCGACTCCGTCATGGAGACCGCCGTGCGCAACGGTGTTCCCGGCATCGTCGCCGAGTGCGGCGGCAGCCTCTCCTGCGCCACCTGCCACGTCTTCGTCTGCGCCGACAGCGTCTTCCCTCCAATGGAAGAGCTCGAAGACGACATGCTCGACGGCACCGCCGTCGACCGCGAGGCTAACTCCCGGCTCTCCTGCCAGCTCAAGCTGAGCGACGTCGATATTCGCGTGACCACCCCCGAAACGCAGGTGTAGCGATGACCGGCACCGGAACATCCGCTCACGCATCACAAGCGCGAGGCACTCTTATTATTGGCGCCTGCCAGGCCGGCGTGCAGCTCGCCTCGAGCCTGCGCGAGCTCGGCGACACCGAGCCCATCGTGCTCGTCGGCGAAGAACCGCACGCGCCGTACCAGCGGCCGCCGCTGTCGAAAGCGTTCCTCAAGGGCGAGGCCACGGCCGATTCGCTCACCTTTCGCACCCACGAGTTCTACTCCGAGCACAACATTGAACTTGTCACGCGGGAACGCATCGTGTCGATCGAGCGTGATGCGACGGGCGGGGTAGCCACGGCCGAATCCGGTCGCCGTTTCGAATTCGCCCGGCTCGCGCTCACCACGGGCGCCGTTCCGCGCCAGATTCCGTTCGAGGGCAGCGAACTCGAAGGCGTCAGCTACCTGCGCACCGCAACGGATGCCGCCCTCCTCGAACAGAGACTGGCCAGCGCCTCCGACGTGGTCGTGGTCGGCGGCGGGTTCATCGGCCTCGAGGTAGCGGCCGGAGCCCGCGCCGCAGGCAAGACCGTGACCGTGCTGGAGGCTGCGCCCCGACTCGTCGGTCGGGCCGTCTCCGAGGCCACGAGCGCGTTCTACCTTGCGGCGCACCGGCGCCGCGGCACCCGGGTGGTGTTGAACGCCCAGGTCAGTCGCTTTGTCGGGTCGCACGACCGGGCCACCGGGGTCGAACTGGCCAGCGGAGACGTGATCAAAGCCGACGTCGTGCTCATCGGCGTCGGGGTCATCCCGCGCACCGAACTGGCCGAGCAGCTCGGGCTCGTCATCGACAACGGCGTCGTCGTCGACGCGAGCGCGCTCTGCTCCGACGGCCTCACCGTCGCCGCGGGGGACTGCGCGAACCTTCCGAACCCCTCGCTGACCCCCGGCGGCATCCCGCGGCTGCGCCTCGAGAGCGTGCAGAACGCGGTCGAACAGGCCAAGGTCGCCGCTGCGACCCTGCTCGGCCTGCCCGCCGAATACTCCACCGTGCCGTGGTTTTGGAGCGACCAGGCCGACCTCAAATTGCAGATCGCCGGGCTCAGCGGCGGCCACGACCAGATCGTGCTGCGCGGCGACCCCGAGACCGAGAAGTTCTCGGTGCTGTACTACCGCGCCGGGCAGCTCATCGCCGCCGACTGCGTGAACCAGCCGCTCGACTTCATCGCCGTGCGCGCCATGCTGCACTCCGGGCAGCACCTGCCCATAGACCGCGCGGCCGACCTGTCGCTGCCGCTCAAGAAACTGTTCCTTCCTGCCGTGCCCGTTTTGATCGGAAAGTGACCCCATGACACTGCAGACCGAAGAACTCGTCGACACCTCGCCCATCGCGGCCGGCGTGACCTCCATCGACCTCAACGCCCTCTGGAGGGCGGTGCGGCCGGAAATGCGCTCACGCTCGAACGACATCCACATCCCCATCTCGTTCGCGTTCGCCGAACGTCTCTGCCTGGCCTACCCCGAAGCGGATGCCCTCGTAGTGCGCGTGGCCATCCTGCTGCATGACACCGGCTGGGCCCGGGTGGACGAGACCAAGATCATCTCGGAGGGGTTTGGTGCCAACTGGCGGCAGGCGGACATCCGCTACGAGCACGAGATCAAGGGCTGCGAGATCGCCCGCGAGGTGCTGCCGGCCCTCGGCTACGACCTGGACTTCGTGGCCCGCGTCACCGACATCATCGACGGGCACGACACCCGCCCGGAGAGCTATTCGATCGAGGATTCCCTGGTGCGCGACGCCGATCGACTTTGGCGCTTCACCACCACCGGAATCGCGCTCGCCTCGGGTTGGTTCGGCCAGGAGCCATCCGCTTACTGCCGGCGCCTGCGCACCGATATCATCCCCGAGCTGATCACCGCGGCCGCTCATGAGATGGCGCTCGCCGAACTCGAACGTGCCGAAGCCCTGCTGCAAACGGATGTCCTTGCCAGCGGCGTCGACGCGCCCGCCCTCGACGGGAGCGGCGCGTGACCAGCCTGGTTGACGCTCAGCCAGTGACCGCCACCCTGCCCTACCGGCACACCGACGACCTGTTCATTGACGGCGACTGGACGCCGGCCACCGGCACCGGTCGAACCCTGGTGACCAACCCGGCAACGGAAGAGGTCTGGGGGTCGGTGCCGCAGGCATCCGTCGCCGATCTTGACCGGGCGGTCGCGGCTGCGCGTCATGCCTTCAGCGGATGGCGTGCCCTGACTCCCACAGACCGCGCCGGCTTTCTGCTGCGGCTGGCCGACGAGGTCGAGAAGCGCGCCGAGGCGATCTCGCACACCAACACCTGGGAGAACGGGTCGCCGGTCGCGGAATCCAGCCGGGCCGCCGGCAACGCCGCCTCGATCTTTCGCTACTTCGCCTCGCTCGCCGGCCTGCTCGAAACGCCGGACGTTCGGCCGTTTCCCGACGGGTCGGGCGAGACCGTGGTGCGGCAGGACCCGATCGGCGTCTGTGCGCTGATCGCGCCGTGGAACTTTCCGATCAACCTCGTTGTCGCCAAGCTCGCCCCGGCCCTGATGGCCGGCTGCACCGTCGTGATCAAGCCGGCCTCGCCGACCCCGCTCTCGGTGCGGCTCATTGTCGATGCAGCTGTGGCCGCGGGCATTCCGCCCGGGGTGATCAACCTCGTCACCGGGCCCGGCTCGTTCGGCGACGCGCTGGTGAAGCACCCCGGCATCGACAAGGTGGCCTTCACCGGGTCGACCCCGGTCGGGCGCACGATTGCCGGGGCCTGCGGCACACTGCTGCGACCGGTCACGCTCGAACTGGGCGGAAAGTCGTCCGCGCTCGTGCTGCCCGACGTCGACCTCGACGCGCTGTCGAAAGTTTTGATCCGCACCTGCATGCGCAACACCGGGCAGACCTGCTACATCTCGACCCGCATTCTCGCGCCGGCCGAGCGCTATGACGAGCTCGTCGACATGGTCACCGCCACCATCGCGGCCGCCAAACAGGGCGATCCGATGCAGCCCGACACTGTTTTCGGACCGGCCGCTACGCGCGCCCAGGAGCAGACCGTGCGCGAATACCTGCGCAGCGGCGTGGCCGAAGGCGCCCGCGCCACGACCGGCGGCGACGTACCATCCGGCTTTGATCAGGGATTCTTCGTGAAGCCCACGGTGTTCGCCGACGTGAAGCCCGACATGCGCATCGCCAGGGAGGAGATCTTCGGCCCGGTGCTGTCGATCCTGCGCTACTCCTCGATCGACGAGGGGGTGGCGCTCGCCAACAACACGTCGTTCGGGCTGGGCGGCACGATTTTCTCCGCGGACCCCGACCGGGCGTTCGCGCTCGCCTCGCGCCTCGACACCGGTTCGGTGGGGCTCGGCTTCTTCGCCTCAAATCATGCGGCGCCGTTCGCCGGGCGCCACGATTCTGGCCTCGGCGCCGAGTTCGGGCCGGAGGGTCTGAAGGCCTATCTCGTGCCGCAATCGGTGCACCGCCGCATCCGCTGACCTCTACACCGGGAAACCTGAACAGTCCCACATTCAGCGAGTCGCACGGCGCCGGCTCGCGCATGTGCCACCCTTAGAAATAAATAAAGTTTCGGTCGCGCGCCAAATGCAGTTGTAGCCAAGCCAATGGAGGCCTGATGAACGAGCGCAATCCCTATTCGGTCATGAGGCGCAAACCCATTACCGACATCGGCAATGAGGCCGCCAAGAACGGTCTCTTCAAGAGCCTCGGACTCTGGCAGCTCACCGCGATCGGCGTCGGCGGCATCATTGGAATCGGCATTTTCACCCTCGCTGGACTCGTTGCGAACGGCGGCCCGGACGGCGAAGGCGCAGGTCCGGCCGTGCTTATCTCGTTCTTGATCGCCGGACTCGCGAGCGCCGCCGCCGCCCTCAGCTACGCGGAGTTCGCCGGAATGATTCCTCGCGCCGGCTCTGCGTACACCTACGGCTATGTCGCCCTCGGTGAGATCGTCGGCTGGTTCATCGGCTGGGATCTGCTGCTCGAGTACATCGCGATCGTCGCCGTCGTCGCGATCGGCATCTCGGGGTACTTCACCGAGTTCATGAGTGGCATCGGCATCGACGTTCCGACCTGGATGCAGGGCACCCCCGATACCCTGGACGGCGGCCTGATCAACCTGCCCGCCATCGTGGTGTGCGTGCTCGTGACCTTTATCCTCAGCCGTGGAACGCAGACCTTCGGCCGCTTTGAGCTCGTCGCCGTAGGGCTCAAGGTGCTGTTGATCCTCGCCATCATCGCGCTGGGGTTCTTCTACATCAACACCCAGAATTACGTTCCATTCTTGCCGAACGGGTTCGGCGCGGTCTTCACCGGCGCAGCCACTGTCTTCTTCGCCGTCTTCGGCTATGACGCCATGAGTACCGCCGCCGAAGAGGCCAAAGATGGCAAGAAGCACATGCCGAAGGCAATTTTGCTCTCGCTCGCCATCGCCATGGTGCTCTACGTGCTCGCCACTCTCGTGCTCACTGGCATGCAGAATTGGCAGGATATTGACCCGACCGCCGCCTTTGCCGTCGCGTTCCAGTCCGTTGGGCTTCCAGTCGTCGCGACCGTGCTCTCGGCCTTCGCTGTCATCTCGATCCTCACCGTCATGCTGACCTTCCTGCTCGGCGTCAGTCGGGTCTGGTTCTCGATGAGCCGCGATGGCTTGCTGCCGAAATGGTTCTCCGGCACCGATAAAAGGGGAACCCCCGCCCGCGTGACTTGGATCGCCGGCCTGGCCGCGGCCGTACTGGCCGGGGTCTTCCCGATCCGTTTGATTGCCGACCTCACCAACATCGGGATTCTTGCCGCCTTCGTTGTGGTCTGCGTCGCCGTGATCGTGCTGCGACGCACCCGACCCGATGTTCCGCGCACCTTCAGGCTGCCTTTCATGCCCTGGGTACCCGTGTTCGGGGTGCTCTCCTCTGCCTTCCTCATCACGCAGCTGCACTGGGAGACCTGGCTGCGCTTCGGCATCTGGCTTGTCATCGGTCTGGTCATCTACTTCTCTTATGGTCGCCGCAACTCGGTCATGAACCCGAAGAGCCCGCGCTACATTGAGCATCCGGTCGATCCGCACTAGCCACGCACCGGCACCGGCACCGGCACCGGCACCGGCACCGGCAACGGATACGGATGCGGCACCGCATCTGCTCAGCTGATCAGCGCGCGCCGACGACCATCCAGGCCATACTGCGGGCTCGCAGTGACAGTGTCACGGCGCGGGCACCGAGGTAGCCGAGCGCGAACGCCGCCATGAGCAGCGCGAGCCCGGCCTCGCCCGCCGGCGCCCAGGCGAGTACCGCGCCGGCGAGTGGCACGAACACGGCGAGGTTGACCAGCCCGGTCAGTGCCAGATAGCGGGCATCACCGGCTCCGATCAGCACGCCGTCGAGCACGAATACGACCGCGCCGAGGGGAGCAGACGCCCCCAGCACGATCAGGGTCAGTGGCAGCAGGGAGGTCACGGCTGAGGCATTGGTGAATGCATGCCCGAGCACGCCGCTCGTGCCGATGACGACGACAGCGAGCACGAGGCCGGCGAGTACGCCCCACTCCAGGCAGCGGCGGAGCACCGCGCGAACCTGAGCCACATCCCCGGCGCCGAGGCCGCGCCCGACGAGGGCCTGGGCGGCGATCGCGAGGGCGTCGAGGGCGAAGGCGAGCGTCGCGAACAGGGTCATTGCGATCTGAAAGGCGGCGAGTTCGGGGGAGCCGAGCTGGGCGGCAACGAACACGGCGAGCAGCATGGCGGCGCGCAGGCTCAGGGTGCGCAGGAACAGCCAGCCGCCGCTTCGGACGCCGATCAACATGCCTTTTCGGTGCGGACGTAGCGGCGCGCTGTGGCGCCGGGCATGCCTGGCGACCACGACGAGGTATACGGCGACCATGCCCCATTGCGCCACGACGGTGCCCACGGCAGAGCCGGCGATGCCCCAGCCGAACAGGTAGATGAACACGTAATTGAGCGCGATATTCGCGCCGAAACCGATCCCGGCCACGTAGAGCGGGGTGCGGGTGTCTTGCAGGCCGCGCAGCAGTCCGGTGGCCGCGAACACCAGCAGCATGGCGGGCAAGCCGAACATGGAGATGCCGAGGTAGGTGGCGGCATCCGCTGTCACGGTCGTTTCGGCGCCGAACGCGCCGACCAGCGCCGGGGTGGCGAGCAGGCCGAAGGCCGCGAGCACGACGCCGAGGCCGAGGGCGAGCCAGAGCCCGTCGATGCCGACCGAGACGGCCCGGCGCGTGTCGCCGGCACCGAGCCATCGGGCCACCGCCGGGGTGGTGCTGTAGGCCAGAAAGACCATGAGGCCGATGATGGTCTGCAGCACCGCGCTGGCCAGGCCGAGTCCGGCCAGCGGGGTGGTGCCGAGGTGCCCGACCATGGCCGAATCGGCCAGCAGAAACAGCGGTTCGGCCACGAGGGCGCCGAGCGCGGGCACGGCGAGGCGCAGAATGTCCCGGTCAATGGGCTGGGCCCGCAGAATGTTGATGGTTCGACTCTACGGCGGCCCCGCGCGCCCCCGCGGCCGCGCCCGATATCGGTGCTCGCTATCCCCGTTACCGTATCGGGCGCGGTCATCCGCTGGCCGCTTCCAAGAATGCCAATAATGCACAACGGATGCCGACGGCTCACCGTGCGAAGGCGGCTCCAGTCAGGCCAAGCATCGTGCGGAATTGTTAAGAATGCCGAATCTTTCACTAATGATGAACGCGAATTCGGCCTATCGCTGGCCCCATCCGGATAGGTTCTTGGCAGAAGCTTCTGCCGACCGTGGACGCTTCGGGCACGCTTTGCTGCGCCGGGAACACCAATCCCGGCCCAAGGTGCCCTTTCCATCCGCAAGGGTGATTGCCGCCTCACAGACGAGTGTGCGAACATCCGCTTCGAAAGGCTCCACCGTGCCTGATAACCAAACACACCAGGAGGCACCGAGCATCGGCGTCGTCCGCGAGAGCGGGGCGGATGAGCGGCGCGTCGCCCTCGTGCCGCGCGCCGTGGCCTCCCTCATTGCGAAGGGACTTGACGTTGTCGTCGAGTCCGGCGCGGGGGCGGAGGCCCTCATGGGTGACAACCTCTACCTCGCAGCCGGCGCCACCATCGGTGACGCCTGGAGCGCGGACATCGTGCTCAAGGTCGCTCCGCCCACCGACACCGAGATCGCTCGGCTGAAGGCGGGCTCGACGCTGATCGGGTTCCTCGCACCGCGAAACACCGAGAACAAGATCGCCGCCCTGCAGAACGCGGGCATCGTCGGTTACGCGGTCGAGGCGATCCCGCGCATCTCCCGGGCTCAGGTCATGGACGCCTTGTCGTCGCAGGCGAACGTCGCCGGCTACAAGTCCGTCATCCTGGCGGCATCCCTCTCGACCAGGTTCTTCCCGATGCTCACCACCGCGGCGGGCACGGTCAAGCCGGCCAGCGTGCTCGTGCTCGGTGTCGGCGTTGCGGGGCTGCAGGCGCTCGCGACCGCCAAAAGACTCGGCGGCCGTGCCACCGGCTATGACGTGCGTCCGGAGGTCGCCGACCAGGTGCGTTCGGTCGGAGCCCAGTGGCTCGACGTTGGCATTGATGCGGCCGGTGACGGCGGCTATGCCCGCGAACTTACCGCCGAGGAGCGCGCCCAGCAGCAGACCGCCCTCGAGACTGCGATTTCCACCTTCGATGTCGTGATCACCACCGCGCTTGTTCCGGGGCGTCCGGCGCCGCGGCTCGTGACCGCCGCGGCCGTGCACGGTATGAAACCGGGCAGTGTCGTCATCGACATGGCCGGCGAGACCGGCGGCAACTGCGAGCTCACAGTTCCCGGCGAGACCGTGGTCATCAATGGTGTCACGATTGCGTCCCCGCTCAACCTGCCCTCGACAATGCCCGAGCATGCGAGCGAGCTGTACTCGAAGAACCTCACCGCGCTGCTCGAGTTGCTCGTGCGTGACGGCCGACTCGACCCCGACTATTCCGACGACGTGGTGGCGCTCTCCTGCGTCACGCGCGTTTCAGTCTCGAACAGGATCTGACCATGGACTACACCGGCTTTTTGGCGAATATCGCCATTCTCGTACTCTCGGGCTTCATCGGCTTCGCCGTGATCTCCAAGGTGCCCAACACCCTGCACACCCCGCTCATGTCGGGCACCAATGCCATCCACGGCATCGTCGTGCTCGGCGCCCTGGTCGTTCTCGGCACCGCGCACAACCCCAGCATTCCGCTGCAGATCATCTCCTTCGTGGCGATCGTGTTCGGAACCGTCAACGTCATCGGCGGCTTCGTCGTGACCGACCGAATGCTCGCCATGTTCAAAACCCGCCCCACCAGCGGCGCGACCGACGGGAAGAACTGACCATGGATATCCTCGTCTACGCCCTCTATATCGTCGCCTTCGCCATGTTCATTCTCGGGCTGTCGGGGCTGACCGCGCCCCGGTCTGCCGTGCGCGGCAACAAGATCGCCGCGGCCGGCATGGGCGTCGCATTCATCGCGACCCTGATCCACATCCGCGAAACCAGCAGCTGGCTGGTGATCATCGCCGCCCTCGTGGTGGGAGTGATCGTCGGCATCCCGCCCGCCCGCAAGGTGAAGATGACGGCGGTGCCGCAGCTCGTCGCCCTGTTCAACGGCGTCGGCGGCGGAACGGTCGCCCTCATCGCTTGGGGCGAGTTCATCGAAAGCGACGGCTTCACCGGCCTGCGCGTCGCGTCCGGCCCGGTGCTTCCGCTCGTCATCGCCTCCCTGTTCGCGGCCATCATCGGTTCCTTGTCGTTCTGGGGCTCGATCGTGGCGTTCATGAAACTGCAGCAGATTTTGCCCGGGCATCCGCTCTCGGTCGGCCGCCTGCAGCAGCCGCTCAACGCGATCCTGTTCCTCGGCTCCGTGCTCGCGGCCGTCATCGTCGGGATCGGCTCGGCCAGTACCGGCGCAGATCCGATCTGGTTCGGCGTAATCCTGATCCTGGCCGGCATCCTCGGGGTCATGACCGTGCTCCCGATCGGCGGCGCCGACATGCCGGTCGTCATCTCCCTGCTCAACGCGCTCACCGGTCTCTCGGCGGCAGCGGCCGGGCTCGCGCTGAACAACATCGCGATGATCGTCGCCGGTATGATCGTCGGGGCGTCGGGCACGATCCTCACCAACCTCATGGCCAAGGCCATGAACCGGTCGATCCTTTCCATCGTGGCCGGCGGCTTCGGCGGCGGTTCCACGGGCGTTGCGGCCACCAGCACCGGTGACCAGCACGCGAAGTCCACTTCAGCAGCGGATGCCGCGATCAAGCTCGCCTACGCCAACCAGGTCATCGTCGTGCCCGGCTACGGCCTGGCTGTGGCCCAGGCCCAGCACGCCGTGAAGGACATGGCCAAGGTGCTCGAAGCCCGCGGCATCGAGGTCAAGTACGCCATCCACCCGGTGGCCGGACGTATGCCGGGGCACATGAACGTGCTCCTCGCCGAGGCCGACGTCTCCTACGACGCCATGAAGGAAATGGACGACATCAACGGCGAGTTCTCACGCACGGACGTCACCATCGTCATCGGCGCCAACGATGTCACCAACCCCGCGGCCCGCAACGACCCCAACTCGCCCATCTTCGGCATGCCCGTGCTGAACGTGACCGAGTCCCGGTCGGTGATCGTGCTCAAACGCTCGATGAGCTCGGGCTTCGCCGGCATCGAAAACCCTCTGTTCTTCGCGACCAACACCACCATGCTCTTCGGCGACGCCAAGAAGTCCGTTGCCCAGGTGACCGAGGAGCTCAAGGCGCTGTAAGCGTTCTTGTTGCACGACCGCGCCCGATACCGGTGGTCGCTACGCCCGTTACCGTAGCGCCCACCCGTATCGGGTGCGCGCTACCCGGTTGCGGTAAGCCTCGCCGGGTGGCCGGTCCCTGTCGCGTGATCGGTCTAGGGACCAGAGGGTGCGTGGCCGGCTCAGACATGTTCGATTTGGGAGATTAGGTAACTTTAGAAAAAATAGATAAACCAAACTAAAGTGCCTCAACTGTCCACGTGGAAAACATTGACAACCCGTACACACCGAATGCCGGCGCCGCACCTGAGATCCTCATCGGGCGAGACGCTCACACGGAGGCCTTCGAGACGCTGCTCAAGCGACTTTCCCGCGGCAGGTCCGAGCAATCGATGATTATCACGGGGCTCCGGGGGGTTGGCAAGACGGTATTGCTCAATCGATTCGTCGAAATAGCCATCGCTTCAAAATGGGAAGTGATCGAGCTCGAGGCGAGCAAACACAACAACACTCATTTTCGTCAGGCAATGTTCTCGCAGCTAAAGTCAGCACTACTCCGGCTGGCATCGAGAGCTCGATGGACTGCTCGAGGCAAGCGCGCTGCCGAGGTGCTTAGCGCATTCGCGGTGTCAGTGGATGGCCAAGGCGCATGGTCACTCTCGTGGGATGTTCCACCAGCAGAAGGCTTTGCCGACCATGGCGATCTTGGCATGGATCTGACCGACGTACTTGTTGCGATTGGTGAAGCCGCGAAGGAGCAAGAAAAGGGATTGGTAATCCTAATTGACGAAGTGCAATTCCTGGGAAGCACTCAACTCGAAGCCCTGATTCAGGCCGTACACAAGACGGTGCAGAAGAAGCTGCCCGTCACTTTCGTCGGGGCCGGTCTTCCTCAAATCACAGAACTAGCGGGCGATGCCAAGTCGTATGCTGAACGGCTCTTCAAATTTCCGAAGATTGGATCGCTCGAAGGCGACGACGCGCGAAAGGCGCTCACCGAGCCCGCAGCCAATGAGGGCGCAATTTTTAACGAGGATGCCGTCGACCTTGCAATGGAAATTACTCGGGGGTATCCCTACTTCATCCAGGAGCTCGGGTATCAGGTCTGGACGGTGGCGAACGCGCATCGGATCACCCGTGACGATGTTGCGATTGCAGAGGAAGCCTACGATTCCAAGCTTGACGGATCCTTCTTCCGAGTCCGACTCGATCGGTCAACGCCCCTTCAGACTGCATACATGAGGGCGATGGCTGAACTGGGGCCGGGCGCACAAAAGGCGTCAGATGTTGCGCGAATCATGGGACGAGAATCGACACAGGTCGGTCCGACTCGGGCGGAGTTGATAGAAATGGGCCTCCTGTATACACCGGAACATGGCTACGCCGCGTTCACTGTCCCCGACTTTGACCAATTCATGTTGCGGGCTGTTCCGACGTTGGACGTTCCCGCCCCACAACGACGGAAAAAACCACGCCGACCCCGTAAAAAAGCAGCGGCCCTGCGCGGTAGGCCGGATTGAAGAAGCGGAACTTTCCAATGCTGATGCCGCAGAACCGCGGTTTGACTGTGTACAGCATCCGCTCGCCGTCATGATCCCGGTCGTGACCGACGACGTATAGATCCTGGATGACAACTCAAGTCGGGCAGCATTTGGCCGAGTCTAATTTGACTTGGTTTCAGCTAATTTGTCGAGCGTGGTTTCTACGTCTCGTGCAACCGTCGTCAGAAGGAGACGTCGATCCTTGTCTCTGTTTGAATTACCCGTTGTTTTGTCACTACTGGATCAACGTCGCGCAGCCTAAGGTACCCGCTGACAGCGAACAATTGGGCCGACTGTGCTCTCAGCACAGCGTTGGAATCGCAGTAGATGCAGCGCCCCGGGAGCCGGGAGAGTCGTCGTTGTGCGTCAAGGACTGAAGACGGTCAGATTCTCGAACGACGTCATCCACCTATTGCTGAGGTCTTGCTCCAAACCAGGACAGCGGCCGCTCGCATCTCGCCCGTTGGGCCACCTGTCACCCGCCCCAGATAGGCTGAACCCATGACCTCACTGGCGACTGAATCCGGAATCAACAGACACGAACTTGACCCGGAGGTGCGCCCGCAAGACGACCTCTTTCGGCACGTCAACGGCAAATGGATCGCGCGCAGCGAGATCCCCTCCGACAAGGCCCGCTGGGGCTCGTTCATGATGCTTGCCGAAGACGCCGAGAAGGCCGTGCGCGAGATCATCGTCGAGGCACAGACTGCCCCCGCCGGCACCCTCGAGCGCAAGTTCGGCGACCTCTACACGAGCTTCCTCGACGAAGAACGCATCGAAGCGCTCGGCGCCACCCCGCTGGAGAGTGACCTGAAGGCGGTCGACGCCGTCACCACCATTTCCGAACTGCTCGCGACCCTCGGCCGCCTCGAGCGGGGCGGCGTCGCCGGCGCCTTCCACCTCTACGTCGACAACGACCCGGGCAACCCCGAACGTTACCTCGTCTTCATCGCTCAGGGCGGCATCGGCCTGCCCGACGAGTCGTACTACCGCGAAGAGAAGTTCGCCGACATTCGGGCCAAGTACCTCGAGTTCCTCGAGCGGATGTTCACCCTTGCCGGCTTCGCAGACGCCGCCGACCGCGCAGCGCGCGTTTTCGCCCTGGAAACCGAACTCGCCTCGCATCACTGGGACAAGGTCGAAACCCGCGACAGCGAGAAGACCTACAACCTGCGCACCTGGGGCCAGGTCTCCGCGCTCGCTGCCGGCGCGGACGTTGACCTCTGGCTGGAGGGCCTCGACGCCCCGGCCGGCGCTCTCGAAGAGGTTGTCGTGCGGGAGCCCAGCTACATCGCAGGCCTCGCCACCACCCTCACCGAAGACCGCCTTCAGTCGTGGCAGGACTGGCTGCGCTGGCAGGTCATCCGCTCGAGTGCTGCGTATCTGTCTGGTGAATTCGTGGAGGCGAATTTCGACTTCTACGGCCGCACCCTGAGCGGCACCCCGCAGCTGCGCGACCGCTGGAAGCGCGGCGTCTCGCTCGTGGAGGGCGCCCTCGGCGAGGCCGTCGGCCGCATCTACGTGGAACGTCACTTCAAGCCCAGCGCCAAGGAGAGCATGGACGTGCTCGTGGCCAACCTCGTCGCGGCCTACGAGAACAGCATCAGCACCCTCGAGTGGATGACCGAAGAGACCCGCACCAGGGCGCTCGAGAAGCTCAGCAAGTTCACGCCGAAGATCGGTTATCCCGTGAAATGGCGCGACTATTCCAGCCTCCAGATCACCGCAGACGACCTGATCAGCAACGTCAAGGCCGCTGGCGAGTTCGAGTTTCAGCGTGAGCTCGGCAAGATCGGCAAGCCGCTCGACCGCGACGAATGGTTCATGACCCCGCAGACCATCAACGCCTATTACAACCCCGGATTCAACGAGATCGTTTTTCCGGCCGCCATTTTGCAGTTTCCCTTCTTCGACGACGCGCGCGACCCAGCCGCCAACTACGGTGCGATCGGCGCGGTCATCGGCCACGAGATCGGCCACGGCTTCGACGACCAGGGCTCCAAGTACGACGGCGACGGCCGCCTCACCGACTGGTGGACCGCCGACGACAAGGCAGCCTTCGAGCGGCGCACGACCGCGCTCATTGCCCAGTTCGACGGCCTCGAACCGAAAGCTATCCCCGGGAACACCGTCAACGGTGCGCTCACGATCGGCGAGAACATCGGCGACCTCGGCGGGCTCTCTATCGCCTGGAAGGCCTACCTTCTCTCGCTGAACGGTGAAGAATCGCCGGTTATCGATGGCCTCACCGGCGCTGAACGCTTCTTCCTCTCCTGGGCCCAGGCGTGGCAGATGAAATTACGCGACGCTGAGGCCATCCGCTTGCTGGCGATCGACCCGCACTCGCCGAACGAGTTTCGCTGCAACCAGATCGTCAGCAACATTCCCGCGTTCTACGAGGCGTTCCAGGTGGGCGAAGCGGATGACCTTTACCTCGCTCCCGAGAAGCGCGTCACCATCTGGTAGCCCGGTGGCCCCCGTCGGGGGTTAGTCTGGAGCAGGTTCTTCTGAGCCGGGGATGAGGCCAGCGCGGGGCGTTTGCCGAAGAGAGGATCGACCCAGTGGTCTATTCCAGGCGCGATGGCGACAGCGCTACCTTCAGCCGAGCGGATGCTGTCCCGGCCCGTTCTCGCCACGCCGCACTCCCCGGCGGCAAGCACCGCACGGCGGACAAGCCTGAGGATTTCACCCGCGGCTTCGCGTTTCTCGGGGAACTCGCCCTCAACGGCGTGCAGGTTTCGGCGCGGGCGACCGATCTCGCGACCGGACGCGTGCTGTTCTCGGTCGACGACCACGTGTCGATGCCGACGGCGAGCGTGGGGAAGGTGCTGCTGCTGATCGAGGTGGCCGCGCGCCTGAACGACGCCGAATTCGGTCTTGCCACAATGCTCGAACGGTTGAGTGCGGATGCCGTGGGCGATTCCGGCGTCTGGCAGCACCTGCAGATTTCACGCCTCGGCGTTGCCGACCTCGCTGCCCTGGTCGGTGCGACGAGCGACAACCTCGCCACCAACGTGCTCATTCGCGCCGTGGGGCTGCACTCGGTGCGCGCTCGCACGGAGCAACTCGGACTCAGTCGCACGGCGCTGCTCGACCTGGTGCGCGACAAGCGCGGCCCGGACGACGCCCCACAGCTGTCCGTGGGCAGCGCCAAGGAACTCACCTGGCTGCTCACCGCGCTCGCCCGCGGCGAGATCGTCGACGCCGAGACGAGCGCGCGGGTGATCGGCTGGCTATCGCTCAACACCGACCTGTCGCTCGTGGCCAGTGCATTCGGACTTGATCCGCTGGCCCACCGGGAGAGCGATCACGGCCTGCTCATGGTCAACAAGACCGGGACGGCTGCTGGGGTGCGCTGCGAGGTGGGAGTCCTGCGGGGTCCGCGTGCCGGCGTGACCTACGCGGTGTCGATGGTGTTCGACGACGCCCAGCTGATGACCCGGCTCGCGGTGCTCGCTGGTATGCGCGCCGTCGGGGCGGACCTCCTGGAGTACGTGCACTGAGTTGCGCGTGCTGAGGTGTGAGTTTCGATCCGATTTAAACGTTTCAAGCGCCTGAAACTCACACCTCGGTCATTAAAAGCTACGGGTCGGCTCGACGTGCCCGGTTCGCAGCTCTGCGAAGTCCCGCGCTGGTCACTGCTCAAGTAGACAGTCTGACTAACTAGTGAGACTATGTAGTCATGCAACCGAAACCCTGGCCGGCCGATTGGATGCGCGCGGCCCTCAGCCTGTGCGTGCTTCGCACGCTCGCGCCCGGCCCGACCTACGGGTATGCGATCGCGACCGCGCTCGAAGCGGCGGGGTTCGGCGCCATCAAGGGTGGCACGCTCTATCCGCTGCTCACCCGCTTTGAGGCGGCCGGCTGGATCGCCGCCGAATGGCGACCGGGCACCGGGGGACCCGGGCGCAAGTACTTCTCGCTCACCGATGACGGGCAGCAGGAACTTGCGGACCAGTCTGCCCACTGGCAGCTCTTCTCCACCACCGTGCACGATCACCTGCAGAAAGGGCCGGCCGAATCATGATGACCAGCAACCCGATCGATCACGACAGCAGCGATTCCGGCAGCGCCCAGCACTATGCCGCCGCGCTCGACCTCCCGACACTGCCTCCGGCCGGGGCTGCGGCCAGAGTGACCCTCGTGACCAGCGGCATAGGTGCCATCGGGCTGGTCGTGCTGGCGCAAGCGTCCTTTCCCCTTGCGGCCGGTGACGAGACTCTGGTCGTGCGGTTGTGGATGCTCATAAGCCTGGCCGGGATGGTGGTGACAATTGCATTGATACCCCGAGTCATCCCCTGGATAGTGCGCGCTCGTCGCTTTCGGTTATGGCTGGTCGCGTGTGGGCTGCCATTCGTGTGCTGGGGTCCGTTCGCGCTCATCGTGTATCAGGGACAGTTGATCTTGTTCACGCTCCCGCCGGTGCCGATCGCCATCGGAGCTGCAGTGCTTCTGCTGGCACCCCCAATCTTCAACCAGGTGCGACACACCTTCCAGGACGACCCCATCATTGAGCCTGGCGGTGACCCCGAGCCGCGCCCGACCCGGGTATCTCGCGTTCTGTACGTGGGTGCCAACTGGATCATGGTCGTCTACGGTGCCATCAGCTTCGTGCTCACCTTCGCCCTCTACCCGAGTAATTGATGTCCGATCCAACAAGAGGGGCCGAATCATGACGACCAACCCGCGTGATCTCGAAAACGGCAGCGCGGGCATCCGCTCGGCGAAGCTGGACGACGCAACCTGGTTCGACGAGTTCACGATCGAATTGCGACTGCTCGCGGTGCCGGGCATCGACATCGGCGATGCGCTGGCCAGTGCGTGGGAGTTTCTGGCCGACTCCGGAACGAGCGCCGAAGAGTGCTTCGGCAGCCCCAGGAACTACGCGGCCGAGCTCGGCCTGGCGACCATGCCGCAACGCGCGGTGAACGGGGTGGGCCTGCGGGCCGGTCTCGGTGTGCTGGGGCTCATCGGGTTCACGGTGTCGGCGCTGCCGCTCGTGCAGGGGGAGGCGGTGCGCGTCGATCTGCCCACCATCACCATGTTCGTCCTCGTGATCGTCGGCGCCGTACTGATGCCCACGTTCCTGCGGTCGCTCGCGCGGGTGCGCCCGCGGGCCTGGATGTTCGTGGTCGCCGTCCTGCTGGGCTTGGCCCTCCCCATCGGGCTGAACCTCGCGATCGACTCCGCTGTTACTCTCTTCACGGTTCCCGCGCTGGCCGTCGTGATCATTTCGGCGCTGCTCGTGCTCGTTCCGGCGATCTGGAGCCAGGCACGCCATTCCCTGCGGGAGGATCCCATCATCGACCCGGGCGTCACGCCGGCATCAGGCCCCTCGCTCGCAACCCGCCTATTTCTGGGCCTGGTCACCTGGTCGATGGTGATGGCATCGATCGTGATCTGGCTGTTCGCGCTGTTCGGCGAGCCGGTTGCGCGCTAGGTCGCAGCTCAGACGATCGCGAGCTCCGGCCCGGCGGCGCTCAGCTTGCGGGCCTGGCGTGGGTCGATTCCGTCGTCGGTGATGATGAGGTCGAACTCATTGGCGTCGGCGACGTGGCAGAACGAGTTCTGACCGATCTTGCTCGAGGTCATGGCGAGCACTCGCCGCCGACCCGACAGCATCATGGCACGCTTCACCTCGGCCTCGTCGGGAATGGTCGTCGTGAGCCCGGCCTCGGCGGTCAGGCCGTTGCCGCCGACGAACGCGACGTCCACGTTGAGCTGGCTGATGCGTGCCCGAGTCCACTCGTCGACCGCTCCCTGCGACACACTGCGCACCCGACCGGGCAGCGCGAGCACCGTGAGCAGCGGTTTACGCGAAAGCAGCCGCACAGCGGGCAGATTGTTGGTCACGACGATCAATCGCCGGTCCTCCGGAAAAACGGATGCGATCACCAGCGTGAGTGCGCCGGAATCCAGCAGCACAACGCCATCCTCCGGCAATTCCTGCAGCACACGCTGGGCGATGCGATGTTTCTGTGGCGCGTTCTCCAACCGCCGCTGCGCGAGGGCAATCTCGAACGGCGTGCTCTGCACCAGGCGGGCACCGCCGTGCTGGCGCCGGATGACGCCCTGGCGTTCGAGCACCACGAGGTCGCGGCGAATGGTCTCGGCGGTGACCTCGAGCGCGACGCTCGCAGCGGCCACGGAGATCTCGCCGGTGCCACCCTGCGCGAGCGCGACGATCGCGGCCTGTCGTTCCGCTGGGTACATGCCTGCCTCCTCGCAGTCGACGGCGCGCAGCCGTCGCCTCAGACTAGCAATCCGGCGGGCGGAAGCCGGCCGATGGCATCCGTTTTTGTGGTTTCGCAGCAAAAATAATGCAGACTCGGGCATTTTGTCGTCACAAAAACATCACAAAACCACAATTTGAGTTGCTTTTTCCACTCAATCGGGTCACAGTAACTACATACCAGTCCACAAGGACGTGTCGACGATGAAGAGGTTTGAGATGACGAAGTCTTATTCCATGAAGAAAAGGCTTGCCCTCAGCGCAATCGCCTTCTCTTCGGTGGGTGTGCTTTTGGCCGGATGCAGCGGAGCCGGAGGTGGCGCACAGCAGGCCGACGGCCCGGTGACACTGACCCTGGCTACGGTGAACAACCCGCAGATGAAGGACATGGAGGAGCTCAAGGGCGCCTTCGAAGATTCCCACCCCGACATCACGGTGAACTTCGTCGCCATGGAAGAAAACGACCTGCGTGACGCCGTCACCAAGGACGTCGCCACCCAGGGCGGCCAGTACGACATCGTCACCGTCGGCAGCTACGAAGTGCCGATCTGGGGCCAGAACGACTGGCTCGTCGACCTCGGCCCGCTCGCCGAAGCCGACACCGCCTACAACGTCAACGACCTGCTGCCGCCCGTGCGCGAAGCCCTCACCGTCGACGACAGCCTCTTTGCCGTTCCGTTCTACGGCGAGTCGTCCTTCCTGATGTACAACAAGGACATGTTCGCCGCGGCCGGCCTTGAAATGCCGACCAACCCCACCTGGGACGAGGTTGCCGGCTTCGCCCGCACCCTCAAGTCCGACGGCGTGGCCGGAATCTGCCTGCGCGGCAAGCCCGGCTGGGGCGAGCTGTTCGCCCCGCTGACCACTGTCGTGCAGACCTTCGGCGGCAGCTGGTTCGATGAGGACTGGAACGCCGAGGTCAACTCGCCCGAGTTCACCGAAGCCGTACAGTTCTACACCGACCTCGTGAAGGATGCCGGCGAAGCCGACCCCGTCTCGACCGGCTTCACCGAGTGCCTCAACCTGTTCTCGCAGGGCAACGCGGCCATGTGGTACGACGCCACGAGCGCTGCCGGCCCCATCGAGGCCGATGGTTCCGCCGTCGCCGGCAAGATCGGCTACGTGCACGCCCCGGTCAAGGAAACCGAGGAATCCGGCTGGCTCTGGGCCTGGAACCTCGCCATTCCGAAGACCAGCAACAACCAGGACGCCGCGTGGGAGTTCGTGAGCTGGGCGACCAGCACCGAGTACATCAACCTCGTCGGCAGCACTCTCGGCTGGGAGCGCGTTCCCCCCGGATCCCGCACCTCGACCTACGAGAACGCCGACTACCTCGCCGCAGCCTCGGCGTTCGCACCGATCACCAAGGACATCATGCTCGGGGTCAACCCGACGCAGCCCGGAGTGAACCCGCAGCCGTGGGTCGGCATCCAGTACGTCACCGTGCCGGAGTTCCAGGACCTCGGCAACCAGGTCTCGCAGGACATCGCCGACGTCTTCGCCGGCCGCGACACCGTTGAGAACGTTCTCAACAAGGGCCAGGAGCTGGCCCAGCAAGCCGGAGACGCCCAGAAGTAACCAGCACACAAACGCGGGCGGCGTCGACCAGGCGCCGCCCAAACCTCGTCAGTTCAACGCCGAGAACGAGAAGGAACTCAGAGATGACCGCGCCAGATTTGATCGTGGCTGAACCCGCGCACGACCCGGCCCCCGCCGCGTCACGCACGCTTCGCCGCCCCCCGAAACCGGAGCTGAGCGCCGGCCAGAAGAAGGCCCTCCGCCTGGCCCGCACCCTGGTCTGGCCGGCCATCGTCGTCGCCATTCTCGTGACGCAGATTCCCTTCCTCGTCACCATCTACTACTCGTTCCAAAACTGGAACCTGATGCGTCCCGGCTCGCGCGGCTTCGCCGGCTTCGACAACTACGTGACCGTTTTCACCGGCGGCGCGTTCATGCAGTCACTGTCGGCGACCGTGGTCATCACCGGTTCGTCGATCGTGCTCTCCGTTCTCTTCGGCCTCGGCATCGCCCTGCTGCTCAACCGCAAGTTCTTCGGCCAGGGCCTGGCCCGCACCCTCGTCATCACGCCGTTCCTCATGATGCCTGCCGCCGCAGCCCTCATCTTCAAATGGTCCATGCTCGACGCCAACGTCGGCATGGTCAACTGGGGCCTCTCGGTGCTCGGCGTCGACCCCGTGCAGTGGAACACCGACTTTCCCGCCCTCACCGTGATCATGGTGCTCACCTGGCAGTACACGCCGTTCATGATGCTCATCCTGCTCGCCGGGCTGCAGAGCCAGAGCAAGGAGACGCTGGAGGCGGCATCCGTTGATGGAGCCGGCCCAGTTCGCAGCTTTCTGCACATGACCCTCCCGCACCTGCGCCAGTACATCGAGCTGGCCGTGCTGCTCGGCGGCATCATGCTGCTGCAGGTCTTCGACCCGATCGCCATCATGACTCGCGGCACGGGCGGCACCAAGACCCTCTCCTACCTGCTTTACGAACGCGCCTTCGTGGGCCTCGAAATCGGCGAAGCGGCCGCCTATGGCGTGATCACCGTTCTGCTCACCATCATCGTGGCGAGCGTCGCCCTTCGCCTGCTCTTCAAGATCTTCTCCAGTGAAGGAGCCAAATCATGAGTACCGCCACCGCCACCAAGCCCGGCACCGTACCCCGCGCAAGCGCCCCGGCCCAGTCGCACCGCCGTGCCAAGCGGATGCGCCACCGCGCTACCAGCACGGCGCTCACCATTTTCACGTGGATCGTCACGCTCGGATTCTTCTTTCCGGTGGCCTGGATGGTCTTCACCGCCTTCAAGACCGAGTCCGCGGCGGCGACCCGAACTCCGACCATCTTCACCGCACTCTCCCTCGACCGCTTCACCGAGGTGCTCGACCGCGGGTTCGGCGTCTACCTGCTCAACTCGCTCACCGCGAGCGTCATGAGCACCGTCATCGTGCTGCTGCTGGCAATTCCGGCGGCGTACGGCCTCTCCATTCGCCCGATCATCAAGTCGACCGATGCGCTGTTCTTCTTCATTTCCACCCGGTTCATGCCGATCGCGGCCGCGATCATTCCCATCTATCTGCTGCTGCAGGGACTCGGAATGCTCGACAACATCACGGCCCTGAGCGTTCTCTACGTGGGCATGAACCTGCCGCTCGCGGTGTGGATGATGCGCTCGTTCTTCAGCGAGGTGCCGCTCGAGATCGTCGAAGCGGCCCAGATCGACGGTGCCAACTTCTTCACCGAGCTCGTGCGCGTGGTCATGCCCATCGTCGCCCCCGGCATCGCTGCGGCCGCGCTGATCTGCTTCATCTTCGCCTGGAACGAGTACTTCCTGGCCAGCCTGCTCACCTCCACCATGGCACGCACCACTCCCCCGTTCCTCGGCAGCTTCGTCGACGGGCGCGGGCAGTTTCTCGCGGTACTCTCGGCAGCATCGACTCTCGCGGTTCTTCCCGTGGTCCTGGCCGGCTGGCTGGCGCAGAAGCGCCTCGTCACGGGCCTCGCCATGGGCGCGATCAAGTAGTTGTAAGAACACCTGTCGTCGAGAACACCAGGGGAGCCCACATGAAACCGGATCCAACCAGTCGCAGCGCCGATGACCGTCGCGCGAGCATTCTGCTCGCGCTCGCCGGTGCCGGCCGGGTCGAGGTGAACGAGCTCGCCGAGTCGCTCGCCGTTGCGGAGGAGACTATTCGCCGCGACCTGCGCACCCTCGAAGACGACGGACGGCTGCGTCGAGCCCACGGCGGTGCGATCAGCGTCGCCGACCCGGTCAATGACCTCGACCGGCTGACGGTGCCGGAACCGGTCGCCCACCCGGTCGCCACCCTGGCGGCGACCCTGCTGCCGGAGCGCGGCATCCTCTTTCTCGATGCCGGGCCGATTGCCGAGGCGCTGTCGGTGTGCCTGCCGAACTCCGCCGCGCTGCAGGTGGTGACGACCTCGATTCCGGTGGCCCTCGTGGCAAGCCGCAACTCCGAACTCTCGGTCTACAACCTCGGCGGTGCCGTCGATCCGGTCGATGACTCGCAATCCGGCCAGTGGGCCCGAGAATCGCTCGAGCACATTCGCATCGACCTCGCGTTCATCAGCGTGAGCGGCCTCACCCCGAGCGGCCAGCTGCTCGCTGCCAACCCGAAAGCCGCTCGCATCAAGCGCGCCGCGATGGATGCCGCCACCACCGTCGTGCTCGTCGCCGACCATGACCAGTTCCAAGCGCACGGCCTGGTGAAGTTCGCTCAGCTCGACGAGGTCGACCACCTCGTCGTCGACGGGGAAGTGAATGACGCGATCCTCGCCCTGGCCGCCGAGGCCGGCGTGCTCGTGTTGCGTGCGAGCGCGCTCGAATCGGAGATCACACAGTGACGGCGGCCAGCCTGGCGTCGGAGATCGGCAGCTACCCGATCGACGGCCTGCTGTTCGACTGCGATGGGGTGCTCGTCAACTCCGACGAAGCCGCCGCCGTAGCCTGGAACGAATGGGCCGTCGAGTATGCTCCCGGCTTCGACTTTAACCGCGACATCATCCACGGCCGACCGGCCAGGGAGACAATCGCCGAACTCGTGCCGGCCGTCGACGTGCACCGCGCGGACCACGCGCTCATGCTGAAAGAGGTCGAAACGGCCCCGCTCGTGCGCGCCCTGCCCGGCGCCCGCGACCTGCTGCTGGCGCTGCCTAGCGCCCGGTTCACCATCGTGACGAGCGCCGTGGCCGTCGTGGCCCGCGCCCGGCTGCGGGCTGCTGGGCTGCCCTGCCCGGTGGGCCTCGTCACCTTCGACGATGTGTCGCGCGGCAAACCCGCCCCCGACCCGTATCGCCTGGGGGCGCAGCGGCTCGGCATCGACCCGCGCCGCGCCGTCGTGTTTGAAGACGCCGACGCCGGCGTGGAGTCGGCGCAGGCCGCCCAGATCGGGCTCACCGTCGGCATCGGCGTGCGCGGACTGGACACCGGGGCGACCCTCGTTTTAGCAGACCTGGGCGGCATCCGCTTTGACGGCACCCTGCTGTATCTGGGAGGCGCGGTGCAGTTGCGCGCCGACCCCGCCCGCGCTGCTCCGATTGAATCGCACACCGAATGAATGAGGAACCCATGACCGACACCACGACTCCCGCCCTGGTCGAGCTCCGCAACGCGACACTGTCGTCGCTGCCCGCGACCGTGCAGGTTCCCAGCTACGACCGCACCGGTCTCACGGCCGGCATCGTGCACTTCGGCGTTGGCGGTTTTCACCGCGCGCACCAGGCCCTCATGATCGACGACCTGCTCGAGCAGGGCCTCGCCCGCGACTATGCCATCTGCGGTGTCGGCGTCATGCCCTCCGACGCCCGCATGCGCGACGCCCTGCTCGAGCAGGACGGCCTGTACACGCTCGTCGTGAAACACCCGGACGGCACGCTCGACGCCCGCGTGATCGGGTCGATCATCGACTACTTGTTCGCCCCCGACGACGTGGAGGCCGTGATCGAACGCCTCGCGAGCCCCGAGGTGAAAATCGTCTCCCTCACCGTCACCGAGGGCGGCTATAACATCCACCCGGTCAGCGGCCGGTTCGACCTCAGCAACCCGCAGGTCGCCGCCGACCTGCAAGCGGATGCCGCCCCCACGACGGTCTTCGGCCTCGTCGTCGAGGCCCTGCGTCGTCGACGCGAACGCTCGACCCCGCCGTTCACCGTCATGTCCTGCGACAACCTACAGGACAACGGCCGCGTCGCCCGCCGCTCCTTCGTGGCCTTCGCCACGGCCAAGGACGCAGACCTCGGCGCCTGGATTGACGCCTCCGTGAGCTTTCCGAACTCTATGGTCGACCGCATCACCCCGGTCACAACCGACGACGACCGCGCCCAGATCGCGAAGGCCTTCGGTCTCGCCGACCACTGGCCCGTAGTCTGCGAGCCGTTCCTGCAGTGGGTGCTCGAAGACGCGTTCACCGACGGCCGCCCGCCGTACGAGAAGTCGGCCGCCCAGCTCGTGAGCGACGTCGAACCGTACGAGCTCATGAAGCTGCGCCTGCTCAATGCGAGCCACCAGGGGCTCGCCTACTTTGCGCATTTGATGGGCTACCACCTCGTGCACGACGCCGCGGCCGACCCGCTCATCGCCGGGTTCCTGCGCGCCTACATGGACCGCGAGGGATCATTGACGCTCAAGCCGGTACCCGGCATCGACCTCGAGGACTACAAGACGCAGCTCATCGAACGGTTCAGCAACCCGGGGGTGCGCGACACCGTTGCCCGCCTGGCCGCCGAGTCGAGCGACCGCATTCCCAAGTGGCTGCTGCCGGTGATCCGCGAGCAGTCCGCCCGGGGCGGCGAGCTCGCCCTCTCCGCCGCGATCGTGGCGAGCTGGGCCCGCTACGCCGAGGGCATTGACGAGCACGGTGAACCGATCGACGTCGTCGACCGCGTCAAAGACACCGTCATGCAGAACGCCACCGGCTACGCGAGCGACCCGCACTCCTTCCTGCGCGACCGGGACCTGTTCGGCGACCTGATCGACGACGACGCCTTCGTGGCGGCTTACGACCATGCGCTTGGCCTGCTGCACACGGTCGGAGCCCGGGGCACCCTCGAACATCTCCTGAAGTCCCTCGATTAGGCTGATCACAACTAGGTTTCAAAGGAGATGCGTTGGCACTGAAACGTCGCGTGGTGGTCGGAGTCGATTCCTCGACCCAGAGTTGCAAGGTCGTGAGCGTCGACGCCGACTCCGGTGAGCTTTTGCAGCTGCAGAGCGCACCCCACCCCGACGGCACGAGCATCAACCCTGCGCGTTGGTGGGAGGCCTTCGAGCAAGCCGGAGGCGCCGACGCGGCCGCTGGCGCCGGCAACGTGCTCGCTCTTGGTGTGAGCGCGCAGCAGCACGGCATGGTCGCCCTCGATGACACCGGCACGCCCGTGCACGACGCCCTGCTCTGGAACGATGTTCGCAGTGCCCCGCAGGCCAGAGCGCTCACCGAGCAGTACGGTGCCTCGATGTGGGCCGACGAGGTCGGCGTCGTGCCGGTCGCGTCGTTCACCATCACGAAGCTGGCCTGGATGCACGCGAACCGGCCCGAGCTCGCCGCCCGCGTCGAACAGGTGCTGCTGCCGCACGACTGGCTCACCTGGAACATTCTCGGCCGGCCCGTCGAGGCCACGACCGATCGCAGCGACGCCTCCGGCACCGGATACTTCTCGGTGCACAGCAACGAGTACCGCCTGGATCTGCTCGAGTCCGCCCTCGGCCGCACGGCCAGGGTGCCGCGGGTGCTCGGCCCGTCGGAGCGGGCCGGGGTCACCAGCGGCGGCGTCATCGTCTCGGCCGGCGCCGGCGACAACGCCTCAGCCGCACTCGGCCTCGGGGCCGAAGAAGGCGACGTGATCGTGTCTATCGGCACGAGCGGCACCGTGTTCGCCAGCACCGCTGCCCAGATAGCGGATGCCTCCGGCTCGGTCGCCGGGTTCGCCGACGCCGCCGGCGGTCAGCTTCCCCTGCTCGCCACCATCAATGGTGCCCGCACGCTCGTGGCCACGGCCGGCATGCTCGACGTGAACATCGAACGCTTCGGCGCGCTCGCTCTGAGCGCCCCGATCGACGCCGACGGTCTGCTCATGCTGCCCTACCTCGACGGCGAACGCACCCCGAACCTGCCGGATGCCACCGGCTCGCTGACCGGCATGCAACGGGGCAATATGCGCCCCGAAAACCTGGCCCAGGCATCCGTTTTGGGACTGGTCTGCAGCCTCGCCGACGCACTCGACTCGCTGCGCAGCCAGGGCGTGCCCGTGCGCCAGGTCATTCTGATCGGCGGCGGCTCACAATCGCCTGCTGTGCAGAAGATCGCAGCGGATGTCTTCGGTGTGCCGGTCCTGCTGCCAGCCCCCGGCGAATACGTGGCTCTCGGCGCCGCCCGGCAGGCCGCCTGGGCCCTTGACGGCGAGTTTCCCGAGTGGAAGCGCGAGATCGCGACCGAACTTACGCCCTCAGCCGCCCGGGACTGGGCCGTCGACGTGCGCGCCCGCTACGCCGAGCAGCGCGGCTTGATCTACGGGGTTTGACACTAGGGGTACCCGATGAACCAGAGCAGCCAGATCGCGACGGGCTGCAGGGCGATCGAGCCCACGAGCAGGCCGCGACGCAGCGGCTTCGACCGGGCGATCATTGGGTCGCCGAGCAGCGGTGCCAGCGGCAGCAGCAGACGAAACAGGCTCTGCTGCGGCAGGAACACGGCCACGAGGTAGAGCGCGTAGCTCGCCGAATACGCGATGACGTCCGGCCGAAGCGGATGCAGCGCCCGCCGCGACAACCACCACCCGAACCCGGCCACGAGCAGCAGAACCAGCACGATGCCTGCTACGCCGAGGTAACGGCCGGCCATCAGGATCCACGGCGTGAGCGGCACGAACGACGTCCGGCCCACAAAGCCGGTCCACCACGACAACTCCGTGGCGAGATAGGCATCGTGCACGCCCGTGACGGCGCCGGCCACGAGCGGCCAGGCCAGCCCGGCCGCGGCAATGCTCAGCCCGGCGGCCACGATCGCCCAGCGCTCGCGCCAGGGGAAGCGCTCGCGTTCCCGCCAGCGCAGCAGCAGCATGAGAGCGAGGGCCAGCGACAGCGCGAGCACGCCCGGTCGGGTGAACGCGGCCACCGCGGCGAGCGGAATCATCAGCAGGTAGCGCCGCTCCATCATCGCCCAGAGGCTCGCGAACACCAGGAACAGAAACAAGCTCTCGGCGTAGGCCACCTGCAGAATGAACGACAGCGGCCCGAAACAGAACAGGGCCACCGCCCACAGCGCCGAATGGCTCCCGACTCGCGGTTCCAGCAGGCGGTGAAGCGCGAGCGCGGCCAGGGCGCCGAACAGGGTCGCCACGAGCACGCCGGCCACGTAGAAGTCGAGGCCGGTCAGCTGCGCCAGACCGCGAGACAGCCAGGGAAACACCGGCAGAAACGCCCAGACGTTTGGCTCGACATGTCCGGCGGCATCCGTCGGCAGCTCGGTCGGATACCCGTGCAGCGCAATTTGTCGGTAGAACGAGCTGTCCCACGACCCCGAGAAGGTGAAGAAGTTAGGGTCGCGCCGGTAGCTCGCGAAGGTCCAGCCAGCCCGCGAGGCGACGGCAAAAACGGTACCGAGCAGTGCGGTCGTGACGAGCCGCGACAGACCCCAGATCAGCAGCACGAGTCCCCACGGCGGCAGCTGACCGAGTCGGGTGCGGAGCGCGCGCAGCCGCTCTGCCCTACCCCCGATCGTCATCGGTCCAGACTAGCTGTCAGCAGCAGCGTCCCTGCGGGTTCTTGTCCTGCCGGTCCGTCTGGTCGCGCCAGAATTCGCGCTCGGTCATGAGCGGATGCGGCGCGCGGCCTGCGCCCGCGGCATCCGTTTCGCATTCACTCGCGTGGTGCGCCACATACTTCTCGTAGGCGTCCTCGCCGAGAATCCCCTTAAGGAACCAGACCACGCCGCGGGCGCCCTTGCGGACGCCCGCCAGAACGGTCATCAGTGACCCTTGACCTTGATTTTTTTCTCCACCGGAAGGGCATCCCACTCGGCCTGTAGTACCTTTTCGGGCGGGGTCATGATGAACCCGGCCGGCGCGAAGATTTGCGACTGCACGGCATCGTCTTCACTCGTGGCACTGGAGTTCTTGCGGTAGGCGTTCCAGGTGGCCTGAATCGCAGTGAGGATCACGATGATCGCGAGCACGACGAAGACGATCGAGAGAACGCCCTGCACCATCGTGTTGCGCACGACAGCCTCCATGGCGAGAACGTTCGGGGCGGTGCCGAAGCTCGTCTCGCCAGCGGCGAGGGCATCGGAGAACGCGCGGTTCTGCGCGAAGTAGCCGATGGCTGGGGTAGTCGAGAAGATCTTCAGAAACGACGCTGAAATCGTGACGACAGCGGCGAAACCGAGCGGCAGTGCAACGACCCAGAGGTACTTGAACAGGCCCCGCTTGGCGACGATGGCCATGCACACGGCCAGGGCGATCGCCGCGAGCAGCTGGTTGGCGATGCCGAACAGCGGGAACAGCGTGTTGATGCCGCCGAGCGGATCCGTCACTCCCATGAGAAGCACGGCTCCCCAGGCGGCGACCATGATGGCCGTGGCGGTCCAGGCTCCGGGGCGCCAGGACGTGTTCTTGAACTTCGGGAAGAAGTTGCCGAGGCTGTCCTGCAGCATGAAACGGGCGACGCGGGTGCCGGCATCCACTGCGGTGAGAATGAACAGGGCTTCGAACATGATGGCGAAGTGGTACCAGAAGCTCATCATCGACGCGCCGCCGACGAGCTGCTGCATGATGTGGGATAGGCCGACGGCGAGCGTCGGGGCGCCGCCGGTACGGGAGACGATCGACTCTTCGCCGACGTTGGTGGCCATGTCGGTCAGCATGCTCGGTGTGAGGTTGACGCCGGTCAGACCGAGGCTGTTCACGAAAGCGACCGCGCCCTGCACGGTGCCGCCGGTGAGAGCGGGCGAGGCGTTCATGGCGAAGTAGATTCCGCGGTCGATCGACAGCGCGGCGACCAGGGCCATGATTGCCACGAGCGATTCCATGAGCATGCCGCCGTAGCCGATGAACCGGGTCTGGCGTTCCTTCTGAATGAGTTTGGGCGTCGTGCCAGAGGCGATCAGCGCGTGGAACCCAGAGAGGGCGCCGCAGGCGATCGTCACAAACAGGAACGGAAAGAGGGTTCCGGCAACCACGGGGCCGGTGCCGCTCGTGGCGAAGTCACTCACGGCCGGCACGCTGATCTCGGGGCGGATAATGACGATCGCGACGGCGAGCATGCCGATCGTGCCGATCTTCATGAACGTCGAGAGGTAGTCGCGCGGGGCCAGCAGCAGCCAGACCGGCAGAATAGCGGCGATGAAGCCGTAGATGATGATGCCCCAGGCGATGGTGACCTTATCGAGGAGCAGGTAGGTCTGGCCGAAATCGGTGCCGGCCACCATGCCGCCGCCGACGATGGCGGCGATCAGCAGTACGAAGCCGATGATGGAGATCTCGGTTATCTTGCCCGGGCGGAAGAAGCGCAGATAGCAGCCCATGAACAGGGCGATCGGGATGGTCATGCCCACCGAGAACACGCCCCACGGGCTTTCGGCGAGAGCATTGGTGACGACGAGAGCGAGGATGGCGACGATGATGACCATGATCACGAGGGTCGCGATGAGGGCAGCGGTGCCGCCGATCACGCCGAGTTCGTCGCGGGCCATCTGGCCGAGAGAGCGACCGCCGCGGCGCATAGAGAAGTGCAGAATCAGGTAGTCCTGCACCGCGCCGGCGAGTACGACGCCGACGATGATCCAGATGGTTCCGGGCAAGTAGCCCATTTGTGCGGCCAGTACGGGGCCGACGAGGGGGCCGGCGCCGGCGATGGCAGCGAAGTGGTGACCGAACAGGACGCGGCGATCGGTGGCGGCGAAGTCCTTGCCATCGGCCTTGTACTCGGCCGGGGTGGCCCGGCGGTCATCGGGGCGAATGATGTGCTTCTCGATGAACTTCGAGTAGAAGCGGTAGCCAATGAGATAGGTGCAGATCGCGGCGAACACGAACCAGATGGCGTTGACAGTCTCACCGCGCACGACGGCGAGCATGACCCAGCTGAGGCCACCGAGCAGTGAAATAGCCGACCAGATGATGATTTTGAGAGGCGTCCACTGACGATCGTGGGCGTCAAGCTCCTCGGGATCCAGGGCGACCGCGAGGTCGTGCGGAATTCGTTTCAGAGCGGTCGATTCTTCGGTCGTGCTGGACGAAGCGCCCATTTCTCCTCCTTGAGCCAAGGCAAATTCTGTGAATCTGCCTACTAACGTTACATCCGCGCGAGAAAGGCTCCGAACCAGAGCGGGAACTCGGGTCGGATCGAGCGCGTAAAATGGGTAACCGGGCACTCGCCCGCATTCTGCGCCTTCGACCATTGGAGCCACCGTGGCGACGCCCACTCATCTTGATTCCGTCATCGCCCTCGCCCGCCACCGCGGTTTTGTTTTTCAGGCCGGTGAGATTTACGGCGGTTCCCGCTCGGCCTGGGACTACGGGCCCCTCGGCGTCGAGCTCAAGGAGAACATCAAGAAGCAGTGGTGGCGTTCGATGGTCACCAGCCGCGACGACGTCGTCGGTCTCGACTCGAGCGTGATTTTGCCTCGCCAGGTCTGGGAAGCATCCGGTCACGTCGAGGTTTTCAGCGACCCGCTGATCGAGTGCACCAGCTGCCACAAGCGTTTTCGCGCCGACCACCTCGAAGAGCAGTATGAGGAGAAGAAGGGCCGCCCGCCCGAAAACGGACTCGATGACATCGCCTGCCCCAACTGCGGCAACCGTCACATCTGGACCGAGCCGCGCGCATTCTCCGGACTGCTCAAGACCTACCTCGGCCCGGTCGATGACGAGGCCGGCATGCACTACCTGCGCCCCGAAACGGCGCAGGGCATCTTCGTGAACTTCGCCAACGTGTTGCAGGCGTCGCGCTCGAAGCCTCCGTTCGGCATCGGCCAGATCGGCAAGAGCTTTCGCAACGAGATCACCCCCGGAAACTTCATCTTTCGCACCCGCGAGTTCGAGCAGATGGAGATGGAATTCTTCGTCGAGCCCGGCACGGATGAGACCTGGCACCAGTACTGGATCGACACCCGCATGAAGTGGTACACCGACCTCGGCATCAATCCCGAGAACCTGCGCCTGTTCGAGCACCCGGCAGAGAAGCTCTCGCACTACTCCAAGCGCACCGTCGATATCGAGTACCGTTTCGGCTTCACCGGCACCGAATTCGGTGAGCTCGAGGGCGTGGCGAACCGTGGTGACTTCGACCTGTCAACGCACGCCAAGGCATCCGGTAAAGACCTCTCGTACTTCGACCAGACCAAGAACGAGCGCTGGATGCCCTGGGTGATCGAGCCCGCCGCCGGCCTGACCCGTTCGCTGATGGCCTTCCTGGTTGACGCCTACGTCGAAGAAGAGGTTCCGAACAATAAGGGCGGCGTCGACAAGCGCACCGTACTCAAGCTCGACCCACGCCTGTCGCCGGTGAAGGCCGCCATTCTGCCGCTGTCGCGCAACGAGAAGCTGTCGCCGATGGCCCGCGAGCTTGCCTCGAACCTGCGCCAGCTCTGGAACGTGGATTTCGACGACGCCGGAGCCATCGGTCGTCGCTACCGTCGTCAGGACGAGATCGGCACGCCGTACTGCATCACGGTCGACTTCGATTCGCTTGACGACCAGGCGGTGACTGTGCGCGACCGCGACACCATGGCGCAGGAGCGCGTGCCGCTCGCCGAGCTCGAGGCCTACCTGGCCGTGCGACTCCGCGGCGCGTAGTCTCACACAGCGGATGCACCGGCATCCGTCGTGCAGACTGAGACCATGAAAGCGGTCTATTTCGAAGAGTTCGGTGTTCTTCCGATGTTGCGCGAAGTGCCGGAGCCGCGTTTGAGCGCGGCCGGCGTGATCGTGCGGGTGGAGGCCACGGGCCTTTGCCGCAGCGACTGGCACGGCTGGCTCGGCCATGACGCCGACATCGCCCTGCCGCACGTTCCCGGGCACGAACTGGTCGGCGTGATCGATGAGGTCGGGCCGCTCGTGCGCCGGTTCCGAGCGGGCCAGCGGGTGACCGTGCCCTTCGTCTGCGCTTGCGGCGAGTGCCCGGAGTGCGACGCCGGAAACGGCCAGGTCTGCCGCAACCAGACCCAGCCCGGTTTCACTCACTGGGGCTCCTACGCCGAGCGGGTCGCGCTGCACCACGCCGACGTGAACCTCATCGCGATTCCGGACGACCTCGACGCCGGCGCCGCAGCGCTGCTCGGCTGCCGGTTCGCCACCTCGTATCGCGGGCTCGTGCACCAGGCCCGCCTCCAGGCGGGCGAAACTCTCGTGGTCGTCGGCTGTGGCGGAGTGGGCCTGAGCGCGATCATGATTGGGCAGGCGCTGGGAGCCACGGTGATCGCCGTCGACATCAGTGCCGATGCGCTCGACGCGGCGACTCGGGCCGGCGCGGCGCACGTGGTCAACTCGACCGGGCTCTTCGATGCCGAGGTGGTCGCACGCATTCGGGCGCTTACCGTGGACGGTGCGCAGGTGAGTCTCGAGGCGCTTGGCCGGGAGAATACCGTGGCTATCAGCATCCGCTCGCTGGCTACTCGCGGGCGGCACGTGCAGATCGGCCTGCTGGCCGACGACCCGCGGATGCCGCTGGGCACGGTGATCGCGCGGGAACTGACCGTGCTCGGCAGCCACGGAATGCCGGCCCACGACTACCCGGCGCTGCTCGACCTCGTACTGAGCGGCCGACTGCGCCCCGCGGACCTGATCAGCCGCCGCATTTCCCTGGCCGAAGCACCGGCGGCCCTCGCTGCCATGTCCACGCCAGGCGCGCCGGCCGGCGTCACGCTAGTCGAGGTTGCCCGCCCCTGACCGTCGCGCGCTGCCACCTTCGGCCCCTTGAACCGGGGAGGTCAGCTAGGAAGCTATGGAGCCGGCGGCATCCGCTGTACCGGCGACGGGCAGTGTGACGTCGATGCCGAACAGGGCGTCGAGGCCGGTCAGGTAGGCGTCTTGCTCGCCGGCGCGGGCCAGGTCCCGGGCGCGCACCATGGGGGTGTGCAGCAGCACGCCGGCCAGGTGACGCAGGGCCGACTCGGTGGCCTCACTCGAGTCGCCGCGGCTGCGAGCCCGGGCGATCTCGGCGTCGCGCAGCTCGAACACGTAGCTGCGCAGGGCGACGACGGCCGGGGTGAGGCTCTGCTCTTCGGCAACATCGGAGAACTTGCGGGCCGCCTTGCCGACGATTTCGCGGGCCTCGGTCGTGGCGTTGAGCTCTTCGAGCGGGGCGTGGATGCTGATGGTCTCGAGGTCGAGAAGCTCGACGCCGGGAACCAGGGCGACATCGGGGGCGACGTTGCGGGGCAGGCCGAGATCGATGATGAGCTGCGGCGGTGCTTCGGGTCCTGAGTCGGCCGGGCACAGCCGGGCGGGAGCGTCGGCGGTGGCGCCAGCAATGGCGAACGGGTCCGTGCCGATCTCGGCACGACCACGGGTGATCAGGGCGGCATCGATCACGTGGTCGTCGCGCAGAGTGCAGGTGACGACGACGTCGGCACGGGCCACCTCGGCGGCGAAATCCTCGGCGGGTACGGCGTCAATGTCGTGCGAGGTTGCGAATCCGACGGCCCGGCCCGAGGGCGAGTACACCCGCACGTTCTCGGCTCCGCGGTCACGCAGGGCGGCCAGCGAGGCGCCGGCATAGCGTCCGGTGCCGACCAAAAGCACGCGAGCGCTGGACCAGTCGCTGACCCGGCTTTCGGCCAGCTCGAGGGCGAGGCGCACGATCGAGCGGCCGGCCGATCCGATCCCGGTGCGGTTCTTCACGCCGCGCGAGGTCTGCGAGGCCCGCTGAAACAGACGCTCGAGCTCGGGGCTCGTGGTGCCGTCGGCGCGAGCCTGCTCGAGCGCGCGGCGCACTTGGCCGGCGATTTCGACCTCGCCGACGACGACGGATTCGAGCCCGCTGGTCACCGCGAACAGGTGCTCGGCCACGCCATTGCCGTGCACGAGGGTGAGATTGTCGCGCAGAACGTCGATATCGAGGCCGCTCGAGGCGCTCACGGCCTCAATCGCGGCGTAGACGGCGGGCAGCGGCGACACGCCGTAGGGCTCATCCAGGTCGAGGTAGGCCTCGAAGCGGTTGCAGGTCGCGACGACGACGGCACCGCTGAGTGGCCCATGCTGCCGAACCATGCGGGTGGCCGAAGAGCCCCCGCCCACAGACAATTTCTCCAGCACATCGAAGGTGGAGTTTTTGTGGCTGGCGGAAAGAAGAATGAGCACTAGCCGATTCTACGACTTCTTGCTGTACGCTTCCGTCGCGCGCCGTCAGGGATATTTGAGAGAATGGGCGTGATGATCCTCGACGCGCAGCATCCACTCTCCTCCGGCCTCACCGCCGACTCCCGCCTGATCCAGGCCTACCAGGGCACCCGGCCCGCCGTGACCCCGGTGTGGTTCATGCGCCAGGCCGGGCGATCGCTGCCCGAATACCGCGAATTGCGGGTCGGAACGCGCATGCTCGACGTGTGCCTCGACCCCGAACTGGCGAGTGAGATCTCGCTGCAGCCGGTGCGCCGCCACAACGTCGACGCGGGAATCTTCTTCAGTGACATCGTCGTTCCCCTGAAGCTCGTCGGGGTCGACGTGTCGATCGTGGCCGGCAAGGGTCCCGTTCTCGGCAAGGCCGTGCGCACCAGAGCGGATGTCGACGAACTCACCTCCCTCGACCCCGCCATTCTGGAGGAGGCCCTCGCGCCGATTCGGGGCGCCGTGGCCCTGGCGGTCTCGCAGCTCGGGTCGACCCCGCTGATCGGCTTCGCCGGTGCCCCGTTCACCCTCGCCGCCTACCTGGTCGAGGGCGGTCCCTCCAAAGACCACATCCACGCCCGAACCCTGATGCACTCCGAGCCCGAGGCCTGGGCGAAGCTCATGGCCTGGACCGCCGATGTCACCGGCCGGTTCCTGCGCGCCCAGGTGGTCGCCGGCGCGAGCGCGGCCCAACTGTTCGACTCGTGGGCCGGAGCGCTCTCGCTGGCCGACTATGCGGCATCCGTCGCTCCAGCCTCGGCTGCGGCGATCGCCCACGTGCGCGATCTCACCTACACGGTGCCCGGCGCCGACGACGTCTCGGTTGATCGCAACGTGCCGATCGTGCACTTCGGCGTCGGCACCGGCGAACTACTGAAAGAGATGCACAACATCGGAGCCGACGTCGTTGGCGTTGACCACCGCGTACCGCTCGACGAGGCCAACCGCCGGCTCGGCGGCGCGGTTCCGGTGCAGGGCAACGTCGACCCGGCCCTGCTCGCAGCTCCCTGGCCGGTGCTCGAAGCGCACGTGCGCGACGTACTCGAACGCGGCCGCAGCGCACCCTCCCACGTACTCAACCTCGGCCACGGCGTTCCGCCCGACACCGACCCCGACGTGCTGACCCGCCTGGTCAGCCTCGTGCACGACGTGAGCGCGGCCGAGTAGGAGCAACAGAATGATCGACGTTCTCGTGATCGGCGGGGGAGTGGCCGGTCTGGTGGCCGCCCGTGAATGCGCCCAGGTCGGTCTGGCCGTCACCATCATCGAGGCAACGGATGCCGTCGGCGGCCCGGTCGCCGGCCACGTTCTCGACGGGCTCAGTCTTGACAGCGGAGCCGAGAGCTTCGCCGTGCGCGGCGGAACCGTCGCCGCTTTCGTCGAGGACCTCGGCCTCACCGACCAAATCGTCGCCCCCAACGTGGCCGGCGCCTGGCTGCACCTGCCCGCGCTCAACTCCGGCTCGTCGTCCCGCGCCCGCGCGAAGAAGGTCGCCGCCGGAACCGCCCTGCAACGCCCGTCAGCGGATGCCTCGGTGAGCGTTCCGCTCCCCAAGGCCGGCGTTCTCGGAATTCCCGGTTCCCCACTCGCCGACGACGTGCGCCGCGTGATCGGCTGGAAGGGGTCGCTCCGCGCCTACCTCGACCGGCTCATGCCCGTGCTCACCATCGGCCGGGAGCACAGCCTCGGCGACCTCGTGAAAAAGCGCATGGGCGCGCGAGTACTCGACCGCCTGGTCGAACCGGTTGCCTCCGGCGTCTACACGACGAGCGCCGTCGACCTCGAAATCGACGTCGTCGCCCCCGGACTCAACCGCGCCCTCACCACCGCCGGCTCGCTCTCCGGCGCCGTCTCAGCCCTGCGGTCCGGCGCCCCCGCCGGCTCCAACGTCGGCGGGCTGCTCGGCGGCATGGCCAGCCTGCCCGCAGCCATCGTGACCGCCCTCGAGCGCCACAACGTGAGCATCCTCACCGGCACGACGGCCGAGACCCTGGCTCGCTCCGGTACCGACGATGCGCCGACCTGGTCCGTCACCGTCACGCGCCCCGCGGATGCCGCGCCCGCCGACCCGGCTGACCCGATCGACTCAGCTGACCCCGCCGACGTCGGCACCACGACCCAGACCATCACCGCCCGCTACGTCATCATCGCGACTCAGGGAGCCCAGGCGCTGCGACTGGTCAATCCGCTCGGCGCCCGGTTCGATGCGCTCGCCGAACTCGACTGGCCGGCCCCGACCGCGGTGACCCTCACCTCGCTCGTGCTCGATGCGCCCGCCCTCGACGCTCACCCGCGCGGCACCGGCGTGCTCGTCTCGATCGACGCCCCCGATGTCACCGCGAAGGCGCTCACGCACGTCACCGCAAAGTGGGCCTGGGTCGCCGACGCGGCCGGCCCCGGCCGGCATGTCGTGCGGCTGTCCTATGGCCGGGCGGGTCACCCCAACCCGACCGATGACCTCAGCGACGTTGAACTGCAGGCGCTCGCCCTGCACGATGCTGCCACCCTGCTCGGTGTGCCGCTTCCGGCCGGCTGCGTGCGCGCCTTCGCCCGCACCGAGTGGCGTGACGCGCTGTCACCGGCCACTCTCGGTGCGCCCGAACGCGCCCAGCTGGTGCACGAGGCCGTGGCCGCGACGCCCGCACTGGAGATCACCGGTGCTTGGCTGGCCGGAACCGGCCTCGCCTCGGTCATCCCGCACGCCCTCGAGGCCGGCGACCGCATTCGGCACGCCGCCCTCGGCCTGACCATCACCGCCCCCGACCTCTAGCGGACGCCGAAACTGTGCACTTCCTGTATTGATACGAGCGCGGTGTGACATACCCGGGCGCACCCGAGACCGAAACGGCGAACCGGGTTACTCTGGGGAGACCTTACGAAAGTGGAGACTCAATGCGCGGAAAGCTTCTGTTCATCACGGGCGGACTCGTCGGCTACGTGCTCGGTGCACGCGCCGGCCGCAAACGCTACGACCAGATCGCCGCCGCTGCCAATGATCTCTGGAACGCCAAACCTGTGCAGCGCCGGGTGACCGAGGTGCGCGATGCCGCCCTCGAGCTGGTTGGAGACGTTCCCTCCACCCTGTATAAGGCCGGCAAGAAAGCGGTCAACCAGGCGGTCGCCAAGAAAAAGCAGGCTTCCACCCCCGCAGTGACCACCCCAGCCGCCAAGGCGAGCACGACCACGAATCGAACGGCCGCCGCAAAGCCGAAGCCGAAAGCGACCCCTAAAGCCAAGCCCGTCGAAGACGATTCCGACGCGCAGTAAGCCCGACGGCAACTCGTAGAATTCTCAGACACCCGAAACACCGACACCCGAACCTAGGGAAGGCAATCCGTGACTAGCAGTGGATTCAACCCGAAGAGCAAACGCCCGTTGCTCGCCCTGATCGGGGAGCTGCCCGGCCAGATCAGTGCCCTCGTCAAAGCCGAACTGGATGCCTTCAAGGCCGAGTTCGCCACGAAGGCCAAGAACTTCGGGGTTGGTGCTGCCCTCTTCATCGTGGCCGGAGCCATCCTCTTTTTTGCACTCGGAGTGTTCGTCGCCCTCGCGGTGATCGCGCTGGCTCTGGTGTTGCCGCTCTGGCTGGCCACCCTCATCGTGGCGGTGGCGCTCGTGCTGCTCGCCGTCATCCTCGTGCTCATCGGTGTCAATCGGGTGAAGGCAGCCACGAAACCAGACCCCGAGGGCGTGCACGCGAGCATCCGCCTGGACGCAGATGCATTCAAGGGAGTTGGCGAATATGACACCAAATAGCGGCACGCAAACCGAGAAGCACGGCATCGGCGATCTTCGTGCCGAAGCGCGGCACGCGCGGGCCGAACTCGCCTCGACGCTCGACGCGATCGAGTACAAGTTCAACTTGCCCAAACAGCTGCGCATCAAACGGCGTCAGCTCTCCCACGCCCTGCGCCAGCTCGGCGAAGACAGTCCGGCCGCTCTCGTGGGCATTGCCCTCGGAGCGGCGACAGTCGTGGGCGTTATCGTCTGGTTCGGAGCCTCAGCGGTGGCCAAGAACCGCTAGTTCCCACCAGGCCCGCTCGGTCGGTTCACAGGAACCGGTGGGCTCATTTTGGTGCCGGGCGCAATACAGAGCAAACTAGAACCATGACTCACCCGGCTGCCGGAGAGGCAGTACCCAGCGTTCAGCCCACCACCCCCACCGATTCCGAGGTACCCGCGGCTTCGCCGCAAGGATTCACCCTCTTTACCGTTCTGCGAAGAGACCCGCACAACCCCGATGATCTCGACGGCCGCGATGTTCCGCACGCCGTGAACGAGCTCGACGACGTGGTGGCCTTGATCGAAGCCGAGGGCGTCACCGTGCGCGGCTTCTACGATGTCTCCGGCCTCAAGGCCGACGCTGACGTCATGATCTGGACCCACGCGCCCGAGGCTGAAACCCTGCAATGGGCCAACCGCGAACTGCGCCGCAGCCGCCTGCTCAAGAGCCTGCTGCCCACCTGGAATGCCATGGGCGTGCACCGCGACGCCGAATTCAACAAGAGCCACGTGCCCGGCTTTCTGCGCGGCATCGAGCCGAAGGCCTGGCTCACCATCTACCCCTTCGTGCGCAGCTTCGAGTGGTACCTGCTTCCCGAGGAAGACCGCAGTCGCATGCTTGCCGACCACGGCCGCAAGGGTGCCGCCTACCGCGGAGCCATCGCCAACACCGTCTCCGCCTTCGCCCTCGGCGACTACGAGTGGCTGCTGCCGATCGAGAGCGACGAGCTCACCGAGCTCGTCGACCTGATGCGCGGCCTGCGCGACACCGAGGCGCGTCGCCACGTGCGCGAGGAGATCCCGTTCTATACCGGACGCCGCATTTCCACCGCCGAGCTGGTCGAGGTGCTTCAGTAATGACCGCTTACGACGCAGTGCTGCTGGCCGGTTTCGGCGGACCCGAAGGCCAAGACGACGTGATCCCATTCCTCCGCAACGTGACCGGAGGCCGCGGCATCCCCGAGGAACGCCTCGAAGAGGTCGCCACGCACTATCGCCACTTCGGCGGCATCAGCCCGATCAACGACCAGAACCGCGTGCTCAAGGCGGCACTGCAGGTGGAGCTCGACCGGCGCGGCATCGACCTGCCGGTCATCTGGGGCAATCGCAACTGGGCGCCCTACCTGAAGGACACGATCAGCGAAGCCCACGACAAGGGTCGGGATCGCCTCCTCGCGATCGCCACGAGTGCCTACAGCTCCTACAGTGGATGCCGCCAGTACCGCGAAGACTTCGCCAAGGCCCTCAGCGACACCGGTCTGACGAACGTCGTGCACATCGACAAGATCCGCCAGTTCTTCGACCACCCTGGTTTCGTGACCCCGTTCATCACCGGCGTGACCCAGGGACTGGCTGACGTCGTGGCAGCTGTCCCCGGCATAAACGTCGACACTGAGGTCGAGATCCTGTTCTCGACCCACTCCATCCCGATGACCGATGCGAACAAGAGTGGCCCGCCCGAGCGCGGCTTCAGCGAGGGCGGTGCCTACGAGGCCCAGCACCGCGCCGTTGCACAGGTCGTCATGGACTCCCTCGTGGAACCGGACGATTCCTCGGTGCCGCTCAAGACGCAGTGGCAGCTTGTCTACCAGTCCCGCAGCGGCCCGCCCAGCATGCCGTGGCTCGAACCCGACATCAACGACGCGATCGCCCTGCTGCCGGCCCGCGGCATCCGTGCCGTCATCATCGTGCCGCTCGGTTTCGTGAGCGACCACATGGAGGTTATGTGGGACCTCGATAACGAGGCGATGGAGACGAGCGAGAAGTTCGGCATCAAGGCCGTGCGTGTGCCGACCCCCGGTGTGTCGCCCGACTTCGTCAGCGGCCTCGTCGACCTGATCGAGGAACGCCTGAACGACACCCCGGTGGAAGACCGCCCGGCCGAGACCACTCTCGGACCCTGGTACGACGTTTGTCGCCCCGGTTGCTGTGAGAACGTGCGCCTCGGCTTCAAGCCGGCCGTCGCCGGAATGGCGCCATGACCGTGATCCGCGTGGGCACCCGCGCGAGCGCCCTGGCGCTCGCGCAGACCCAGACCATCGTCAACCGCATCGCGGCTTCGGCCGGTGTCGAGGTCGAAATCGTGCGCGTCACCACGCACGGCGACACCTCGACCGAACCGCTCTCGAGCCTCGGCGGCACCGGCGTGTTCGCGAGCGCCCTGCGCGAAGCCCTGTTGAACGACGAGTGCGATGTCATCGTGCACTCGTTCAAGGACCTGCCGACCGAGCCCCACCCGGGCCTCGTTATCGGCGCAACCCCCAAGAGAGCGGATGCCCGCGACGTGCTCTGCGCGCGCGCCGGCTTCACCCTGGACACCCTTCCCGAGGGCGCCCGTGTGGGAACGGGCTCGCCGCGCCGGGTAGCCCAACTGCTGGAGCGTCGCCCCGACCTCACGATCGTGGACATTCGCGGCAACATCGACACGCGCCTCGGCCGCGTCGCCGAGGGCGACCTCGACGCCGTCGTGCTCGCCGCCGCCGGCCTCGGACGTCTCGGTCGGCTCGATTCGCTCGCGCCCGAATTTCTCGACCTGTCGGCCTGGCCGACGGCTCCGGGCCAGGGTGCGCTCGCCATCGAGGTGCGCGCCGGCAGACCGGAACGCCTGCTCGGCGTTGCGCTCGCCGCCATGAACCACGCCTCCACTCAGGCGACGACCGCCGCCGAGCGCACGGTGCTGGCTCGCCTCGAAGCCGGCTGCGCAGCACCGATCGGCGCGACCGCGGTCGTCGACGATGGGCTCCTCTTCCTCACCGCCACCGTGTACAGCCCTGACGGTTCCCGCAAGGTCACCAGCTCGCACGCGGCGACCCCCGATTCGCACTCCGCCCTCCATCTCACCGAAGCCGCGCTCGACGTGGCCGAACGAGTATCCATAGATCTTCTGGCCGGTGGCGCGGCCGAGTTCTCTCCCCTGAAAGTGACTGAGTGACCCACGTGACCAATCGAATGACCAAGCCTCTCGCGGGCTGGCGAGTTCTCGTTCCGCGCGGCGGACCCTGGGGAGACCAGGTGGCAGCAAATCTGCGGGCCAAGGGTGCGCATCCGATCGTGGCTCCCATGATCAACTTTGCCGCGACCGACGACGCCCCAGCCCTCGACGCGGCGCTCACCCGCCTCGCCGCCGGCGACTTTGACTGGATGACCATCACGAGCGCCACGACCGTCGACGTTCTGTCGTCGCACCGTGCGATCATCGCACCGGGAACACGCGTCGCCGCGGTCGGAGAGACTACAGCGGCGGCGCTCATCGCGGCCGGATACCACGTGGACATCGTCCCCTCCGAGGACAACTCGGCCCGCGGTCTGCTCGAGGAATGGGAGACCGCTACGGCCGGGGTCATCCCGTTACGCGTGCTGACCCTACGCAGCGAGATCGCCAAGCCGCTGCTCTCCGAGGGGCTGCGCCGGGTCGGCCACGACGTGCAATCAGTCGTCGCCTACCGCACCATCGGTGTTCCGGTCAGCGACCAGGTCGTCGCCGATGTGAAAGCGGGCCTCGTGCACGCCGTTCTCGTGACGAGCGGCAGCGTCGCACGCCAGGTGCGCGAGCAGTTTGGCGACATTCCTGAACGCACACTCGTAGCCTGCATCGGTCCGCAGACGGCGAAGGACTCCCGGGCGCTCGGACTGCGCGTGGACGTCGTCGCTGCCGAGCGCAGCGCCGAGTCCCTCATTGAGGCCCTCGTCGACACCGCGCTGGCGGGAACCGCACCGGCGCTCTGATCGAGCCAGGTAACGACCGGATAACGAAACGTACAGCCTGGCGGCGTAAGGTACAGGGGTGACCAACCCCGTTATTCGCCCCCGACGCCTGCGCACCAGCCCCGCGCTTCGTCGCCTGGCCAGTGAAATTCGTGTCCACCCGGCGGAGCTCGTTCTCCCAATGTTCGTGCGCGAAGGCGATGAGCAGCGCCCGATCAGCTCGATGCCCGGCGTCGTGCAGCACAGCATCGATAGCGCCCGACGCGCTGTGGTGCAGGCAGCCGAGGCCGGCGTGGGCGGTGTCATGCTGTTCGGCGTGCCCGAAGTGCGGGATGCGATTGGTACCGGCGCGACCGACCCTAAGGGAATCCTCAACCTCGCCACCCGCGCACTGGTCGACGAGATCGGTGACGCGCTCGTCGTGCAGACCGACCTGTGTCTCGACGAATTCACCGATCACGGTCACTGCGGGGTACTCGCGACCGACGGCCACGTCGACAACGATGCCACCCTCGAGCGCTACCGCGACATGGCGCTGGCCCAGGCCACCGTCGGGTCTGCGCTGCTCGGTCTTTCCGGCATGATGGACGGCCAGGTGGCCGCCGTGCGTGAGACCCTGGACGCCAATGGATTCGAAGACACCGCCGTGCTCGCCTATTCGGCCAAGTACGCCTCCGCGTTCTACGGCCCGTTCCGCGAAGCAGTCGCCTCCACCCTGGTCGGCGACCGCCGCACCTACCAGCTTGACCCGGCCAACCGGCGCGAGGGTGTGCGTGAGGCCCAGCTCGACATCGACGAAGGCGCCGACATCGTCATGGTCAAGCCGGCCGGCAGCTACCTCGACGTGCTCGCCAAAGTTGCCGCCATGAGCAATATTCCGGTTTGGGCATATCAAGTTTCCGGCGAGTACGCCATGATAGAGGCCGCTGCCGCTCAGGGCTGGATCGACCGCCGCCGCGCCGTCGAAGAGTCGGTCCTCAGCATCCGCCGGGCCGGAGCCGACGCCGTACTTACCTATTGGGCCGTTGAACTGGCCACCTGGCTCAAGGAGGAGCGAGCATGACCAACACGATGTCGACACCCGTGGAACACGCGGCTTCCCGCAATGACGAACTGTTCGACCGCGCCCGCCGAGTGATTCCCGGCGGGGTCAACTCGCCGGTACGCGCCTTCGGCTCGGTCGGCGGCACCCCGCTCTTTCTCGTGAAGGCGGCCGGCGCCTACGTCACCGACTCCGACGGCCGCGAGTACGTCGACCTGGTCAATTCGTGGGGACCGGCGATTCTCGGCCACGCGCACCCCGAGGTCATCAAGGCCGTTCAGGATGCCGCCGCCCTCGGGCTTTCGTTCGGCGCTTCAACGCCGGCCGAGACCGAACTGGCCGAGCTCGTCGCTGAGCGGGTCGGCGCGGTCGAAAAGCTGCGTCTGGTCTCCACCGGCACTGAAGCCACCATGACCGCCATTCGCCTGGCCCGTGGGTTTACCGGTCGTGACCTGCTGATCAAGTTCGCCGGTCACTATCACGGCCACTCCGACGGCCTGCTCGCCCAGGCCGGCTCCGGCCTCGCCACGCTGGCTCTGCCCGGCTCGGCCGGCGTCACCGCCGCCACGGCGGCACAGACTCTCGTGCTGCCGTACAACGACCTCGACGCCGTGCGGGCTGCGTTCGAGGCACATCCCGGTCGAATCGCCGCCATCATCACCGAAGCCGCCGCCGCCAACATGGGTGTCGTCGCCCCGGATGCCGGGTTCAACGCCGCGCTGTCCGGGATCGCGCACTCCAATGGCGCCCTGCTCATTCTTGACGAGGTGCTCACCGGCTTTCGGGTGAGTCGTTCCGGCTTCTGGGGCCTGGAGACCAGCAGCCTCGAGTCGGCCGGGGAAGAGTTCTACACGCCCGACCTGCTCGCCTTCGGCAAGATCATCGGTGGCGGCCTTCCCGTTGCAGCCCTCGGCGGCCGGGCCGACGTGATGGACTTTCTGGCACCCACCGGCCCGGTCTACCAGGCCGGAACGCTCTCCGGCAACCCGGTCGCCGTCGCGGCCGGCATCGCGACGTTGAACCTGCTCGACGTGAGCGTGTACGACCGGCTCAACGCGACCGCCATCATCCTCTCGGAGGCTGTGTCAGCGTCCCTCGCGGCCGAGGGCGTCGCGCACCGGGTGCAGCGGGCCGGCAATCTGTTCAGCTTCGTGTTCGGCGAGGAGGCGCAGGGCTCAGCCCCGCGCACCTACGCCGACGTGCAGCGCCAGGAGGCGTTTCGGTACGCACCGTTCTTCCACGCCATGCTCGACGGCGGTGTTTCGTTGCCGCCGAGCGTGTTCGAGGCCTGGTTCGTCTCGGACGCCCACGACCAGAGCGCCATCGGTCGCATTTTCGAGGCACTTCCCGCTGCGGCCAAGGCGGCGGCCGCCGCTACGCCCCAGGGTTGATCTGCAATTAACCAGACGGATGAGCGTGGCTGGCCACGCTCATCCGCTCGCGTTGGAGGGATCCTGCGTTGGCACGTCACGGCTTTTGTTCGCGTCAGACAACAGATTTTCGATCGAAACCGGGCAGACTGGAACAATGGCTTCCCTGAGCGTGCATTCCGACCGGCTCGAGATCCACCTGACGCGCGCGGAAAGAACCCTTGCGCTGCGACGTGAGTCGATCGTGGTGCAGCGAGAGAACATCCGCTCGGTGATCATCACCGAGGATCCGTGGATCTGGCTGCGCGGGATTCGCGCTCTTGGCTCGATCGTTCCGCTCGTCGTGGCCGCCGGAACCTGGAAGTTTCACGGCGGCAAGGACTTTGTCTCGATCAAGCGTCACCGCCCGGCCGTGGTGATCGACCTGGTCAACGAAGAATTCGCTCGCGTCATCCTCACCAGCCAGCACGCGGCCGATTTCGTCGACTCGCTCAAGCTGCCGACCTAGGTCGGCAGCCCACACGCGCTACGGCTCCGTCACCGCGATCGCGGAGAGAGAATCGAAGGAGACCGTCATCGGTGTGGTGGCCGATCCGCTGCTGTACACGGCCAGCCCGATTGATCCGGCCTGCTGCAGGGCGGCTGTGGCATCGGTCCGGCTGAGCTTCCAGGCTGCGGGCTCCTCGGTTCCCACCCGCCACACTTTGGCGCGAATCGTTGTCGGCGCCGTACCGAAAACCTGCAGCCGCACCTGCAACTGATCGTTGGTGGCGTAGCTCAGCCCGGCGACAGTGCTCGCCTGCAAGGTGGTGGAGCCGCGCATGAGCTGCAGCTGCACAGTGCCATTCGCGAGTACTTTCACCCTCGTCCGATAGTCGTCAGAGGCGACGCGCCTCCCGATCAGGGAAACGTAGGTGCCGGCTCCCGTGGTTGGCTGCTGCAGTGACGTGGTGACCGTAACATCGGTACTCACCGATGAGACGCCGTCGAGGTAGCCGTTCGACCTTCCTCCGGCGGTCGCCCGCAGGATTGCGGCACCAGCGGTCACCGAGTAGTTGCTGGCTGTGCCGGTCGTGGTCCACGCGCCGCCGATATCGGCCAAGCCGAGTCCTCGACTGACGTCGCGGGTGAAGGCATCCGCTGCGATGCCGGTCGGCACCGGTGGCGGCGCTGAGACCGTGACCGAACGCGTGGTCGTGTCGGTGGCGCCGTCATTGTCGGTGACGGTCAGTGCGATCGAGTAGGTTCCGGCGGCGGCATAGGTATGCTGCGCGGTCTCGCCGGCGCTGGTGGCGTCGTCACCCCAGGACCAGGCGAAATCCCTGACGGTCCCGTCAGAATCTGCCGAAGAGGTGGCATCCGTTGAGACAGTAAGCTGCTCGGCGGCGACGGTGAATGCGGCGGTCGGTGCAGTGTTCTGCGCAACGGGCGTGGCGGTGCCGAGCGAATAGTGCTGCGCGATCACGGCGGCGCTGAGCGGACCCGGATAGACGGCGACATCGTCGATGGTGCCGACGAACCACGGGCTCGACGAGTTCCACGTGTTGTCGCCGCCGATGCGCCAATATCCGGGGTACCCCTGGGCACCCGTTTGCGGATTAGTGCCGACGAGAGCGCCATCAACGTAGAGCGCCATCCCGGCAGAGGACTGTTGGGCGAGCACGTAGTGCGGCGCTCCATCGTTGTAGCTGGCATCGGTCACGATGGTGTTGGTTTGCCCGGTCCAGGTGCCAAAGACCAGGCGACCGTCGTCTTGCAGGTAGACGTGCCGGTCATAGTTGTTCGATAATCCGGTGGAAGCACTGCCGAAGCCGATGATTTTTCCACCCTGCTGTGTCGTCGTGCTGAACCAGGATTCCAGCGCATAGCTGGCTGGAGCGTCAATCCGGGTGTCACTGCTCACGATCCCGCCGTTGAACGATGCGGCCGTGTTGCTCGTGCCGTTGACCAGTCCGTCAGCGCCGAGGCTGACCGAGTTCGAGTAGGTTCCGGGCTGGTCCCAAGCCGATGAGTCGATCGCTTTCGTTCCGCTCGACTCGCCCAGGCGCCAATACAAATCAGGTTCAGCGCTGTAGACGGCCGCGCCGTAGACGTCGGCGGGAGCGGATGCGACGGGGCTGGTTCGGCCGGAGGCCACGAAGTGCGCCACGATTTGCTTTTGCGTGAGCGGAGCGGAGTACACGGCGACCTGGGCAATGTCGGCGGCGAGGAACGCGCTGGTGGGCTGGCTGGGCCAGCCATTGAGACTGTCCCCTCCGATGCGCCAGAAGCCCTGGTAGTCCTGCCCGGAGGTGACGTTGGCGCGCTGCGCGACCTTCTTGCCGTCAATGGACAGCGACATGCCGGAGCCACCGAGACTGGCCACGATGTGGTGCCACTGGCCATCGTTGTAGGACGCGGGTGACGTGATCGTTTGCGCTCCTCCGGGGTAGACCCCGAACCAGACGCGACCGCCGGTATCCATGTACACGTGCCGGTCATAACCGGTGCTCTGGCCGGTGGCGCTGTTGCCGAACCCGATGATCTTGCCGCCTTGAGTACTGTCGGTTTTCACCCAGGTTTCGACGCTGAACGAATTCGAGGGGCTCTGCGCATTGTCGGTCGCGGCGAATCCCGACTCTGTGCCGTCGAAGCGGCTCGCCGTGGTGGCCGAGTCCACGATTGCGCCGGGAACACCGGGGCTGACTCCGGCGTTTCGGGTCAGGTCGGCGCCGCCGGTCCAGTCGAAGGCCGTGGCACCGGATGCCTCATTCAGCGGCCAATACGATTGGGGCGAGTCCGCAAGGATGCCCGCAGAATAGTCGCTGAGGCTGCCGGAGGCGATGGTGACGCTGGCCGTGCCGCCGGTTTGCGTATTACCGAACGGGTCAGTGACCCGAATTCGATAGGAGTAACTCTGCCCCGGCGTGAGCCCGGTGTCGGAGTACGAGAGTGTTGGTCGATTCCAGTCGGAGGAGAGTCCCTGAACGCTGGTGACGGCGACACCATCCCGCAGTACTTCATAGGTGAGTTTCTCGTTGTCGCGATCGTAGGCTGACTTCCAGCTCAGACGTGCTGTTCCGCTCACGAACGAGGCGACCGATGGCACGAATGCCGAGGGGGCGAAGGAGGCGTTGGCGACACGCGGTCCTTCCTTGTTCGGGGCGATGGTGGGCACGGCGAATCGGGCCAGGCCCTGTTGGCGTTTGTTGTTCACGGTCGTGAATTCGCCGCCGTAGAGCAGGTACTGGGCATTGGCTGTCACCTGCCACGGGCCCTGGCCTTGTCCGGTGAAGGTGCCGGTGTTGATGTCGGGATAAAACGCCAGCAGGTTAGGCCGAGGGGTGCCCTCGAAGTTGTAGTAGCCGTGCTTGTCGGCCGTGATGGCGCCGCCGACATCCATGCTGAAGGCCAGGGTGCGGTGGTAGGTCCACGGCTCGGATTGCTCGAAGCCGCCAATGTTGCCGCAGTAATGCGCGTGCTCGGTCGTGTACACCTTGTCGCCGGCCGGCACAGCAGAGTAGGTGTCGCCGTGGCAGTCTTCGACCCAGATCAGACTGCCATCGTCCCAGCTGGCACGGAATGTTCCCTCGAGATTGCCGCCGCTGCCGAAGACGTAGCCGGTGCCGAACACGCCGTCGGCCGATCCGGTCAGACTCAGGATGGCGGCCTGGCTGCCACCGTTACGAATCAGATTGTTGATCTTCCACGGCAGGGAAGCGCCGGTTATGGAATCGGTTGCGGCCATCCCGTATCCGGGGTTGGAGCTGCCGTTATAGGTCGTGAATGAGCCGCCGATGACGACCTTGCTTCCGTCGGGAGAGGCGACGAGGGCATTGATGTTGCCACCGGCCGGCGTGCCCGACCAGGATTGCAGGGCGCCGGTGGCGCCATTGAACGCCGCCATCCTCGCGCGGGGCTGGCCGCCTGCCGACGTGAACGAGCCGCCCGCGTAGACGCTGTTGCCCGCAAAGGTGAGCGCTTTGACGCCCGCGTTGATAACCGGTGCCCAGTCGGGAATGAGCGTGCCGCTCGTCGTGTCGAACGCGGCTATGCGAGACCGGCTGGAGCCACTCACGCTCGTGAAAGCGCCTGCGGCGAACAGCCGCGACCCGTCGGTAGATACGGTCAGGGCGCGGACGGCGCCGTTGACGTTGGGGTTGAAGGATGCGACCAGAACGCCGGTGGTGAGGTTGTAGGCCAGCAGGTTGTTGCGTATGACCTCGTTCACGCCGGCGGCGGAACCGGCTGGTCGTGAGCGGCTGAACTCGCCCCCGACATAGACGGTGTCGCCCACAATGAGTTGGGTCCAGACGACCCCGTTGATTTGCGCAGTGGGGAGCGAGTCCGCCGATACCGTCACGGGGGATGTCGCATCCGCAGGAAGGCTGTCGGCGCTCGCTGTCAGTGGCCCCGCGAGGACCCCGGAAACGAGTGCGGCAGTTGCAACCACGGCCAGGAACCGATTTTGGGCAGAAAATAGCTCACTCACCAGAGGTGCCTCACTTTGACCGTATTCGCAGCCATCGGACAGCCACCGCACAGATCGGAGCTTAGTGAGGGATTCTCAGGGCAGTAACTCCCCCAAACAGGGGGTGGAATGGTCCCTGAATTAGGGGGTCTCGCTAGGTGACGTCTTTCTTCCAGCTCACGGAACGGCCGATCACGGTCGGGACCACGGCGTAACCGACCAGCTAGGCGAACAAGAACAGCACGAAGCCGATCAGCGGAAGCGTGCCCTGAATCTATGCCGCGCGAGCATAGCGAGCACCATCGATGCGGTCGTGAACAACGCGAGCGCGAGGCCCGCTTCGGGGAGGCCGCCGAAGTGCAAGCCGAGGCCCACGACAGCGCCGATGCCCAGGAACAGGTTGTAGAAGCCCTGGTTGTACGCCATCGGTTTGATGGCGGGGCGGGGCGGGGCGGGGCGGGGGCAGTGGCAGGACAGCGTCGTAGCGGTCGAACCGGTCGAACCGGTCATTTTCGAATCGGGAGGGGCACGGGACGGCGGCTAGAACGGTTGCGCGTCAGGGGCGCAAGTGTTCCATGGGTTGGGCGGGGGTGGTGCTGGAATGGTTGGCGGGGGTGGTGCTGGCGCGGTGTGTTGTAGGTGGGGGCTGATGCGTGTGGCGGGGTCGGTGGCGTAGTGTTTGCCGGCGGGGCTGGTCCAGTGCAGGGTGCCGTCGGGGTCGGCGATGGCTTTCCAGTCGCTGAAGTGCTTCAGGTTGTGGTGCGCCGGGGAGAGAAAGTGCAGGTTGGTGGCGGTGGTGGGGCCGCCGAATTGTTTGTCGATGGTGTGGTCGAGGTCGCTGTGCCCGGCGGAGCGGTTGCAGCCGGGGAACCGGCAGGTTCCATCGCGCAGTCGCAGGTACTTCTTCAAGCTGGCCGGCACGCGGAAGGGGTCTTGGCTGACGTCGATCACGATTCCGGTGTGCGGGTGGGTGAGGATGCGCAGGAAACTTGTCGCCGTGCCGGCCAGGCGGCGGGCGGTCTCCGGGTCGATCGGCCCGTACCCTTCAAGGTCGGCCGGTTCTTCGCTTTTGCCCATCAGGGTGAGCACCGGCACGGTGATGTTGACGTTGGCGGTGAGTCCGGCGCCGAGGCCGCTGCCGGTGACGCCCTGCTGGAGCAGGTCAACGGCGACATCGGCGCGGAGCTGGCTGAGGGTGCGCTCTTCGCCCGGGCCCTGCAGGCTGAGGGCAGCGTCAGTGACGCGGGTATAGACCGCCTGCAGGTCGTCACCGGCCGCGCGGAGCCAGAGGGTGGCCATGCCGTCTTTATCGGGGAAGAACAGCACCTTACGATCGGACAAGCACTTGGCGCGGCGCACGGTGATGCTGTCGGGGTGGAACCGTTCCCGCACTTTGCGGGCCTTGCCCTCGAACTGCGTGGGAGTGAGGCGTTTGGCGTGCGGCAGCAATACCGCCTCCAGCGCGTCGCGGGCGGGCCGCGGCACGGAACCGAGCTGGTCGAGCAGGCGGCGGGCGTGGCGGAGGGAGATATCGCCGGTGCGGAGCGCGGTGAGCGTATCGGGCCGCTCGACCACCAGTTGCCGGCTCTCCTGGAGCAGGCCGGACGCGGTGCCGTTCGGGATGCGCAGCGCGCACGCCATCTCCGCCACCAGCCCCTGCTGCGCGGCGAAGGCGGCATCCCAATCGTGCTCATGGCCCGGCCCGGACAGGGGGCGGCCGGTCTCGGCGGTGTTGGTCGTGTAGTCCCACGCCTCGGTGAGAACCTCAGCCTTGCTCGCCTGGGCCCAGGCGATGATCTTCTCGAAGAAGAGCACCCGGTCAACGAACTGCGCCTGATGCCGCTGAAACGGACTCAGCGACTCCGCCGAACCGCCGTCGGCCGGGTCGGGCTGGTCGGCCGGGATGAAGTCGTCCGGGAGGAAATTGGCCGCGAGGTAGTCAGCGTAGAGGATCTCCTCGCGCAGGTCCCCATCGAACCGGTGCGTGGGCGGCACCGCCGCAAACACCTCGGTCAAGTCCAGGCCGGCCGGCAGCGGCGGACCGTCAGGCATCTCCCGGCGGTAGGACGCGCGGCCGACAGACTCCGGGCCGACAGACTCCGGGCCGACAAGCTCCGGGCCGACAAGCTCCGGGCCGACAGCATCAACTAGGAAGGGGTCGCGGCTGGCGGGCGCGGTATCGACGTCGTTGAGGGCGTCGTAGGGAGCGAACTGCCCGAGGCCCTCGGCGATCTCAACCCGCCAATCGGCCTGACACTGCGCCCAGAACACATCAAACTCAGCGCGCTCCTCGGCTGTGGAAGGCAGGTAACCGTGGGCCGCGACGAACGGATCGACGAGGCCCGGCTGGGAGGTATCGCCGCACTGGCTCATAGAACAAGTGTACCAAGCCCAACCCTGCAAGTCGAGCCATTCTCACATCTATTGGGATTTTCGTGCGAACTTGAATTCGCACGGACACTCGCGTTTTCGAGGCGGCTCGCGTTGGTCGATGGGGGTCTCGACCAGCTCGATCGACGAAAAATGCAGCGGTCTTCCGGCGCAGCGCTCTAGCTGACGTCTTTCTTCCAGCTCACGGCATAGCCGATCATTGTCGCGACCACGGCGTAACCGAGCAGCACGAGACCACCCTGCCACCAGTCCAGCGGCGGGGCGCCTGCCGGGTTCGCGAGGGTGAAGACGCTCGCACCGACGAGGGCATCGGAGGCCGAGCCGGGCAGATAGTTGCCGATCTGCGCGGTGACCTCGAGAAAAGAGGCGGCCAGCCGCAACAGTGGCTCGACGAACTGGGTGAAGGCGAGCACGACCACGATCGACGCAACCTGGCTCGGCACCAGAACGCCGAAGCCCACGCCGATTGCAGCCCACAGGCCCATCGCAAGAATTGTGCGACCGACCTGCAGCCACGTTTCCGAGTCCAGCAGCAGCGCATCCACACCGAACGCGCTCAGCGCCCCGCCGCCGAGACCAACGGATGCTGCCAGCCCGACAACTCCGAATCCAGCGCCGACCAGAACCAGCGTGACCGTCTTCGCTGCGAGCACCACACCGCGACGCGGCGTCGCGAGAAACGTGGGTGTCAGGGTCTGGTGGCGAAATTCACCCGTCGTCGCGAGCACGCCCAGCAGCACGGGGAAGACGTAGCCGACCGAGGAAGCGAAGCTGTAGATGATCGGTGGGAGGCTGCCGAAACCGAAGGCGCCGGCACCGCCGGTATTCACCGTGTCGGGACTGATCACACCGGTCTCGACGCCGGCGAGCAGCGCGCCGAGCCCACCGGCGATGAGGCCGATGTAACAGAACAGAACGATGGCGAGAAGCCACCACAGGCGAGTCGTAAAAATCTTGGCGAATTCGGCCGAGACTGACCGCAGGAACGTGGTCATAGCGAGTGGCTCCCGCCGACGAGGGCGAGAAAGGAGTCTTCCAGGCCGGTTTTCTGCCGGTGCAGCACGCTGAGTTCGACCCCGGCGGTGAAAGCGAGGTGGCCGAGCAGTGCGGGGTCGGATGTGGCGGCGAGCAGGCCGGTGCGGCCGATCGAGAAGGTGATGCCCGCCGCAGTGAGCGCGGCTGTGAGGTTCTCGCGGTCGGGAGAATCCACGATCGTCTGGGGCGCGGCATCCGTATCGAGGCTGGAGAGCGGGCCGAGGTGCACGAGCTCGCCGCGGGCGATGATGACGACGTCGTCGACGCTCTGCTGCACTTCGGAGAGCAGGTGTGAGCTGACCAGAATGGTGCGTCCTTCCGCGGCCATGTCGCGCAGAAAACCGCGAATCCAGCGGATGCCCTCCGGGTCGAGTCCGTTGATCGGCTCGTCGAGCACGAGCGCGCCCGGGTTGCCGAGCAGGGCGTAGGCCAGGCCGAGGCGCTGGCGCATACCGAGGGAGTAGCCGCCGACGCGCTGGTCGGCATGGGCGGCGAGGCCCACCTGGGTGAGCACCTCCATGACCCGGGTGCGCGGCAGCCCGGCGGCGATCGCGTACACGCCGAGGTGGTCGCGAGCAGAGCGGCCAGGGTGGAAGCTGGCGGCTTCGAGGGCTGCGCCCACCGTGGCAAGGGGATTGGGCAGGTCGCGGTAGCGAACGCCGCCAAACGTGGCCGTTCCGCTGCTCGCCGCGACCAGTCCGAGCAGAATGCGCAGGGACGTGGTCTTGCCGGCACCGTTCGGCCCGAGAAAGCCGGTAACCCGCCCAGGCTCTACCGTGAAGGACAGGTCGTTGACCGCGGTGACCCCGCCAAAGCGTTTGCTGATGTTGCTGAATTCGATAACAGCGCCGGTAGGCATCCGACTCCCCTCTGTAGTGCTTCCCACCCTATTACCCAGGGGCCGTATAGTGCCGTCTACCGGGCTTTTCAGTTCAGGCCAGCAGGAAGTCCTCCAGGCCGGTGAGCAGTCGTTGTACCTCACCCGCCGTGTTGTACGGCGCCAGTCCGATGCGCAGGCCGCCCTCAGCACCGAGCCCGAGGTGCTTCGAGGCCTCGAGTGCGTAAAACGATCCGGCCGGGGCGAGCACCCGCCGGGCAGCCAGGAACGCCGCGGCATCGGCGGCCGGGTGCCCGGCGAAGGTGACCAGCACGGTTGGCGTGCGCTCGCGGGCACGCGAATGCACGGTCACGCCGGGCAGAGCGGCCAGCCCGGCCTCGAGTTCGGCGAGCAGGCCCGCCTCATGATGTTCCAGGGCGATGGATGCCTGCACCAGGCGCTCCCGCCGGCTTCCGCCGATCGGTGCCAGCGCGGCCAGAAAATCGACGGCCGCAGTAACGCCCGCCATCAACTCGTATGGCAGGGTGCCGAATTCGAAGCGTTCCGGAACCATTTCGGTGGAGGTGGCCAGCTTGTCCGGGTGGATGCGCTCGAGCAGGGCCGGGTCGGCGGCCAGCACGCCGCAGTGCGGTCCGAGGAACTTGTACGGGGAGCAGACGAAGAAGTCGGCGCCGAGCGCGGCCACGTCCACCGAGGCGTGCGGCGTGTAGTGCACCCCGTCTACCCAGAGCAGGGCGCCGACCGAGTGCACGGCGGCGGCGATCGCGGCGATCGGCGGTCGGGTTCCGATGAGGTTGGAAGCAGCCGTGACGGCGACCAGACGGGTGTGTTCGGTCAGTTGCGCGGTGACCGCCTCGGCGCTGAGCTCGCCGGTTGCCGGGTCGAAGTCGACCCACTTGACGGTGGCGCCGGCGTGCTCGGCGGCCTGGATCCAGGGACGGATGTTAGCGTCGTGGTCGAGCTTGGAGACCACGATCTCGTCGCCGACATTCCAGCTGCGGCCGAGGTGGCGGGAGAAGTCGTAGGTGATTTGGGTGGCGCTGCGGCCGTAGACCACGCCGTGCGGGTCGGCGCCGAGCAGGTCGGCCATCGCCGTGCGGAAGACGGTGACGGCGTTGTCGGCGTTCTGCTCCGGCAGGCTGCCGCTTCCGCGGTTGGACAGCGGTCGGGTCAGGGTGAGGGCGATCGCGGCGGCGACCTGGCGAGGCGTCTGCGTGCCGCCCGGACCGTCGAAGTGGGCGAACCCGGAGGAGAGGGAGGGAAAGTGGGAGCGGACTGCCAGCGCGTCATAGGTCACACGCCATCCAAGCACAGCGTCTGCTCGTCGACCAGCGCCGCCGAGACCACCACCGGTCGAGCCGCGACGAACGGGTAGTCGAGACGAGTGGTCGAGCTACGCGTGCGCGGCGCAGGCGGGCGCTTCGCGTGTGACGCAGTCCGGGCAGGCCACGAGCTGTTCGCGGCAGGAGGCATCCCGGCAGTTGAGCATGTTCGTCGTGGGCGCGGCGCAGACCTGGCAGGTCCCGAGCACGGCAGCGCCGGGAGCGAAGTCGATGGACATCCGCTGGTCGAAGACGTAGAGCGAACCCGACCACAGACCCTCATTGCCGAAAGCCTCGCCGTAACGCACAATGCCGCCGTCGAGTTGGTATACCTCGCCGAAACCACGCGACTTCATGAGACCGCTCAGCACCTCACAACGGATGCCGCCGGTGCAGTAGGTCACGACCGGCTTGCCCTTGAGATGGTCGTATTTGCCGCTGTCGAGTTCGGCCACGAACTCGCGCGTGTTGGCCACATCGGGCACGACCGCGTCTCGAAAGTGCCCGATCTCGGCCTCGAACCGGTTGCGCCCGTCGAAGAAGACGACCTCGTCTCCGCGTTCGGCGACGAGCGCATTGAGCTCGGCCGGCTGCAGCTTGGTGCCACCGCCGACCACTCCGGCGCTGTCGACGCGCAGCTCGCCGGGGGCGCCGAAGCTCACGATCTCCTCGCGCACCTTGACCACGAGCCTTGGAAAATCGAGGCTGTGGCCGCGCGAGTCGAGGCCGGTGCCCTCGCTGAACTTAAAGTCGATGTGCCTGAACGCCGGGTAGTCGCGGGTCTTGCGAATGTACTTCTTGATCGCGGGCAGGTCGCCACCGACCGTGCCGTTCAGGCCGTCTTTCGAGATGAGGATGCGCCCGCGCAGACCGAGCCCTGCACACAGGTCGCGCTGCCACAGTCGCACCGCATCGGGGTCGGCCAGCGGCGTGAAGATGTAAAAGAGCAGAATCTTCGGAATGGCCATGGGCCCATTTTACTTTGTGCGCATTTCCGGAGAGCGCGCGTAGGCTGGCCGCACTGTCTGTACTGCCACTGGTCAGCCGTATCGAGGAGGCAAATCGTGACCCAGGACCCGCTCGCCCGGTTCGGCGCCGTTCCCCAGTTTTCACTCAGCAGCACCGACATGACCGACGGGGCACCGCTCGTCGCAGCACAGTATGGAACCGACGCGGGCGGAGCGGATGTGTCCCCGCAGCTCTCCTGGTCGGGTTTTCCCGCCGAGACCCAGAGTTTCGCGCTCACCGTGTACGACCCCGACGCCCCGACCGGCTCCGGATTCTGGCACTGGGCGGTGGCCAACCTGCCGGTATCCGTGACCGAGCTGGCTGCGGGAATCGATACCCTGCCGGCCGGCGCACTCGTGCTGCCGAACGAGGTGCGTCTCACCTCGTTCATCGGCGCTGGCCCGCCGCCGGGAACCGGCACTCACCGCTACCAGTTCATCGTGCACGCCGTTGACGTGCCGACGCTCGAACTCGACTCGCAGTCCACGCCGGCCGTTCTCGGCTTCAACCTGCACTTTCACACGCTCGCGCGTGCGGTACTGGAGGCGACCGGGGTCGCGGGCGGGGCAGCCGCTGTCTGAGGGGGCGCCGTGTAAAACCGGGAGTTGTCCCCAAATGGGGTAACTCCCAGCGGGGATTCGGGGGAAACGACTTAACCTCAATCAGTGAGTATCACCAGCACCACGTTCGACACCGCCCGTTCCATTCCCCCCACCAGCCCCCCAACGTCGTCAGCGCGCCCGGCCGTGCCGACGCCCGCCTGGCTGCACGGCATCCGTTTGCATGCCGACGGCGTGACCGTCGACCGGTCTCTGCACCGGGAGACGGGCATCCGTCGGTTGCCGGTCTGGGCGTGGCGCGCGCTGATGCTGCGCCGGGCGACCCCGGTGCACAAGTTCAACCTGCACCCGATCGATTCGGTCGAATACGACCTCGACCTCGACTACATCGGCGATGGCCAGAAGATTCACCGGCTCGACGTTCTCGTTCCCAAACGCGAAGCGGGCGCAGACCCCTTACCCGTGTACGTGTATTTTCACGGCGGCGGCTGGACCTCCGGCGACAAAGACCCGCTCACCAAGTACTGCGCGAGCCAGGCTGCCGAAGGAATGGTCGTCGTCAACGCGAACTACCGCATGGCCACCCGGTTTCAGCTGGGCCACATGATGAAGGACGGCAACGCCGTGCTCGACTGGGTCGCCCGCAATATCGCCGCCTACGGGGGAGACCCGACCCGAATCGTGCTCGGCGGCGACTCGGCCGGCGGCCACATCGCGGCGCTGCTCACCGCTGCGGCCTTTGAACCCGAGCTCGCGGAACACTATGACATTGCGCCGCCGGTCGCCCGCCGCAACCTGCGCGGTCTCGTGCAGCACTGCAGCATCGCCGATTTCTCGGTGCTATTCGACCGTGGGTTTGTGCTGAGCCTCAACTTTGTTCGGATGCTGCTGCCCGAGCGCGGCCGCGGACTGCACCTGCGTACGGCCGCGCGTTTCATGTCGCCGATCGAGTGGCTCGACCGCGGTTTTCCGCCGGTCTTCGTCACGACGTCGGAGCGCGACTATTTCTACCGGGCCAACCTCAACTTCATCGAGGCGCTACGAGCCCGCAAGATTCGGGTCGACACGCTCATTTACGGCCGGCGCAGCGTCAACGCCAAGCACACCTGGCAACAGGACGACACGCATCCGGAATCGCAAGAGGTCTACCGTCGCCTCGGCGCCTTCGTGCGTGCCGTCGCGCCGCGGGCGATGACGGTTTAGGACCGCGCGCCGGTTGCGGCGAGCACTCCGCCGAGGCCGATCATCATGACGCCGCCGGCCGAGGACAGGTTCTCGATGCGCTTCGGTGACCGGGCAAACCAGACCCGTGCCGTGCCGGCCGCGAGAGCCCAGGTGCTGTCGCCGAGCAGGGCGAGCAGCACGAAGACCAGGCCGAGCACCGCGAGCTGCAGCGGAACATCGCCGGCCCGGTAGTTCACAAACTGCGGCAGCACCGCGATGAAGAAGACGAGTGACTTAGGGTTGCTCAGGCCCACCACGAATCCTTCGAGAACCAGCCGCCACTTGGTCTTGCGGGCCACCCTGGCCTCGCTCATCTGCGCGGCCTTGCCCCGGTTGCGAATCGCCTGCACCCCGAGATAGATGATGTAGGCCGCGCCGGCGAACTTGACGATCGTGAACAGCAGCACCGACTGGGTCACGATGGCACCGAGTCCGAGAGAGACCGCGACGATCACCGGAATCAGGCCCAGGGCATTGCCGAGCACGCTGAGAAAGCCGCCAAGCCGGCCGAGTGCCAGCGATCGCCCGATCACGAACAGCACGGTCGGGCCGGGAATGACGATGAGCGCGATCGAGGCGAGCGCGAACGTGAGCAGGGTGGGCAGGGAAACCATGTTTGAATGCTAAACCCAGCGGCGACTGTGGCACATCGTGCAGCCAACCCCCGTTGCGGCGACGGATGCTGGTGCCCACCCACAACGGATTGCTCGCGGTTGCGCCCACATCGTTAGCATCATTTCGTGCATATGTTCTTCAGAACCCTCCTCCACGCCCTGCTGTCGAAGTTCGGCCCAAAGCTCGGTCACTTCGATGTCGCGCGCACCAACTTTGTGACCCTGCCGACCGACCAGGATATTTTGCGGCACATGAACAACGGCGTCTACCTGTCCATCATGGACGTGGCCCGCTTCGACATGCTGCACCGCACGGGCGTCTGGGCCATCTTCAAGCAGCGAGGCTGGTACCCGGTCGTGGTCTCCGAGACCATCAGCTTTCGCAAGTCGCTCACGGTCGGCCAGAAGTTCACGGTGGAGTCGCGCATCCTCGGCTTCGACGAGAAGGCGGTTTACGTCGAGCAACGTTTCGTACGACCGGATGCCGACGGCGTGCTCGAGATCTACGCCCACGGCTACATTCGTGGTCGCTTTCTCAAGCGCACCGGCGGAATCGTCACGATCGACGAACTGCTGGGCGCGATCGGCGTCGCCCCCGACAACGTGAGCGTTCCGGAGTGGCTGCTCGAGTGGGCTGGCGCGGCAGCGGCCGCACCCACTCGAGCCCCGGCCCCGAGCATCTGGAACTAGCCTAGTTAGGCGGTGCGCACCGGAACGATGAGGTCCTTATAAAACTGGGCGTGCGCGGGGTAATAGTGATTCCACTCGGGCAGGGGAAGGCCGGCGCGGGAGGCGACCAGGCGGTCGAGGTAGTAGTCCCAACCGGGGCCGACCGTGGCGGCCTCGCTCGCCGAGCGCAGACGCTGCCCGAAGGTCAGGTTGGTCATGCCGTCGCCCTCAACCAGGTGGAACAGTGCGCGCCAGGAATCTTCACCCTCGCCGAAGTCGCCGTTGAAACGGTGCGGCGCCTGGCACTCGCGAATACTCACGTACTCCCACTTGGCATCCGGCTCGGCCGTCATCTTGAACTTGACCGCGCCGGTCGCCGGAGAACCGGAGTAGGTGCCGATCCACTTCTCGAGTTCGGCAGGACGGGTCAGGCTCGCCCACACCTGCTCGATGGGCGCGTTGAACAGCCGATTGAGCATGAGATACAGGCCGTCCTCGCGGTGTACGAGGCGTCCGGTGGGCTTGGCTGACATGGGGACCTCCACTATGAGTGACATGCGCTTGTAACCTCAGGTTAGGCCACATTGAGAGGGTCGGCTACACGCTAAGCCCCTTCGAGCAGGGCCATCGCGGCGTTGTGTCCGCCGAGCCCGCTGACCCCGCCGCCGCGCCTGGCTCCGGCACCGCAAATGAGAATGCGCGGATGCTCGGTGGCGACTCCCCAACGCTCGGCGGGCGTGGCCTGCGGCTCGTCATCCTCCAGAAATGGCCACGACAGCGCGCCGTGAAAGATGTTGCCGCCGGGCAGATTCAGGGCATGCTCGAGGTCGAGCGTGGTCTTGGTTTCGAGGCAAGGGTGACCCGCAACATCCGTCATCAACAGGGCTTCGATCGGCTCGGCGAGCACCGAATTGAGCGAGCAGAGCACGGCGGCCTGCAGCTGCGCGCGCATCTGGTCGTTGTTGGCTTCGGTGAGCGCCCGATTCGGGGTGTGCAGGGCGAACACGGTAAGGGTGTGGGCACCGGCCTGGGCAAGTTCGGGCGACAGAATGCTCGGGTCGATCAGCGAATGGCAGTAGACCTCGCACGGCACCAGTTCGGGAATCTCACCGGACAGGGCCTGGTCATACGCGGTCTGCAGCTGCTTGTAGCTCTCGTTGATGTGAAATGTACCGCCGAATGCCGCCTCCGGCGACACGCTCGCGTCCACCAAGTGCGGCAAGCGTGTCAGCAGCAGGTTGACCTTCACCTGGGCGCCTTCCGGCTTGACCAGGTCAGCGGATGCCCCGCCTCCACCACCCAGCAAACCCCGCAGCACCCATGGCGCCACGTTGGCCAGCAGCGCGGCGCCGTTCGTCGTCTTCAGGCGCCCGTTCTGGCGGTATTCCACGGCTCCGTCGGGGGTGGCCGACGTGACCTCGGCGCCGACTTCGAGCCGCGCACCGGCCTCGCGCGCCGCCCGTTCGAGTGCCCCGGTCACAGCGCCCATGCCGCCGATCGGCACGTCCCAGTCCCCGGTTTCATTGCCGATCACGTGATACAAAAAGCAGCGGTTCGCGTCGAGACTGGAGTCATCGAGGCCCGTGAAGGTGCCGATCAGCCCATCGGTAGCCACGACGCCGCGCACGAGATCGTTCGCAAACCGGTTGGTGATCGTGTCGCCGAGCGGCTGCTCGACCAGGGCGGTCCAGAGGGCATCGTCGCCGACCAGTCGCTTAGCCTCCGAGCGGGTGAGCAGCGGTTCGCACACCGTGGGAAACACGGCGCGCGCCAGTCGGGCGGTGTCGTCGTAGAAGGAGCTCCAGGCATCGAAATCGGCCGCGGCACCGATGCGTTCGAACGACGCCCTGGTCGCTTCGGGGTCGCCCTGGTCAACGAGTAATCCGGCGCCAGTCGGCCCCGGCGTGTACGACGAGTACCGACGTCGAGCCAGCTCGATATCGAGCCCCAGCTCGCGGATGATTCTGGTCGGCAGCAGGCTCACCAGATAGGAGTAGCGCGAGAGGCGCGCGTCAATGCCGGGGAAGGCATCCGCTGAAATGGCGGCGCCGCCCACCTGCTTCTCCCGCTCGAGCACGAGCACGCTGCGGCCGGCCTGGGCCAGGTAGGCGGCGGCGACAAGGCCGTTGTGGCCGCCACCGATAATCACGACGTCGTGTCTGGTTTCGCTCATGAGCAGAGCCTAGCCAGTGCGCGCCGAACCTATCAGTCACCTTGCATTCACCTGCGAGTCACCTGTGACCAGTACACAGAATGGCATCCATTGTCTGCAACAGGAGGATCTACCGCATGAGCGCCTTTCGACGCCCCGCACGCCGCCGACTACCCGTTGCCATCTTGGCTGCAGCGGCCTGCGCCGCTCTCGCGGTGGCGCCGCTCGTATCGTCGGCAGCACCGACGGCATCCGCTGCCATCGTCGTCGCACCGGTGACCGCGTCGGGGACCGACCCGTACTTCAACCTGGCACCGCTGGGAACGTACGAGACCGGCACCTTTGACGCCTCGGCCGCCGAGATCGTGACCTACCACGCCGCCAGCAAGCGACTCTTCGTGGTCAACGCGGCCCAGGGCGCCGTGGACGTGCTCGACATCGCCGACCCGACTACCCCGGTCAAGGAGTTCTCGCTCAGCGCAGCGGGAACCACAATCGACGACGGCAGCTCGCTCATCCCCACCGGTTCCACCGCCAACTCGGTGGCCGTGCGCGCCGACGGCCTCGGCGCAATGGCGATCGAATCGCCCACCAAAACGGATGCCGGCTGGCTCGTCTTCTTCGACGCCAACGCGACGACAGCCACCATTCTGGGCGCGGTTACGGTCGGTGCCCTGCCGGACATGGTGAGCATCTCGGCCGACGGCAAGTATGCCGTCTCCGCCAATGAGGGCGAGCCGAACGACCTGTTCACCGTCGATCCCGAGGGGTCGGTCAGCGTCATCACGCTCCCGTCGACCCTCACCCTGCCCGCTGCGTCGGCCGTCGCGACCACTGATTTTCACGCCTACGAATCCGAAGCCAATGGCGGCACGAAGACCCTCGACCCCGACGTACGCATCTTCGGACCGACTCCCGAAGCGGGCTTTCCGGTCTCGCGCAACCTCGAGCCCGAGTATGTCGCGATCGACCCGAACAGCCTCACCGCCTATGTGGCGCTGCAGGAAGCCAACGCGGTCGCTGTGGTTGACCTCGTCACGCCTGAGGTCACCGAAGTGCGCTCGCTCGGCTTCCAGGACCACGGCCTGCCCGGCAACGGCATCGACGCCTCCGACAAGGATTCGGCCGTCAACATTCAGACCTACCCCGGTCTGCACGGCATGTACATGCCCGACGGCATGAACGCCTACACGGCGAAGGATTCCTCCACCGGCACTGACGCGACCTACCTGGTCACCGCCAACGAGGGCGACGCCCGCGAGTGGGGCAGCTACGTCGAGGGCGCGCGTGCGGAGGACCTCACGATCTGCGCTACTAGCGACCTCTTCGGCAAGAACAACGACGCAGGAATGGGTCGCCTGAACGTGACCAAGGAAAACGGTTACAACACCGCCGGCACCTGCTACGAGGAGCTCTACTCCTTCGGCTCCCGCTCCTTCTCGATCTGGGACACCAACGGCGCCCAAACCTTCGACTCCGGTGAGGACTTCGAGCGCATCACCGCCGCGGCCAACCCGGCCTATTTCAACTCGAACCACAGCAAGTCCAACTTCGAGGGTCGCAGTGACGACAAGGGCCCCGAACCCGAGAACCTCGCCATCGGCAACATCGACGGCCGCACCTACGCCTTCATCGGCCTCGAACGAGTCGGCGGCATCATGGCGTACGACATCACCGACCCGACCGACGCGAAGTTCGTGACCTACCTCAACAACCGCAACTTCGGCGTCGACGCCACCGTCGACCTGTCGGCAGCCGGCGACCTCGGCCCGGAGGGCGTCACGTTCATCTCCGCCAAAGAATCGCCCACCGGTGAGCCGATGCTCGCCGTCGGCAACGAGGTCTCCGGAACCACCACCATCTTCTCGATCAACGTCATCCCCACCGAAATTCAAGTGCTCGGCATCAACGACTTTCACGGTCGCCTCGAAGCCAACGCCAGAAACCAGGAGGCCGGCGCGGCCGTCCTTGCCGGAGCCGTTGCCCAGCTGAAGGCGAAAAACCCGAACACCCTGTTCGTCTCGGCGGGCGACAACATCGGTGCCTCCACCTTCACCTCTTTCTCGCAGCAGGACGAACCGACGATCACGGCGCTCCTCGCGGCCGGGCTGGACGCATCCGTTGTGGGAAACCACGAGTTCGATGCGGGCTGGGACGACCTGAGCAATCGGGTCCGTTCGTCGTTCGGTGACCCGCGCTATGCGCTCGGCGCCAACGTCTACCTGAAGGGCACGACCACCCCGGCACTCGATGAATACTGGGTCAAGGAGGTCGATGGCGTGCGCGTCGGCTTCATCGGCACCGTCACCGCGGCTACCGCCTCACTGGTCTCCCCGGCCGGCATCGCCGACATTGAGTTCGGCGACCAGCTCGAGGCCGCCAATCGCGTGGCAGCGCAGTTGCAGGATGGCAACACGACCAACGGCGAGGCCGATGTCATCGTGCTGCTCACCCACGAGGGAGGCGTCGGCACCGACTGCGCCGCGATCGGTGACGCCGACACCCTCTACGGCGATCTGATCCGCGACGCATCGGCCAATATCGATGCGATCCTCTCGGGTCACACCCACGCCACCTACAACTGCTCCTACCCGGTCACGGGCTGGACCGACGGGCTGAAACGCCCGGTGATGCAGAGCGGCCAGTACGGCATGAACCTCGACCAGCTGAAATTCTCGGTCGACCCAGTGACCAAAAGCGTCGTCTCGATGACCAGCGCGCTGGTGGACCTGCACAACGGCACGACCGGCCTCTACCCGGCCAACGCCACCGTGGCGCAGATCGTGACGGATTCCGCGGCCCGGGCCGACATCGTCGGCTCGGTTGAAGTCGGTGCCATCAGCGCCGACATCAAACGTGCTTACAACGGCGTGGCAGAGGACCGCGGGTCGGAATCGAGCCTCGGCAACCTCGTCGCCGACATTCAGCTTTGGGCCACCTCGAACTCTGCCTTCGGTGGTGAACCGGCCGAGATCGCCTTCATGAACCCCGGCGGGGTGCGCACCGACCTGAGCTACGGCGAGAACGGCAAGGTGACCTACAAAGAGGTCGCCACGGTGCAGCCCTTTGCCAACACCCTCGTCACCATGGACCTCACCGGTACCCAGCTGCGCACGGTGCTCGAACAGCAGTGGCAGTCCAGCCGGGCCAAGCTGCACCTCGGTGTCTCCGAGGGGTTCAGCTACCTCTATGAGCCCGACGCGGCGCTGGGCGAGCACATCGTCGGTATGTCGCTGAATGGTGTGGCCATCGCCCCGACCGACGTGTTCCGCGTGGCGGTGAACTCGTTCCTGGCCTCGGGCGGCGACAAATTCACCACCTTCGCCGCCGGAACCAGCGTCGCGGACACCGGCCAGGCCGACCTCGCCGCGACGGTCGCCTACTTCGAGAAGCACCCGCTGGTCGACCCGGCATCGCTCGGCCGCGCGGTACTGGCCGGCACCGACTGGGCCAGCATCGACGTGGGTGACGCCGTCTTCACCCCGGGCGAGCGCGTCACCGTCACGGTCTCCGGGCTGAACCCCGGCCAGAAGGTCACCGGCACGCTCTACTCCGTGCCGGTGAACCTCGGCACCTTCGCGGCCAATGCTGCCGGAGTCGCAATGTTCTCCGCAGTGATTCCGGCCGGCACGCCGGTCGGCGCGCACACGCTCGTGATCAGCTCGGTCGCCCTGGAGCCGATCAGCCTCGCGGTCACCGTTGTTGCAGCGGCGAGCACGAGCGGCCTGGGTGCTATCCCGGCACTCGGCGCGTCGCTCGCCCCGGCCGGCCTCGCCGCGCTGCTTCTGTTGCTCGGCGCCGGCCTCATCTTGGCCCGTCGCAAGCGCCAGGGCCCGCAGGCCTAGCCTCTTGAGCGGATGCCGCGGCGCGCGCGCCGGGCATCCGTTTGACTGGGCGGTCATGCGACGCGGCTGATCGCCGGGTGCAATCCGAGGAGGGGTGGCGCGGTTACACCGGCGCGAGGGGCTCGAACGGGCGCGGCGGCTCCAACGGGTCGGATTCCGTGGGTTTGGCCACCTTGCTCACCGCCCGGTCGAGGGCTGCGCGCACGACGACCACGCCCGGCCGCTGCGCGCTCGACCGGCGCGCAGCCGAGAACAGGGTGCGGTGCGGGGTGCCCGGCAGGTCGTGCAGCTGAACGGCCGGCATGCGCCCGGCCCAGACCAGATCGGGCAGAATGCCCACCGCATTGCCCGATTCAATCAAGCGGATGTGCGCGATCAGGTCGGCGGTCTCAAACCGCACGTCCGGTTCGAAACCGGCCGAGCGGCAGAGCTGCGTGGCCCACTGCCGCGACGCTGTACCCACCGGCTCCATCACCCAGGGCAGGCCGGCGGTTTCCTCGAGGGTTGCCGCGCTGACCCGCCCTGCGCCGTCCCGGGAACTATCCGCGGGCGGCACGGCGAGCCGCAGCGCATCCGTTGCGAGGTTGATCCGGTCGAGGTCGGGCCAATGCGCGCGAGTGTGGCCGGGATACTGCTCGGCCAGCACGAGGTCGAAGTCGCGCGCGGCCACCTCGAACAGGCCGCGCTCTGGCTCGCGCTCGGTCACTTCGACCCGTAGCGCCGGAAAGTCCTCGGCGAGAAAGGTGAGCGCCCGCGGAATGACGGCGAGGGCGGCCGACTGGAACACGGCCACCCGCACGGTGCCCGACACCGTCGTGGTGCTGGCGCGCAGGTCGGCCTCTGCAAGTTCGAGCCGCTCCAGCAGGTGGGTGGTGTGCTCCACCAGAATCTCGGCCTGCGGGGTGAGCTGCACCCGCCGCCCCACTTTTTTCAATAATACAACGCCGGCCTCTTGTTCGAGCAGCGCGAGCTGCTGCGACACCGCGGATGGGCTGTAGGCAAGGGCAGCGGCGACCCCGGCGAGGGTGCCGCGAATCTTCAGTTCGCGCAGCAGTCGGAGTCGCCGCACATCCAGCATCCGCTGCCCCCTACACCCATCGAACGACCCAAAACCAAATCATTAGAAATTGTAACGAATATCATGCATAAACATTTGCTTTTGCTAAATATAGGCTGGCCTCAGACTTGAATAACCAGAGCAACCCAACCGCGAACGAAAGACTAGTCTCGTGACCATGACCAACGCCTCCACCCGCCCCGCCAACGAGGATTTCAGTTCGGAGGTCGTCGCTCTCGTCAAGAAATGGCTCGACGAAAGCGCCACCATCCCAGCGGATGCCGCGGCCGAACGGCTCGCCGGCGTGCTCAAGGACCCGAACGGCCTGGACTTCACGGTCGGCTTCGTTGACGGCGTCATGCGCCCCGAAGACAAGATGGTCGCCGGTTACAGCCTGCAGAAGGTCGCCAAGAAGGCGCCCGGTTTTCTGCCGGTGCCCATGCGCGCGGCCATCGGCCTCGGTGGCATTCTCGGACCGGTGCTGCCCTGGGTCGTCATTCCCGCCGCCCGCACCGTGCTGCGCCAGATGGTCGGCCACCTCGTCGTCGACGCCACGCCCGACAAGCTCGGCCCCGCGCTCGTGCACCTGAAAGAGGGCGGAAATCGCCTCAACATCAACCTGCTCGGTGAGTCTGTACTCGGCGAGAAAGAGGCCCTCGAACGCCTCGAAGGCACCAAGCGCATCCTCGAACGCCCCGATGTGGACTACGTCTCGATCAAGGTGTCCTCGATCGCCAGCCAGCTCTCGATGTGGGCCTTCGATGAGACCGTCGCCCGCGTGATCGAACGCCTGACGCCGCTGTTTGAATTCGCCGCGGCATCCGCCACCCCGAAGTTCATCAACCTGGACATGGAGGAGTACCGCGACCTCGACCTCACCATCGCCGTGTTCGAGGGGCTGCTCGACCAGCCGCAGCTGGCCCAGCTCGAAGCCGGCATCGTGCTGCAGGCCTACCTGCCCGACGCGCTGAGTGCCATCCAGGGCCTCACCCACTGGGCGCAGAATCGCCGCGCGGCCGGCGGAGCCCCGATCAAGGTGCGCCTGGTCAAGGGCGCCAACCTCGCCATGGAGCATGTCGACTCCGCCGTACACGACTGGCCGCTGGCGACCTTCTCCACCAAGCAGCAGAGCGACACCAACTACAAGCGGGTGCTCAACTGGGCGCTCACCCCGCAGAACACGGATGCCGTCAAGCTCGGCATCGCCGGCCATAACCTGTTTGACGTGGCCTGGGCGCACCTGCTCAGTGTTGCCCGCGGCGTCGACGACAAGGTCGAGTTCGAGATGCTGCTCGGCATGGCCACCGGCCAGGCCCAGGCCGTACGCAAGGACGTCGGACAGCTGCTGCTCTACACACCCGTCGTTGACCCCTCGCAGTTCGACGTGGCGATCAGCTACCTCATTCGCCGGCTCGAAGAAAATGCGAGCCAGGAGAACTTCATGTCGGCCGTGTTCGAGCTGACCAGCAATCCCGAGCTATTCGACCGAGAGAAGGCTCGGTTCCAGGCCTCGCTCGACGCCCTCGACGACCGGGTTCCCACCCCTAACCGCGTGCAGGACCGCTCCAGCAGCTACGACCGGGGTCGCCTGGCCGCCGCCACAACGGATGCCCGCAGCCAGCAAACCGAGACCGCCAGCGACGACGACCCGCAACTGACCGGCGTGCTGCTCGGCATCACCCGCGGCTCCGTGCCTTCGCACTCGACCTTCCACAACGAGCCCGACACCGACCCCTCGCTGCCCGCCAACCGCGCCTGGGGCCGACGGATTTTGGCCCGCGCCGATGCATCCGTTCTCGGAACCGAAACCATCGAGGCCGCCGCCGTTCCCGACGAGGCAGCGCTCAATCTGATCATCGACGGTGTGCTCGAGGCGGGAGCAGCCTGGGGGCAGAAGACCGGCGCCGAACGCGCCGCGGTACTGCACCGCGCGGGCCTGGCGCTCGCTGCCAACCGAGATCGCCTGATCGAGGTCATGGCCAGCGAGTGCGGCAAGACCATCACCGAGGGTGACGCCGAGGTGAGCGAAGCGGTGGACTTCGCCCACTACTACGCCGAACGTGCCAAGGATCTGGACCGAGTGCAGGGCGCCATCTTCGTTCCCTCGAAGCTCATCGTGGTCACCCCGCCGTGGAACTTCCCCACCGCCATCCCGGCCGGCGGCATGCTCGCCGCCCTGGCCTCCGGTGCCGGCGTCGTCGTCAAGCCCGCCACGGTCGCCCAGCGCACCGGCGCCGTCGTGGTCGAGGCCCTCTGGGAGGCCGGTATCCCGCGCGAACTCCTCGCTCTGGTCAACCTGCCCGACCGTGACCTCGGTGCCAAGCTCATCGCGCACCCCGCGGTGAACCGGGTCATTCTCACCGGCGGCTACGAGACCGCCGAGCTGTTCCGCGGATTCCGCCACGACCTGCCCCTGCTCGCCGAAACCAGCGGCAAGAACGCCATCATCGTCACGCCCTCGGCCGACTTCGACCTGGCCGCCGCCGACGTCGTCAAGAGCGCCTTCGGCCACGCCGGCCAGAAGTGCTCGGCCGCGAGCCTGGTGATTCTGGTCGGATCGGTCGCGAAGTCCGAACGCTTTCTCGGCCAGCTGGTCGACGCCGCGACCTCGATCAAGGTCGGGCAGGCAAGCGATCCGGTCACCCAGATGGGCCCGATCATGTCGCCGGCCGACGGCAAACTACTGCACGCCCTGACCACGCTCGGCGCCGAAGAGAAGTGGCTGGTCGAACCGAAGCAGCTCGATGACACCGGCAAGCTCTGGTCGCCGGGCATTCGCACCGGCGTCGCGCCCGGATCATACTTTCACCTCACCGAGTTCTTCGGCCCGGTGCTCGGCGTGATGCACGCGCGCAACCTGGAAGAAGCCATCCGCTTTCAGAACGCGGTCGACTTCGGCCTGACGACAGGGCTGCACTCGCTCGACGCCGACGAACTGGCCCTCTGGGTCGACACGATCGAAGCCGGCAACCTCTACGTCAACCGCGGCATCACCGGTGCTATCGTGCAGCGCCAGCCGTTCGGCGGCTGGAAGCGCTCAGCCGTGGGCGCCGGAACCAAGGCCGGCGGACCGAACTACCTGCTCGGCCTCGGCAGCTGGGTCAACGAGCCGGGCCGGAACAGCTCGACGTTGCACCTGCGCGGCCTCGAACAGCGCGTCACCGACATCATCGAGGCCAGCCAGCCGTTTCTCGACTACGCCGACTTCGACGTGCTGCGCCGTTCGGCCGTGAGCGACGCTCTCGCCTGGCGCGAGGAATTCAACGTCGTGCGCGACGCGACCGACCTCAAGGTGGAGCGCAACCTGTTCCGCTACCGCGCGCTGCCGGTCACCGTGCGCCTGACCGAGAGCGGAACGCTCGCCCAGCTGCTGCGCGTGATCGCCGCCGCGACCCTGTCCACGTCGCGCTACGACGTGTCGAGCAGCGTTCCGGTGCCGCCGGGCGTACGCAATATCCTCGCCCAGCGTGAGATCCCGGTGCTGGTCGAAACCGACGAGGAGTGGCTCGCTCGCGCTCGCTCGGGCGGGATCGCGGCCAGCCGCGTGCGTCTCATCGGCAGTGACCCGGTGCTGGGCGCGCGAGTGGAAGCATCCGCTTTGGCCGAAGCGGTCAACGGCAGCCCGGACATCGCGGTGTACTCGAACGCGGTTACTCAGGCCGGGCGCATCGAGGTGCTGCCGTTCCTGCGGGAACAGGCAATCTCGATCACCGCGCACCGCTTCGGCAACCCGAGCACGCTCTCCGACGGCGTGATCTAGGCCGGTTACGGTTCGTAACCGCGGAGATTCCGGCCGGATCGCCTTCAATCGTGTGATTGGGGGGATCAGCGGCGCAATCTCCGCGGTTCTGCACGCATGGGCCCGAGAGGGCACACAGGCTACGTGCGGTTTACATACAGATTCGTGGGGCAGACTCTAACGGGCCGTATGATTACCGCTGTCCACAATTCGACAGGGGTTCACGCTTGAACGGAAACGCGACGACGACGCACCGAAACGTCGCTCTGTTGTCGGTCGCGAGTCTTATGGCGCCGCTCATCACGACGTCGGAGGAGATCGACCGACGTCTGAAGCCGGTGTTGACGCGCCTCAAACTGCCCACCGGGCTGCTCCAGCGGGTTGCCGGAGTGTATGAGCGCCGCAACTGGGGGCCGAACGAGACCTTCGACGACGCCGCGGTCAAGGCCGGCAAGATCGCCCTGCGCGAGGCCGGCATCAAGCCGAGCGACGTGGGCCTGCTCATCAATACCTCGGTCACGCGCAAGCACCTCGAACCCTCCGTCGCCGTGCGCATCCACCACGGACTCGGCTTGCCGTCGTCGGCGATCAACTTCGACATCGCCAACGCCTGCCTCGGCTTCGTCAACGGTATGACGCTCGCCGCCCAGCTCATCGACAGTGGTCAGATCAAGTACGCCGTGATCATCGACGGCGAGGACGCCGACGAGATCCAGACCAACACGATCGATCGTCTCGGGCGCCCCGGCATCAAGCGCAAAGACTTCATGAGTGAGTTCGCGAGCCTCACCCTCGGTTCCGGCGCTGCCGCTGCCGTGCTCGGCCCAGCGGATGCCCACCCCGCCGGGCACCGCATCCTCGGCGGGGTCACCCGCGCGGCCACCCAGTTCAACGGACTGTGCGTCGGCAGCGTCGACGGCATGTTCACCGACGCCAAGGCGCTGCTCAAGGGCGGCATGGAACTGGTCGTCTCGGCCTGGACCGAGGCCAAGCGCGACTGGAGCTGGTCGAACATGGACCGCTACATCGTGCATCAGGTCTCGGACGTGCACACCAACGCGATCGTCAAGGCCACCGGCATGGACAAGGCGAAGGTGCCGCTGACCTATCCAACGCTTGGCAACGTCGGCCCGGCGTCGATTCCGATCACGCTCTCCCAGGAGGCGTCGAAGCTCAAACCGGGCAACCGGGTGTTGCTCATGGGCGTCGGCTCGGGCCTCAACACCGCCATGATGGAACTCGTCTGGTGAGAGTCGCCGCCCGACACCAACCTCGCCTCCTGCGAGATGCCAACTTCGGCCCCATGAACTGTTTATCGGGCTCAAAAGGAGTGTGACCGAGATTCGCGCAACCGCAGCTTCCCGTCTTCCGCGCACGCGGCCGGCCGAGGCGACCCTGCCGCCGTCCGGGCTGGCCGGGCTGAAACCCGAGTGGTCGCGCCTGGTCGAGGTCGCCGAGAGCGGGTCTGCCGCGTCTCACGGCTGGCACCTGCTCGACAATGGGCCGCAGCTCGACGCGCTCGGCGTGATTCCGGTCGGAACTATCTTGTGCGTGCACGGCAACCCGACCTGGTCGTACCTCTGGCGAGGCCTGCTGGCTGCAGCAACGGATGCAGCACAGTCGGGCGCGCCAGCCTGGCGCGTGATCGCCGTCGACCAGCTCGACATGGGATTCTCCGCGCGCACTGGCAGTGCTGCTCCCGCTGGCGCAACCGGCCGCCAGCACGCAGGCACTGGAGGGTTTCGCCCACTCGCCCGTCGGGTGCAGGACCTCGGCGACCTCACCGACGCCCTCGAACTGGCCGGCCCGGTGATCACGCTCGGTCACGACTGGGGCGGAGTCGTCTCGCTCGGCTGGGCCGTCGACCATCCCGAACTGCTGGCCGGCGTGATGCTGCTGAACACTGCGGTACACCAGCCCGCCGGCGACAAGATTCCGGCGCCCCTGCGGCTCGCGCTCGGGCGCGGAATCCTGGGACCTGCGACCGTCACGACGCCCGCGTTCCTGGCCACGACGTTGGCCCTCGCGCATCCGCCGTTGTCGCCCGAGGTGAAGCGCGGCTACCGCGCGCCGTACCTAACCGGCGATCGCCGCGGCGGCATCGGCGGGTTCGTCGCCGATATTCCGGTCGCTCTCGAGCACGAGAGCCGGCCGGAACTCGACCGCATCGCCGAGGCCGTGCGCTCACTCGCGGTGCCCGCGCTGCTGCTCTGGGGCCCCCGGGACCCGATCTTCAGCGACCGCTACCTCGACGACCTGGTCGAACGGATGCCGCACGCTCGCGTTCACCGGTTCGAGGGTGCCGGGCATCTGCTCGCCGAGGACGCGGACTATGCCGCGGCCGCGCTGCTCTGGCTCGGGGATGCCGTCGCTGACAGGCTCCTCGACTCGGTTCGCGCCGGTACGTCGCGTTCCCGGAATGGCGATCTCAACAAGCTCGATCAGCGCATGGGGGCGCCCGGCGAGCTGCCCGCCGCTACGTCGGGATTCGCGCCTGAGCTTGCTTCGGCGGCCGCACCATCTCCGTTGGTCGAGCCCGTCGAGACCGCCGTTGGCGGGCCGGCGGCCGCGTGGGAAGCCGCGGGGACGCATCCGCTCTGGCACTACCTCGACGTCCTCGAGGACTCCGACGAAACTGCCCTCGTCGACATGCAGCCGGCCCCGCGCACCGTCAGTTGGCGGCTGCTCTCGCGGCGCGTGCGCCAGATCGCGGCCGGCCTCGTGCACATCGGCGTCACACCCGGCGACCGTGTCTCCCTCCTCGTGCCGCCGAGCGCCGACCTCACCGCGGTGCTCTACGCCTGCGTGCGCATCGGCGCGATCGTCGTCGTAGCGGATGCCGGCCTCGGCCTTCCCGGCCTCACCCGCGCCGTGCGCGGCGCCCGCCCGGACTTCGTGATCGGGGCTGCTCCCGGCCTCATGGCCGCGCGCGCACTCGGCTGGCCAGGGCGCAAGATCTCGGTCGCCCGCTTTCCGGCCCCGATGGCACGGCTGCTGAGCATCGAGCACACCCTGGCCGAGCTGATTCAGCTGGGCCAGGCCCGACTCGAAGCCGGCGACTTGCTCCCGACCGAACCCGCGCCAAATGATGCGGCCGCCGTGCTGTTCACCTCCGGATCGACCGGACCGGCCAAGGGCGTCGTCTACACCCACGGGCAGCTCTCCGCCGTGAGTCGTGCCCTCTTTCTGCAGTACGGCGTTGGCGTCGGTACCGGCCTCGTCGCCGGATTTGCCCCGTTCGCCCTGCTCGGCCCGGCCCTCGGGGCCCGCTCGGTCACCCCCGATATGGATGTCACGGCACCCAAAACCCTCACCGCCACTGCCGTTGCCGCCGCCGTTGCCGCGATCGACGCGACCGTCGTCTTTCTCTCGCCCGCGGCCCTCGTGAACGTCGTCGCCACCGCCGACGCGCTCACCCCCGCCGATCACGCCGCCCTCGCCGGGGTGCAGCGTTTTCTCTCGGCCGGCGCCCCCATCTCCGAGAGTCTGCTGGCCCAGGCCGCCGCGCTCATGCCGGGAGCGACCGCGCACACGCCGTACGGCATGACCGAGGGCCTGCTCATGGCCGACATCACGCTCGACGGCATTCGCGCTGCCACGGCGAGTGTCGCCGACTCACCCAGAGTGGGTGCCGCGGCGGACGAGTCCGCCGGACTTCTCGAGACGGGCTCGACCAGCTCGACGAGTGTGGCCGTTCCGGCGGCAGGCGAGCAACGATCGGCTGTGAACCCGGCCGGGGGAGTCTGCGTCGGTGGGTCGACCGCGACCACGCGCATCCGGATCAGCGCGCTCGACGCGAGTGGGGCATCCGTTGGTGAACTCACGGAAGAGCCCGACGTGACCGGCGAGATCGTTGTGTCGGCGCCGCACGTCAAGGACCACTACGACCGGCTCTGGCTCACCGAGCGCGCGTCGCGGCGCGGTGCTGTGGCGGGCGAACGCTGGCATCGCACCGGTGACGTCGGCCACCTCGACGGTGCAGGCCGCCTCTGGGTGGAGGGCCGCATGCCGCACGTCATGGTGACGGCCGACGGCGTCATGACCCCGGTCGGGCCGGAGCAGCGCATCGAAACCCTGCCCGACGTTTTTCGGGCGGCCTTCGTCGGTGTCGGTCCGCTCGGCACACAGCAGCAGGTCGCCGTGATCGAAACGGTACCGCCGGCCCGCCGGGTGCACCGAGCTGCAGAGCCCCTCGCTGCCGCAGTGCGCGCGGCCGTGGGCTCGCCGGTCGCCGCCGTGCTCGTTGTTCCCGGCCTGCCGACTGATATTCGGCACAACTCCAAGATCGACCGCAGCCAGCTGTCGCGCTGGGCCACCGGCATCCTCTCTGGCGGTCGCTGGTCTAAGCCATGAGTGGCGCGCCATGAGAGTGCTGGTGACGGGAGCCAGCGGCTTTCTCGGTCGGGCCGTCGCCGAGCACATCAGTGCGGCCGGGCACGAGGTACGCACCTTTCAGCGGCGACCATCGGGCCTGACCGGCGTCGAAGACGTGCACGGCTCGATCACGACGGTCGCCGACACTCCGTATGCCGGGCTCGCCTACGCGGTCAGCGGTATGGATGCGGTCGTGCACCTCGCCGCGAAGGTGTCGCTCGCCGATGACCCGGCCGAGTTTGAGGCGGTCAACGTTGGCGGCACCCGTACCGTTCTGCAGGCTTCGACGGATGCCGGCGTCTCCCGTTTCGTCTACGTCTCGTCGCCGTCGGTCGCCCACGCCGGTTCGTCGATCATGGGCTCTGACGCCCTGCCGGCGTCGCCGGAGCAGGCCCGCGGCGATTACGCCCGCACCAAGGCTCGGGCTGAACTGCTCGCGCTCGCGGCCGACGCCCCCGGATTCAGTGTGGTCGCCGTGCGGCCGCACCTGGTCTGGGGCCCCGGCGACACCCAGCTGATCGACCGGATCGTCGACCGCGCTCGCCGCGGACGGCTGCCGTTGCTCGGACACGGCGCGGCGCTCATCGACACGACGTATGTCGACAATGCGGCCTCGGCCATTCATGCAGCGCTCGAGGCCGCTGTCGCCGTTCACGGCCAGTCCTACGTGATCACCAACGGTGAACCGCGCCCGGTCGCTGAACTCCTCGCCGGAATCTGCGGGGCGGCCGGCGTGGCTGCGCCGGCGTGGCGGGTGCCGGCATCCGCTGCCCGCGCTGCCGGTTCGATCATCGAGGCGATCTGGCAGCGGCGCCCCGGAATCGACGAACCGCCGATGACCCGGTTTCTGGCCGAGCAGCTCTCGACCGCGCACTGGTTCGACCAGCGGCGCACCCGCGCCGACCTGAATTGGACCCCCGCGGTCTCCCTCGACGAGGGCTTCGAGCGCCTGGCCGCCCACTACCGCGCCGCCCGGTAACCTCCCGCCCGGATCTACTCCGGACGGGGCCCAGGCCCCGTCCACGGGCCCAGTTTATACACTGGGCCCCGGGCTCGGGCCTGGGCCCCGTCCGTGTACGAGGCCGCTACGAGCGGATGCCGAGGGCCGCGCGCGCAAACGCGAGCGCCTCCTCGGGGGCAACGCCCAGTTGGCGCGCTTTGCCGGCGAACGCGGCGGCGGCCACCTGCACCTGTTGCTGGGCGGCATTGCCGCTCGCGGCGATGAAGGATCCGTTGCGGCCGCGCGTTTCGATGACCTCGTCACGCTCGAGCTCGCGGTAGGCGCGGGCCACAGTGTTGGCGGCCAGCCCCAGGTCTTCGGCGAGCTTGCGCACGGTCGGCAGCTTGTCGCCCGGTGCGAGATCGCCCGACTGCACCGCGGCGAGCACCTGCACTCGTAACTGTTCGTACGGCGGCGTGGCCGAACGCGGATCGACCAGCAGCATCATGCCGAGGTCTTCGTTCGATTGTCCGCATCGGGCTGATCGTCGACGGCACCGCGCGCGCGGTGCCGGTCCAGTTCGACGGCCGTTTCGGGCCAGAGCCGCCGCAGGTAATGGGTCGTGTTGCGATTGCGCATGCTCGTCAGGCTCCAGCTCAGCAGCGCGACGAAAAGCACCGGGCCCATGATCGTGAACGAGCCGACCAGAATCTCGCCGATCGAGCCGCGCGCCGGCCGGTTGATCGCCTCGCTCAACGAGAGGAACAACACGCAGGAGCTGACGGCGGCGATGATCCCCGGAATCCCGACCAGGCTGCGCAGTGTGGTGCTGCGAAAGGCATCGCTCCAGGCCAGTTGAATGTAGGTTCCGGCCGGTTGGCCGCGGCCGAGCAGGGCGTTTGCCGCCGCCCAGGTGACCAGGCTCGCGGCAGCCGCCAGGGCCAGCAACAGCCCCGCCGGCCAGAGAATCGTGCGCACCGAGACGTCATCGAACACCCGCTCCGGGTTGATCGCGATGACCCCGAGCACGGTAGCATAGCCGAGAGTAGCGAGGCCCAGCAGGCCCAGAGAGAACGCGCGGTCCAGCGGAGTAACGTAGTCGGCCAGCCCGGGGGAAGTGCTGCGCGCCAGCCGCGGCACCTCGGCTACCGGCGCGAACGCCGAGCGGGAATCGTTGCCGATGAGGGCGACCGTCGACCCGACCGTCATTGCGACCAAGACCACGAGCCCATTCCACGGGTTCTGACTGCCGTCCGTCAGAACCAGCAGCGCCACGCCCGGCACGAGCCCCACCATCGACCCGACGACCCCCGCGCGTTCGCGGCGATAGATCCGGGTCGACAGCTCGGGGACGATCTCTGGAACCAACGCGAGCCCGACCTGCTGGGAGTAGGCGTGCAGCATCCGCTTGCGTGGTTCGGCACGCGCGATATAGATCAGGCGGATGCCGAGTCCCGCCAGCATCAGCGCCGCAAAGACTGCTAAGACTGCTAAGACTGGATCCACAAAACCCTCCCGTTGTGTGCGTTTTGTACCAGAGTAGCAATACAAAACTCCGGCCGCAAGGCCCGGCTCAGGAGTCGGAACGGCGATTCAGGGCATCGGTGACGAGGGTGAGGGCCTCGGCCGGGCTCACGCCGAGTTGCTCGATGCGGGCAGCGAATGCGTCGGCCGCTGCCTGGGCGTGCCGCTCGGCCGCATCACCGTTGGGTGCGATGAATGAACCGAACCGACCGCGCGTTTCAATCACGCTGTCACGCTCGAGTTCGCGATAGGCCCGGGCGACCGTGTTCGTGGCCAGACCGAGCTCAGCGGCGAGGGCCCGCACGGTCGGCAGGCGAGTATCGTGCTCCAGCTCACCGGAGCGCACGGCCGCAATGACCTGGCTGCGCAACTGTTCAAACGGCGGCGTGCTCGAGTGTGAATCAATGGCAATAAAGGAAGCGGGCACGGGACCCTCCGTTCAACGTTATGAGCAATTTTGCCTCGCTACAACGAATGCCGCAACACCATACCCACGGTACGTTCCCGAGGGATGTTTTCCGAGAGCGGGTGAACGGTTGCTTCAACATCACCGAAGCAACCGTTTCCCCGCTTTCGCGGGGCCGCGTAGGCTCGGGGCATGACCTTTCCGGCCGATCTCCCCGCCGAGCTCGCCGGGCTGGTGCCGACCTTGGTCGGCGTTCTGTTGCTGCTCGCGGTGGTCGCGACGGTGCTGCGGGTCTATCGCACCCAGCATCCGTTCGCGCCGGCGCTCGCCCTGTTGCGTGGGACCCTGCAACTGGCCGCGATCAGTCTCATTCTCAGCGGCATCATCAATGAACCGCTCTGGGTCGGCGTCGGATTGCTCCTCATGTTCGCGGCGGCCGTCGGTACTGTCACCCGCCGTATCGGCTTCAGTCGCGCGCACCTGTTTCGCGTGGCTGCGGCGATGGCTCTCGGTGTGAGCGTCACTCTCGCCATCGTGTTCACGACCGGAGCGATCGAATTCTCACCACGCTACGTGCTCGCGATCGGCGGCATCATCATCGGCAATGCCATGTCGATCGCGACGCTCGGTGGTCGCCGCTTCTCCGAGGCGGTCGGCGATCACTGGGACGAAGTAGAGGGCTGGCTTGCGCTCGGGGCCACGCCGCGGCAATCCACGCGCGATCTGGCCAGGCAGGCCGTCTACTTCGCCATCATTCCGTCCACCGACCAGACCAAGACCACGGGGCTGGTCACGTTGCCGGGAGCGTTCGTCGGCGCGATTTTCGGTGGAGCCTCGCCACTGGAGGCCGGGAGGTTTCAGATCGTCGTGCTGGCCGGCATCCTCTGCGCTGGGTCAATTGCCGCGGTCACCCTGCTGCACCTGATCTCGCCGGTGCGTCAAAAGCCGGTCCCTTAGAACCTGGCTCGCGAAAGCGGGTGAGGTGTTGCTACTCGATTGAGCGATGGATGAGGCGCGACAGCACGATCGCACTCCGAGTGTGATCGACGTTGGGTGCCAGGCGCACCTTTTCCAGCGCCGCCTCGAGCCCCGGAATGTCCCGGGCTCGAATGTGCACCATGGCGTCGGCGCTGCCGGTGACGGTTCCCGCGTCGACGACCTCCGGCACGCCGGCGAGTATGCGCAGTAATTCGTCGGGCGCGACGGTGCCCCGGCAGAACAGCTCAACATAGGCTTCCGTGCTCATACCGTCGACCGCCGGGTCGACCTGAATCGTAAAGCTGCGAATCACCTTGTCGGCCACCAGGCGGTCGACGCGGCGTTTCACAGCGGATGCCGACAGTCCCACCACCGAGCCGATGTCACCATAGCCGGCGCGCGCGTTCTGGCGCAGCAGATCGAGAATGCTGTGGTCGAGGTTATCCATGGGGCGAGTCTAAGTGACGGCACTGCGCAAACTGTGCGTCACAGTGGCAATTCTCGAAGATTTCTTGCGCAGATCAGCGTGAAACGTTGAATCATGCTGTGTGAGACTGAGAGTGGCGTCCCGGAACGATCAAGTGTGGTCGAGCCGGGCTCTCGTGAGCGACCTGGTCCGCCATCCACCCCGAGTCCCGTCGGCCCGAAGGCCCGCGGATCCCCGAAGGAGCCTCATGTCGATCAACTCAGCCACCCCCGTTCTGGCCGAAGAGCCCGCCGTTCCCGTGCGCATCGCCACCAAGCGCACCATTCTTATGTGCAAGCCGCAGTTCTTCACCGTGGTCTACCGCATCAACCCGTGGATGGACCCGGCGCTGCCCACCGACACCTCGCTCGCCGTGAAGCAGTGGCAGACCCTCTATGACGCCTACATCGGCCTCGGCTTCGATGTGCACCTGATCGACCCGATTGACGGCCTGCCCGACATGGTCTACGCGGCCAACGGCGGTTTCGTCATCGATAACCAGGCCTACGGAGCCAAATTCACCCACGTGCAGCGCCAGCCCGAAGGCCCCGCCTACATGGACTGGTTCGGCGCCAACGGCTTCGACGTGCGTGTACCCGTGGAGACCAACGAGGGCGAGGGCGATTTTCTGCTGGTCGGCGACGTCATTCTGGCCGGCACCGGCTTTCGCAGCGACTCGAACAGCCACGCTGAACTTTCGAATATCGCCGGCCGCCCGGTGATCACCCTGCGCCTGATCAACCCGAGTTTCTACCACCTCGACACCGCCGTGGCCGTGCTCGATGACACGAACATCGCCTACCTGCCGAGCGCCTTCGACGCGCCGAGCCTCGCCATTCTGCAGGAGCGCTACCCCGACGCCATCATCGTCACCGAAGAAGACGCCTCCATTCTCGGCCTTAACTCCTACTCCGACGGCTACAACGTCGTCATCGCCGCCCGCGCCAAAGACTTCGAACGCCAGCTGCGCGCCCGCGGCTACAACCCGATCGGCGTCGACCTCTCCGAGTTGCTGCTCGGCGGCGGCGGCGTCAAGTGCTGCACGCTCGAGCTGCGCCGATGACCGCGCCCAACCTGAAGGAGCACGACATGACGACGAATCTGACAGACACACCCGCAGCATCCGTTTCGCCTGCAGCTACCGCACTCATTGCCGAGGAAAGCGCGCACGCCGCACACAACTACCACCCGCTCGAGGTCGTCGTCGCGTCCGGTGACGGCGCCTGGGTAACGGATGTCGCGGGTCACCGCTACCTGGACTGCCTCGCCGCCTACTCCGCCGTGAACTTCGGCCACTCCAACCCGGTGCTGCTCGACGCTGCTCGTGCCCAGCTCGGTCGTATCACCCTCACCAGTCGTGCGTTTTACAACGACCAGCTCGGCCCGTTCGTGACCGCGCTCGCCGAACTGGCCGGCAAAGACATGGTTCTGCCCATGAACACCGGCGCCGAAGCCGTCGAATCCGGCATCAAGGTTGCCCGCGCCTGGGGCTACCGGGTCAAGGGCGTCGCGCCCGACCAGGCCAACATCATCGTGGCAGCCGGCAACTTTCACGGCCGCACCACCACCATCATCAGCTTCTCCGACGACGAGTCGGCCCGCGCCGGTTTCGGCCCGTTCACGCCCGGTTTTCGCACTGTGCCCTACGGCGATGCCGCCGCGCTCGAGGCCGCGATCGACGAGAACACGGTGGCCGTGCTGCTCGAACCGATCCAGGGTGAGGCCGGCATCGTCGTGCCGCCGGCGGCCTACCTGCCCGCCGTACGCGAGATCACCACGCGCCACAACGTATTGTTCATCGCCGACGAGATTCAGTCGGGCCTCGGCCGCACCGGCTCGACCTTCGCCTGCAACCTCGTGGGCGTCGTGCCCGACCTCTACCTGCTCGGCAAGGCCCTCGGCGGCGGCATCGTTCCCGTCTCGGCCGTCGTCGGCAACACCGACATTCTCGGTGTGTTGCGCCCGGGCGAGCACGGCTCCACCTTCGGCGGCAACCCGCTCGCCGCAGCCGTCGGCCTGGCCGTCGTGAAGATGCTGGCCACCGGCGAATACCAGCAGCGCGCGACCGAACTCGGCGCGCGCCTGCACGCGGGCCTCGCCGAGCTCATCGGGCACGGCGTGATCGAAGTGCGCGGCGTCGGCCTCTGGGCCGGCATCGACATCGATCCGTCGCTCGCTCCGGGCCGCGTCGTCTGCGAGGCCCTCCTCGCCCGTGGCGTGCTCGCCAAGGACACGCACGGGTCGACCATCCGCTTGGCACCGCCGATCGTCGTCTCCGCCGAGGACGTGGACTGGGCCGTCGAGCAACTGCGCCTCGTGCTGGCCGACCTCGCGGCTGCGAAGTAGGCGCGCTCCCGGGCAGAACGCATGACCGCGCCCGATCTGGGTGCGCGCTACTACGGTTACCGTAGCGCGCATCCGTGTTTGGGGCGCCATCGCGCGCCGGCCGCCAATAGCAGCGCGTGCGTTCTGCCGAAAGCGGATGCCCCCGCGTGACGGCCCGGCTCCACGCTGTGGCGGCTCTAGGCTGAAGGGCATGTACACCGACCTGCCCGAAGCCGAACTCCGCGCCTATCGCAGTGGCCAGGCCGACCCGGCCGACTTCGATGCCTTCTGGGCTGAGACGCTCGCCGAGGCCGATCGGCATCCGCTTGATGTCACCGACACGAAGGTCGACGCCGGTCTGGAAACGCTCGAAGTCTTCGACGTGACTTTCCCCGGGTTCGGTGGGCAGCCGATCAAGGCCTGGCTGCGAGTGCCCGCCGGCGCGCGTCGCCCGCTGCCGACCGTCGTGCAGTTTCACGGTTACGGCCGGGGACGCGGGCAGAGCTTCGAGAACCTACTGTGGGCATCCGCCGGGTTCGCGCATTTCGAGATGGACCTGCGCGGGCAGGGCTGGGGCGGTAGCACGGGCGACACGGTCGACGACGCCGGGAGCGGCCCGCAGGTACCCGGTTTCATGACGCGCGGCATCGACTCGCGTGAGACCTACTATTACCGCCGCGTTTTCACCGACGCCGTGCGCGCCGTCGCGGCGGCCCGCAGCCTGGCGCTCGTCGATGAAACCCGGGTGGGCCTGGTCGGCACCAGCCAGGGCGGCGGTATCGCGCTCGCCGTGGCTGGGCTCGTGCCCGACCTCGCCGCGGTCGTCGCGCGCGTACCGTTTCTGTGTGACTTTCCGCGGGCATCCGTCATCACCGACGCGCTGCCGTATCGGGAGCTCGGCCAGTACCTCGCCACCAACCGGCTCAAGGTGGCGCGGGTGCACGACGTGCTCGCCTACTTCGATGGCGTCAACTTCGCCAAGCGTGCGACGGCGCCGGTGACCATGACGGCGGCCCTGATGGACCCGATCTGCCCGCCGTCGACGGTGTTCGCGGCCTACAACAACTATGCCGGCCCAAAGCAGATCACCGTCTGGCCGTACAACGGCCACGAGGGCGGCGCCTGGGAAGACGATGCTCTCGCCCTGCGTGCGTTCCGCGAACACCTCGGCTAGGCCTTGTTGCCGGCATGGAGCGGCAGTACCATTTTGGTATGGCTATCAACGTGCGCATCCCGGAGGAACTCGACCGTCAACTTGAGGCACTCGCGACGGCGCAACACGTGTCGAAGCACGCGCTGCTCCTTCAGGGCGCAACCCTGATTGTCGACCGTTATTCGCGGCGCAACGAAATCGAATCCGGCCTGCAATTCGTGCTCACCCACGACGCCGAGTTGCTGCAGCGCCTCGAAGACGCGTGATCCAGTACCTGGAGGTCGCCGATGCGCTGCAGGTGACCGAGCGCTACGGCTTCTACGTGCGGGACGCTGGCCTGCTCGCGTCTGCACTCGCCCGGCCGTCGGCGTCCATGTTCGGAACGGATGCCTACGCGACCTTTGATCGAAAGGCCGCGGCCCTTCTCGAATCTCTCGTGCGCAATCATCCGCTGGTCGATGGAAACAAGCGCACCGGCTGGACCCTCATGGTGCTCTTTCTCTGGATCAACGGGTATGCCCACGATTTCCCCACCGATGAGGGTTTCGATTTCGTGATTGGCGTCGCCGAAGGGGTCGTCGACCTCGACGAATCTGAAAAGCGGATCGCGGCGCATCGCGTCACGCGTTCGTAGCTCGCCGCCGACTGTCTGCGACTTACGAGACCGTCTTCCGTGGCGCAGGCTTCACCGGCGTGGTCGTGACGACAGCGGATGCACTCACCGACTCCTTGCGCACGGCCGGCTTCCGCACGGGAGCCTTGCGCACCGGAGCAGCCGCGGCGGCGGCGACCAGGGGCGACGCCACCGGCTGCAGCCGGGACAGCTGGGTCACGTGGCCCGGGTTCAACTCCTCGAGTGCGTTCACGCCGAGCAGGCGCATGGTGCGCGTGATCTGCTCCGAGAGGATCGCAATGGTGCGGTCGACGCCCGCTTCACCGCCGGCCATGAGGCCGTAAAGGTAGGCGCGGCCGATCATCGTGTAGCGGGCGCCGAGCGCGACGGAGGCGACGATGTCGGCACCGCTCATGATGCCCGTGTCGAGGTGCACCTCGGTGTGGGCACCGACCTCGCGGGCGACCTGCGGCAGCAGGTGGAACGGAATCGGTGCACGGTCGAGCTGGCGACCGCCGTGGTTCGAGAGGGTGATGCCGTCAACGCCGAGGTCGACGAGGCGCTTGGCATCGTCCACGTTCTGCACTCCCTTGACCACGATTTTTCCGGGCCACTGGGCCTTGATCCAAGCCAGATCGTCGAAGGTCACGGTCGCATCGAACATGGAGTCGATCAGTTCGCCGATGGTGCCGCTGGACCGGTCGAGGCTCGCAAAGGAGAGCGGTTCGGTGGTGAGAAAGTTGATCCACCATTCCGGTCGCGGGATGGCGTTGATGACCGTGCCGAGGGTGAGCGCTGGTGGAATCGAGAAGCCGTTGCGCTTGTCGCGCAGTCGGGCGCCGGCCACCGGCACATCGACCGTGACGAGCAGGGTGTCGAACCCGGCCTTTTTGGCTCGCTCGACCAGGGCCATCGACCGGTCGCGGTCCTTCCACATGTACAGCTGAAACCAGTTTCGGCCGGTGGGGTTGGCGGCCTTGACGTCTTCGATCGACGTCGTGCCCATGGTTGACAGAGCGAACGGAATGCCGGCCCGCCCGGCGGCGCGCGCCCCGGCGATTTCACCCTCGGTCTGCATCATGCGGGTGAAGCCGGTGGGCGCGATGCCGAACGGCTGCGAAACGGGGGCACCGAGCACGTCCCAGCTGGTGGACACGGTCGACACGTCGCGCAGAATGGCCGGATGAAACTCAATGTCTTCGAAACCCTGGCGGGCCCGGCCGAGTGAGATCTCGGCCTCCGCGGCACCCTCGGTGTAGTCGAAGGCGGCCTTCGGCGTGCGCCTTTTGGCGATCGCACGCAGGTCGGCGATCGTGAGGGCCGCGTCGAGGCGGCGCTTCTTCGCGTTGAGCTCCGGAGCCTTGAACTTCATCAGCGGTGCCAGGTCTTTGATCCTGGGGATACGTCGTTGAACCATGGTCGTCCTATCGTGTCGTGGGGCTGGCAGTGGTGGAAGTGAGATGGGTCTCGGCGTAGTACCCCGAGATGTGGGCGTGCACCGCGAGGCGGGCGGCATCCGCTTGACCGGCCAGAACGGCATTGAGAATGCCGCGATGCTCGAGCCTGAGACGAGCGGATGTTGCCGGCCAGCTCGCGAGGCCCGCCGCGCCCGCCCGCGCGTACCCCTCGATCGCGCTGCGGAGGCCGGCCATGGTCGCCGTGATGACCTGGTTGCCGTTCGCTTCGGCGAGCGAGAGATGGAACTGGGTGTCGAGGGCGAGGAATTCGGCTTCGGTGAGGGTCTCGTTTTCCATCGCGGTGAGGATTTGCGCTGATTCGGTGAGGTCGACCTGGGCCTCGGCCAGTTCGGAGACGATTGATCCCTCCAGGATGAGGCGGGTCTTGACGACGTCGGCCACCTCAAAGCCCTGGGCTGCGACCTGCAGGCGCATGAGCGCCGACATGCCGCCGCCGGGACGGGCGACGATGATCGCGCCGGCTGAGGGCCCCGAGCCGACGGCGGTGCGAATGAGCCCGAGAACCTCGAGCACCCGCAGCGCTTCGCGCACGCTGGATCGGCCGACCCCGAGATCTGCTGCCAGGGTGCGCTCTGGCGGGAGGTGATCGCCCGGGCTCAGGCGACCCTCGAGCAGGTCGAGTTCCACGGCGTCGAGCACGATCTGCCAGGCGCGCGGGGTGATTTCGGTCATGCTGTCCTTTTGATCTCGTGTGGTCTGACCACAGATTACACGATTTTCTCGCGGATTGCGGATACAGTTTCAGCCAACCCGGGAGAGACCATGACCGCTGCACCCCAGCTCATCGACTTGAAACTGCCCGACGGGCCGGGTGGCAGCGCCGGCCTGAAGGCCGTGCTCGCGATCCCGGCCGGCGACGGCCCCTGGCCCGGCGTCGTGCTCGTGCACGAGGCGTTCGGCCTTACCGACGTGATGCGCCGCCAGGCCGTCAGAATGGCCGAGGCCGGCTACCTGGCACTGATGCCCGACCTCTTCACCGAGGGAGGAACCCGCAAGTGCCTCGTCGGCACCTTTCGTGCCCTGTCGGCCGGTGCCGGCCGGGCTTTCGTCGACATCGAGTCGGCGCGCGTGTTTTTGAGTGAACGCGGCGACTGCACCGGACGCATCGGTGTTCTCGGTTTCTGCATGGGTGGCGGGTTCGCCCTCGCCACGGCGACGCGCGGCTTCGACGTCTCCTCGGTCAACTATGGTCGGCTCCCGAAGGATCTCGACGATCACCTGCTCGGCGCCTGCCCGATCGTCGGCAGCTTCGGCGGCGCGGACCGCTCTCTGGTCGGCGCGGCAGCCGCCCTCGATTCATCCCTGGCGGGGCTGGGCATCGAGCACGACGTCAAGGAATACCCGGGTGCCGGCCACGCCTTTCTCAACGATGCCGAGACCGGGCCGCGGATGCTGCGCCCGATGCTGAAGCGCATTCTCGGTGCCGGTCCCGACCCGGTGGCCGCCGCCGACGCGTGGACGCGTATCGAGGCGTTCTTCGGCGAACATCTTGGGGCGTCACAGAAGCCCTGACCTGGCTGGCGGCTGGTAGCCTCCAACAGACCCAAGGGGACCCCATCGCCAAACGCTCGACCATTATCGCCATCGTCACCGTCGCATCCGTTGTCACCATCGGCGGCGTGGCCACCGCGCTCGCGCTGACACCGCAAACCGGCTCCGACACCACGCTCACCCTGCGCGTCTGGGACGAGCAGGTCGCGCAGTCCTACGAAACGTCGTTCGCGGCGTTCGAAGAAGCCAACCCGGGCATCGACGTGGCGGTGAACGTCGTGCCGTGGGCCGACTACTTCACCAAACTGCGCGTTGACGTGGCCGGCGAGACCGCCGACGACGTGTTTTGGGTGAACGCCGGCAACTTCGCCGACTATGCCGTCAACGGCAACCTCGTGAATGTAACGGATGCCCTGGGCGAGGCCGCGCAGACCAACTGGCAGCCCAGCGTCATCGGTCAGTACACCCTGAACGGCGCGCTCTGGGGAGTGCCCCAGCTCGCCGACCCCGGCATCGGGCTGTATTACAACGAAGAACTCCTGTCGGCGGCCGGCATCGACCCGGCCACCGTCGGTGAACTGCATTGGGATCCCGCCGCCGGCGAGGACACCCTGCTGCCGGTGTTGCAGAAACTCACCGTCGACGCCAACGGCAACACCGCCGACAGCGCGGCCTTCGACCCCGCGCAGATCGTGCAGTACGGCTACAACGCGGCCAACGACCTCAACGCCATCTACCTCAACTATCTCGGCTCGAACGGGTCAGCGTTGCAAGACGGCGACGAGTTCGTGTTCGACACCGCCGAAGGCGCCGCGGCCTTTCAGTACGTGATCGACCTGATGAACAAGTACCACGTGGCTCCGTCGGCCGCCGACACCAACCTCAACGGCGACTTCGCACTCGACCAGTTTCTGCAGGGCAAGATGGCCCTGTTCCAGAGCGGCGTCTACAACCTCAGCAACGTGAACGAGGGGGCCGGCTTCGACTGGGGTGTGGCCGCGATTCCGTCTGGACCGTCCGGGGCGATCAGCGTCACCAACGGCGTCGTGGCCGCCGGCAATGCCGACTCGAAGCATCCGGAACAAACCCAAAAACTGCTGGAGTGGCTCGGCAGTACCGAGGGCAGTGCGGCGATCGGCGCCGACGGCTCGGCGTCGCCGGCCGTCATCGGTGCGCAGGCCAGCTATGTCGCGTCGTGGCAGGAGCAGGGCATCGACGTGAACGCGTTCATCGACGTGCTCGCCAACGGCAGTGTGCAGGCGCCGCAGGGCGCGAAGTGGGCCGAGGCCTCCGACGCGTTCGAGTCGACCTTCGCCGAGATGTTCCTCGGCCGCATTCCCGTCGATGAGGCGTTGCGCACCGCGCAGGAAGCGGCTAACGCGGCCGTCGCCGGCTGAGTGGCGGCTAACTCGTCAACACGACGTTGAGCGGGCTCTCGCCGCGCAGCATTCGCTCGATTTGCGCGCGCACCAGGCGAGCCATGCGCGGCAGCATGGCGCTCGACGCGCCGCCGACGTGCGGGGTGATGAGCACGTTCGGCAGTGCGAAGAGCGGATGCCCCTCCGGCAGCGGTTCGGGGCTGGTCACGTCGAGGGCGAGCCTGAGGCGGCCGCTGCTCGCATGCGCGAGCAGCGCTTCCGTGTCGGCGACCGCACCACGAGCGATGTTCACGAGCAGGCTTCCGTCACGCATTTGGGCCAGGAATGCATCGTCAACCAGGTTCGTCGTCTCGGCCGTGAGCGGAACACCGACGACCACAATATCGGCCTGGGGCAGGAGTTCGGGCAGGGACTCGAAGCCGTAGATATTGCCGCGCTCGTCACTGCGAGCCGTGCGGGCGACGCGGATCACCGTGGTTTCGAAGGCGAGCAGCCGACTCTCGATAGCGTGGCCGACACCGCCGTAGCCGAGCAGCAGCACGGTGCGGTCGGCGAGGCTGGCGTGCTGCGCGGGTGCCCACTCGCCGGCGTCCGCGGCGCGCACGAAATCGGGAATGCCGCGCTGCGAGGCCAGGATGAGGGCGAGGGTGAGTTCGGCGGTGGAGGTTTCATGCACGCTCGCGGCGTTCGCGAACACGTGCCCGGCAGGCAGTACCCGGTCGACGCCGTCGTAGCCGATGGACTGGCTCTGCACCAAACCGGCATCGACGCCGGCGAGATGCGCGAGCCGGTCGGTCTTACCCATGTACGGCGTGACAACGAGGTCGAACCGGGGTCGTGGCGACGGACCGTCGAGCGCCCACTCCACTACCTCAACGCCGTCGGGCAGTTCCCCGACCGCCTCGCGCAGTACGGAGTCGGGCAGGCTGACCAGCAGTGAGTTCATCTCCCGAGCCTACTTTGCCCCGCTCTCTCGGGACGGGGCCCAGGCCCCGTCCCGGTTAAAGCCCTCGCCTCGCGGTGTCGAGCACGGGCTGGGGCGCCAGCGGACGGGACGGCCGCAGCGTGCTCAGCGCCACACCCGCGAACACGATCACGCCGCCGACGAGCTGCGGCGTGGTCAGCTGGGCGCCGAGCACGACGGCGATGACCACCGTGAACACCGTGATCAGGTTGAGAAACAGGCCGGCCCGACCCGGCGGAATGCTCTTGAGCGCAGCGTTCCACAGCACGTAGGAGCCGATCGAGGGAAAAATCGCGATGAAGATCACGGCCCAGCCGATGGCGGCATCCGCTGGCCAGCGCACCCCACCGAGCAGGGCGACCGGCGCGAGCAGCACCGCGACGAAGGTGCCTTGCAGGGCCGTGGCCGTGATCGGCGGCACTGGCAGCCCGCGACCGACGATCGTATAGAGGCTCCACACCACGATCGCGCCAACCATGAGCAGGTCGCCCGCGTTGGGTGTGCGCGTGAAAACGGATGCGATCGCACCGTTGGTGATGATCAGCACCACTCCCACCAGCCCCAGCGCCAGCCCGGTAATACCTCGCCAGCCGATGCGTTCGCGCAGCAGAACCGCCGCGAGCGCCACCATCACGGCCGGATTCGCGGCGTTGATGAGCGACGCGGATTGCGGCGTCGTGTACTGCAGGGCGGTGTAGAGCAGCAGGTTGTAGCCGCCAACGCCGAGGGCTGCGAGCAGCAGCAGCCGGGGCCAGTGGCGCAGCACCCGGGCCCAGTTCGGGCGCTCGACCACTTGGGCGAGGATCAGCAGCGGAATGCAGGCGAGCAGCCAGCGCAGCCAGGTTAGCTCAACGGGGGAGAGGGTCTGCACGGCGATTCCGCCGACGATGTAGTTGCCGGCCCAGAGCAGGGTGGCGACGATGAGGGCAATGGTGGCCTTCATGCGCGCGTTCGGGTGGTGAGAGTGGTCATGGCCTGCCTGGTGTTCGAAGAGGGTCTGCCCTTCGACCCTAGCTCGTCCCACGCTGGCCCTCAGTGGACAACTTCGAGGGGTGTCGATCGCGCCGCACCCCTCGAAGTTGTCCACTGAGCACCCGAACTCAGCGCGGGGCGGTGGCCTCGACGATCGCGATCTCGCGGGTGGCGGTCTCGCGGTTGCGTTCGGCGGCAGTTTCGCGATCCGGGTCCAGCGCGGTGTCCCCATCGCGATCCGGGTCCAGCGCGGTGTCCCCATCGCGATCCGGCTCGGGCTCCTCGCGCTCGAGCACGGCGGTCCCGCCCCGGCGACTCGGCGTCGCGAGCGGCACATCGCGCCCGTCGCCAGCGTGAAGCACGCGCACCCGGGGTGACGAGAACGGATGCACGTGCACCCGCAGCCGACGATACCGCACCATCCAGAACAGCACGACGGCCGCAGCCAGCAGGCCGGAGACCGCGGCGAGGCCGAGCGCCCAGCGGGGGCCGAAGGCATCCGCTACCCAGCCAACGAGCGGCGCGCCGAGGGGAGTGCCGCCGACGAAGATAGCCATGTACAGCGCCATCACGCGGCCGCGCATCTCGGGCCGGGTCGTGGTCTGCACGTAGGCGTTCGCCGTGGTCATGAGCGTGAGCGACGACAAGCCGACCAGGGTGAGAGATATGGCGAAAGTTGCATATGTCGGCATGATTGCTGACAGCGCGCAGGCCAGGCCGAACAGGCCGGCGCCGAGCACGATGAGTCGCAGGCGGGCGCGGCTGCGGCGGGCAGCGAGCAGCGCGCCGATGACGGCGCCGATGGCCATGATCGAGCTGAGCAGGCCGAACTCTGCGGCCCCCTTACCGAATTCGATGGTGGCCATGGTGGACGTGAAGATGGCGAAGTTAAGGCCGAAGGTTCCGATCAGAAAGACCGCGATCATGACGACGACGATGTCGGAACGGCCACGCACGTAACGGAAGCCGGCCAGCAGCTGTCCGCGCTCCCGTGACGCCTTTGGTTGGCGGCGCAGTTGGTGGGTGCGCAGCAGGGTCATGGCGAAGACCGTCGCAGCAAAGGTGACCGCGTTGATCATGAAGACCCAGCCGGCGCCGACGGCGACCGTGAGCAGGCCGGCCGCGGCCGGGCCGATCAGGCGTGCACCGTGGAACGACGCCGAGTTGAGTGCCACCGCGTTCGACAGCTGGTCTTCGGCGACGAGTTCGGAGACGAACGTCTGGCGGGCCGGCGCGTCGATCGCCGCGACAACGCCGAGGCCGAGCGCGAACAGATAGACGTGCCAGAGCTGGGCGACCTCGAGCACGGTCAGAATGCCGAGGCCGAGCGCCAATAGGCCCATCAGGGTCTGGGTGAGAATGAGCAGCTTGCGCCGGTTGAACCGGTCGGCGATGAGGCCGGACCAGGGCATCAGCACGAGCTGCGGGCCAAGCTGCAGCGCCATGGTGATGCCGACCGCCGTGGCGTCGTAGTTGGTGAGCTGGGTCAGCACGATCCAGTCCTGCGCGGTGCGCTGCATCCAGGTGCCGATGTTCGACACCAAAGCCCCGGCGAACCAGATGCGGTAATTGACGACGCTCAGCGAGCGAAACATGGCGCTCAACTGTCGGCGAGCTCCTTCATGATCAAGGTCGCGTCGGCGAGGGTGCTGCGCTGTGCGGGACTGAGCTGGGCGACGCGTTGCACCAGCCAGGCATCTCGACGCTTGCGCGTTTCGGTCATCATTTCGCTCGCGGCGTCCGTTGTGCTCAGCACGACCTTGCGGCCATCGAGTGTGGAATCGGTGCGGGCCACGAGACCGGCATCAACGAGGCATTTCACCGTGCGGGTCATCGACGGCGGGGTGACGCGTTCGAACTCGCTGAGTTCGGTGAGCGTCAACGGTCCGTGCACGTGAAGCACGCCGAGCGCGGAGAACTGGCCACTTCCGAGCTCGTTCTCGGCCTTCTCTTGGCGCAGGCGGCGGGCCAGGCGGCCGTTGGCGAGTCGAAATTCGTGGCTGAGTTCGGCCGTGTTGGGTGCGGCTGTGGGGTGTGCTGCCGCCACTTGCGGTGCGCCGACCGGCGGCTGCGCCTTGATGACGCCGAGGGCGGCAGTTTTGGGGTGTGTTCGCGATTCCATAGATCCTTAGCATAGCAAATTAGCCTTGCTAAGTACATTGGCAACCGGAAGCCCACCGCAACAGGGCAGACTGGCCTCGTGCCCACATATACGGATGCCCATGGCCGGCTCATTACCTATTACGTCTGGTCGGTCGACGCCCCGCGCGCCGTCATCCAGCTCGCGCACGGCGTCGGTGAACACGCCCAGCGCTATGCCACGCTCGCCGCCGACCTCAACCGGGCCGGCTATACGGTGTACGCCGACGACCACCTCGGTCACGGCCAGACCGGACTCGCCCAGCACGGCGGCGACCACACACTGCTCGGGCGACTCGGCGCGGGCGGGCTGCGCGCGGCGGTGGCAGGCGTGCATCAGCTGAGCGGAATCATCCGCTCGGAAAACCCGACTCTGCCGCTCGTGCTGCTCGGGCACAGCTGGGGATCGTTCATGGTACAGATGATCGTGAACGAGCACGCCGCCGAGTACGACGCCATCGTTCTCTCAGGCACCGCCTATCGCTGGCCCGGATACCTTGACGGTGGCGATCTGAACCGCAAACACAAAACGCTCGGCACCACCGGGGTCGAGTGGCTCAGCCGCGATCCGGCGGTAGCCCAGGCGTTCGTCGCCGACCCGCTGACCACTGCGACGCCGCTGGCCAAGCTGTTCGGCATTCGAGAGGCCGCCCGCCTGTTCGGTCGGCCGGCTCGCGACCTGCCGACTGACCTGCCGATGCTCGTGCTGGTCGGCGGTGACGACACCGTCGGCGGCGAACGCAGCGCGCTCAGACTGGTCAACGCCTACGTCAAGCGGTCCGGGCTGCGCGACGTGCGCCTGATCGTGTATCCGGGCGCGCGGCACGAAGTCTTCAACGAGACCAACCGCTCCGAGGTGATCGGCGACCTCGTGGCCTGGCTCGACGAACGATTTATCACCGTAGGCTGAAACCATGCATGGTGAATATAAGGTTCCGGGCGGCAAACTGGTCGTCGTAGATCTCGATGTCGTCGACGATGTCATCGCCAACTTTCGTCTGGCCGGTGACTTTTTTCTCGAACCCGACGATGCCCTCGAAGACATCAATGCAGCGGTGACCGGCCTGCCCGCCGGCAGCTCGGCGGCCACGATCGCCGCCGCCGTGCGTGGCGCGCTGCCGAGCGGCGCCATTCTGCTCGGATTCTCGCCGGAGGCCGTCGCCGTGGCGATTCGCCGTTCGCTGTCCCAGGCGAGCACGTGGCGGGACTACGACTGGCAGATCATCCACTCGCAGAAGCCCGTCGCCCCCGTGCTGCAGATGGCCCTCGACGAGGTGCTCGCGACCGAGGTCGGTGAGGGGCGCCGACAGCCCACGCTGCGCATCTGGGAGTGGAACGAACCGGCCGTCGTCATCGGCAGCTTTCAGTCGCTCAAGAACGAGGTCGACCCGGAGAATGCCGCCAAGTTTGGCTTCACCGTTGTACGACGCATCAGCGGCGGCGGTGCCATGTTCATGGAGGCCGGCTCGGTCATCACCTATTCCATCTACGCGCCGACCGATCTCGTGCAGGGCATGAGTTTCGCCGACTCCTACGCGTATCTCGACGAGTGGGTCATCACCGCGCTCAAATCGCTCGGCATCGACGCGTACTACCAGCCGCTCAACGACATCACGAGCCCGACCGGCAAGATCGGTGGGGCCGCCCAGAAACGCCTCGGCAGCGGCGCCGTGCTGCACCACGTCACGATGAGCTACGACATGGACGGCGAAAAAATGGTGCAGGTGCTGCGCATCGGCCGGGAGAAACTCAGCGACAAGGGCATCACGAGCGCGGCCAAGCGCGTCGATCCCCTGCGCCGCCAGACCGGCCTGAGCCGTGCCGCGATCATCGACCGCATGAAGGAGACCTTCGTCGGCCTCTACGGCGCCACCGAGGGTGACGTCACCGCCGAGGAATACGCCAAGGCCACCGAGCTCGTCGCGAACAAGTTCAGCACCGAGGAGTGGCTGACCCGGGTTCCCTAACGACGGCGAGCGGATGCCGCCGGCCGGGCCGCCGGCATCCGCTTACGTATCAACGCCCGCGGGTCAGCAGGTCCTGGTACTCGGCGTGCGTGTCAATCCAGTGTGCCACATAGGAGCAGTCCGGCACGACGGCCAGGTCGGTGCGCACCCGCACGTCGTCGAGCGCCTGCTCGACCAGAATGCTCGCCAAACCGTGGGTACGCTTGGCCGGATTGACCTCGGTGTGGGTGAAATGCACCGCGGCCGTCGTGGTGATGTAGTCGGCCACGCCGACCGGTTCGCCATCGAGCAACACCGTGTAGCGGCTCTGTTCGGGGTCGTGGCGCACCTCGAGTGTGCCGGCTTCCGCCAGATTCTGCGAGTGGATGGTCATCGATTCAGCAGTCATCCCGACAGACTAAGCCGATTGCCGGCGCGCAGGCTGAAAGAATGGACAAATGCCTTCTGCGTGGACCCCGACCAGCCCGAGCCGTGTCATCCACGCCGACAACCTCGAGGTGCTGCCCGGCCTACCCGATGGTGCCTTCACCCTGATCTACCTCGACCCGCCATTCAACACCGGCCGGTCGCAGAAGCGGCAGAGCACCACCTCGGTGCGGTCGGTCGCCGTGGACGGCTCACACGCGGCCGGAACGATCACCGGATTCAAGGGGCAACGTTACGAACGCATCAAGGGTGATCTGCTCGGCTACGACGACCAGTTCGAAGACTACTGGGCCTTTCTCGAGCCGCGCCTGATCGAGGCCTGGCGGCTGCTCGCTGACGACGGCACGCTCTACCTGCACCTCGACTACCGCGAGGCGCACTACGCCAAGGTGCTGCTCGACGCCCTGTTCGGCCGGGAATGCTTTCTCAACGAACTCATCTGGGCCTACGACTACGGTGCCAAGTCCAAGAACAAGTGGCCCACCAAACACGACACGATTCTGGTCTATGTGAAGAACCCGGCCCGGTACTACTTCGACTCGACCACCGTCGATCGCGAGCCATATATGGCTCCCGGCCTGGTCACGCCCGAAAAGGTCGCCAAGGGCAAACTGCCGACGGATGTCTGGTGGCACACCATCGTCTCGCCCACCGGCAAGGAGAAAACCGGCTACCCCACCCAGAAACCGATCGGAATCCTGCGCCGCATCATTCAGGCGTCGAGCCGTGAGGGCGACTGGGTGCTCGACTTTTTCGCGGGCAGCGGCACCACCGGCGCGGTCGCGGCCGCGCTCGGCCGCCGCTTCGTGCTGATCGACCAGAACCCCGAGGCCCTGGCCGTGATGCGCGCCCGCTTCGAGCCGGTGCCCGACGTCGAATTTCTCGCCCGTGACGCTTGACGCTGACTCAATCCACCTCGTGGCACTCGTTTGAGAAGCTGGCACGGGTTCAAACCAGTGCCAACTTCCTAAACACGTCACACGACCCGCCCGCATCCGCTTGATCCGAGGAGAACCCATGAGATTTCGCATTTTCACCGAACCCCAGCAGGGTGCCACCTATGACGACGTCCTCGCCGTCGCGCAGGCCACCGAGCGGCTCGGCTTCGACGCCTTCTTCCGCAGTGACCACTACCAGGTCATGGGCGACGGTGACGGCCTGCCCGGCCCGACGGATGCCTGGACCACCCTGGCCGGGTTGGCGCGCGAGACGAAACGCATCCGTCTGGGTACTCTCGTCTCGTCGGTGACCTACCGGCCTCCGGGCATTCTGGCGATCCAGGTGGCGCAGGTCGACCAGATGTCGGGCGGCCGCGTCGAGCTCGGACTCGGTACCGGCTGGTTCGAGCAGGAGCACCTCGCCTACGGCATCCCGTTTCCGGCCAAGCGATTCGGCATGCTCGAGGAACAGCTCGAAGTGATCACCGGGCTGTGGAACACCCCGGTCGGGGACCGGTATAACTTCGCCGCGGAGCACTACACCCTCGTCGATTCACCGGCACTGCCGAAGCCGACACAGGTGCGAGTGCCGGTGATCGTGGGAGGTGGCGGCGCCAAGCGCACCCCGAAACTCGCTGCTCGTTTCGCGACCGAGTTCAACCTGCCGTTTCCTGACTTCGCCGACATCGCCGGCAAGTTCGACGGTGTGCGGGCTGCCTGTGAGGCCATCGACCGCGACCCGGCCGAGCTCACCTATTCGGCCGCGCTGATCGCCGTCGGTGGCCGAGACGAGGCCGAATTCGCCCGTCGGGCTGCCGCGGTCGGTCGCGAGCCGGCCGAGCTGCGCGAGCACGGCCTGGCCGGCACGGCCTCCGAGATCGTCGACCGGCTGGGCACCCTCGCCGACTCCGGCGTCGAGTGCGTCTACCTGCAGATCATGGACCTGTCCGACCTCGACCACCTGGAGTTTCTGGCCGCGGAGGTCGTTCCCCAGCTGCGCTAGCCCGCCGCCAGCGAAGCGGATGCCGCTGGTCGCGCATCCGCTCGTGGCACGCGTTGGGGAAGCACGCACGTGTTCAAACCAGTGCCAACCTCTCAAACACGTGCCGCGAGACAGCCGGGCGGTCAGCCCGCGTGCGCCGCCCGCAGGTGCGCCGCGTACATGCGTCCGCTGTCCTTCACCGTGCGTTCGAGGGTCTTGTAGTCGACCCGCACGATGCCGAACCGTTTCTCGTAGCCGTACGACCACTCGAAGTTGTCGAGCAGCGACCAGACGAAGTACCCGCGCACGTCGGCGCCGGCCGCGATCGCCTCACCCACCTTGTTGATGTGCGCCACGATGTACTCGGCGCGGTCCGCGTCGTGCACGGCGCCGTCGGCGCTCACGGTATCGTCGTAGGCGGCACCGTTCTCGGTCACGTAAAGCGGCGGCAGGCGGTCGTACTCCTCGCCGAGGCGCACCAACAGCAGGCGCAGGCCGTCGGGGTTGACCTCCCAGCCCATCGCGGTGCGCGGCAGTCCGCGACTGGGGAAGGTGATGTACTCCGATCCGACCCACGGCGAACCGACGGGCCGGTCGGCGCCACCGGCGTGACCATCGCTTGCCGAGGCATCCGCATGGCCGCTCACGAGGTCGTCGTGGTAGTGGTTGACCCCGAGAAAATCGAGGGGGGCCGCGATGATCTCAAGATCGTCGGCGTGGATGACCTCGGCGAGTCCAAACGGCTCAAGGTCGTGCAGGGTGTCCTCCGGGTAGGAACCACGCAGCAGCGGGTCCAGAAAGACACGGTTAGCGAGCGAATCGAGCCGCCGGGCAGCCTCGAGGTCGACCGGGTCGGCGGCGTCGCGCGGCACGGCGTTGGTGAGATTAAGGGTGATGCCGAGGTTCTGAGCACCCGCAGAGCGCAGCGCGTTCACCACGAGGCCGTGCGCGAGGTGCTGGTGATGCACCGCGGCGACCGCGGCCCGGCCATCTTGCCGGCCCGGCGCGTGTGCACCCGATCCGTAGCCGAGCAGGGAGGAGCAAAAGGGTTCGTTGAAGGTGGTCCAGTGGGTGACCCGATCGCCCAGCGCGGAGTAGACATCGCTCGCGTAGTCGACGAACCGGTACGCGGTGTCGCGGTTGGCCCAGCCGCCCTTCTCTTCGAGGGCCTGCGGCAGATCCCAGTGATACAGGGTGAGCCAGGGCAGAATGCCGGCGCCGAGCAGTTCATCAACCAGCCGCGAGTAGAAGTCGAGCCCCTCGGGGTTCACGGCCCGATCATTCGGGCGCACGCGTGCCCAGCTGGTCGAGAACCGGTAGGCGTCGAGGCCGAGCGAAGCCATCAGACGCACGTCGGCGGGCATCCGGTGGTAGTGATCGACCGCCGTTTCCAGGTCGTCGCCGCCCGCAATGGCGCCGGGAACCCGCGCGAACGCATCCCAGATCGAGTCCTCCTTGCCGCCAGCGTGGCCGGCCCCCTCGATCTGCGCGGCGGCGGTGGCCGACCCCCAGAGAAATCCGCGCGGCCAGGTGAACGGTGTGGGCAGGGTCTGCGACATGACGTCACGCTACCCTGCGGCGAGGAATTCGACCAGTGACGAGGGCGTAACCGCGGACATCCGGTCGAACCGTCCCCGCAATCGGCTGCGTACCGGCCATCGTGTCGGAGATCTCCGCAGTTATGCACGCGGCATTCGGAGCTCTCAGATTCGTCGCGGCTAAGCTCGAATCATGCTCCAGAACAACGAACCCAGCGAGGCCGACCAGCGGCGCACCCGGCGCCGGTTTCTGATCGGGGTCCTCATCGTTGGAGTGGTCGTCGCTCTCGCGGCGATTGGCCTCTATCTGAGCGCCGCGCTCAGCGTTTAATCAATCAGAAATGAGTACACAGTGCAGTTGACTAGGTGGCAGCGGCTTGGCCTGACGACGGCCATCGGTGCCGTTCTCGCGGTCGGCGCAACCGCGCTCGTTGTGCAGGCGCTTGATGGTCCCGCCACCCCCACCCAAACGGCGCAGACGACGGATGCCGACGCCTCAGCTGCGACGGAGGAACCAGCTCGCGCCACCCCCACCGACACACCCGCTGCGGCCCCGGTCGAAGTGGAGCCCGCCCTCAGCGCCCCCGTCGCCGCGCAGATCGACTACCTCCTCGCGCACTGGAAGCTCGAAACCTACAACTCCGCCGAGTGGGGCGTTCTCGGCGAGAACGACTGCGTCAACTTCGCCAGCCAGGCCATGATCGCCCGCGGCTGGACCATGGACGGAGTCTGGTCGAGCCCGAAAAACGGCAACGCCTACGATGCGGCGGCCGCCTGGCGCAGTTCCACCGCGTTCATGAACTACATCGCGCAGGCCGGCAAGGCCACCGCCCTGACCGATCAGCAGCGCGACCAGGTCAAGGTCGGCGACATCGTGCAGTTCGACTGGGACAACACCGGCGATCGCGACCACACCGGCATTGTCACCAGGGTCGAGAAGGTCGGCGACACTGTTGCCATCTCGTTCGCCGGGCATACCCTCGATTCCGACTACCGCTCGGTCGACACGGCAATCACCGTGGATCACCCGGGCGGAACGGCCTACTACTGGAGTGTTCCCTAGGCGATCGCGGCGTCGACGATCGCCTTGGCCTCCAGCTGAACCTGGGCGAGGTGTTCGTCGCCGAGAAACGACTCGGCGTAGATCTTGTAGACGTCTTCGGTGCCGCTCGGCCGGGCCGCGAACCAGGCGTTCTCGGTCGTGACCTTCACTCCGCCGATGGCCGCTCCGTTTCCGGGGGCCACGCTGAAGGCGCCGGTGATTTTCTCGCCGGCCAGTTCGGTGGCCGTGATCATTGAACCGTCGAGCTTGGCCAGTGCGGCCTTCTGCGCGGGTGTGGCCGCGGCATCCACTCGCGCGTAGGAGGGGGCGCCGAAGTGTTCGGCCAGCTCGGCGTAGCGCTGCGAAGGAGTCTTGCCGGTGACGGCGAGAATCTCGGAGGCGAGCAGGGCTAGCAGAATGCCGTCCTTGTCGGTGGTCCATACCGTGCCGTCGAAGCGCACGAAGCTCGCGCCGGCGCTCTCCTCGCCGCCGAAAGCCACCGAGCCATCGATGAGCCCGGGCACGAACCATTTGAAGCCCACTGGCACCTCCCACAGGTCGCGGCCGAGAAAACCGGTGACGCGGTCGATCATGGTTGACGAGACGAGGGTCTTGCCGACCGCGGCGTCGGGCTTCCAGCCTTCACGGTGGCTGTACAGGTAGTCGATGGCCACGGCGAGAAAGTGGTTCGGGTTCATCAGGCCGCCGTCTGGCGTGACGATACCGTGCCGGTCGGCGTCGGCGTCATTACCCGTGAGAATGTCGTACTCGTCCTTGTGGGCGACAACGGATGCCATCACCGACGCACTCGACGGATCCATCCGGATCTTCTCGTCCCAGTCCAGGGTCATGAATCGCCAGGTCGGGTCGACCGTGGGGTTGACCACGACCAGGTCGATCTCGTAACGGTCACGGATGGCGCCCCAATAGCCGACACTCGCGCCGCCGAGCGGGTCGGCCCCGATGCGGATTCCGCTGGTGCGGATGGCCTGCATGTCGATGATGTTCTCGAGGTCGTTCACGTAGTTGCCACGAAAGTCGTAGGTCTCCACTGCGCTCGGCTCGCTCATCAGCACGCCGTCGAGGCCATTGGCGATGAGCTCATTCGCCCGGTTCGCGATCCACGAGGTCGCATCGCTGTCGGCCGGTCCGCCGTGCGGCGGGTTGTACTTGAAGCCGCCGTCCATCGGCGGGTTGTGGCTCGGGGTGACGACGATGCCGTCGGCCAGGTCGCCGTGCTCGGCGCGGTTGTAGGCCAAAATCGCGTGCGACAGGGAGGGGGTGGGCACGTAATCGTCGAACTCGTCCACGAGTACATGAACGCCGTTGGCGACGAGAACCTCGAGGGCGGTCGTGTAGGCCGGACCGCTCAGGGCGTGCGGGTCGGTGCCGATGAAGAGGGGGCCGGTGATGCCCTGGCCCGCGCGGTATTCCACGATCGCCTGCGTTGTGGCACTGATGTGGTCCTCGTTGAACGCGGTGTTCAGGGAACTCCCGCGATGCCCTGAGGTGCCGAAGACGACCCGCTGGGCTGGCACCCGGGCATCCGGTTTCAAATCGTAATAGGCCTTGACCAGCCCATCAACGTCGATCAGGTCAGATTCCAAGGCTCGGGTGCCCGCGCGTTCGCTCATGAGCACAGTCTGGCACCCCCGGTAGGCTGTCAGCCATGCCCGACGCGCCGAATCCGCCCAAAGCCCGTACCTACAGCTATCTCGGCCCGGCCGGCACCTTCACCGAAGCGGCGCTGGCCCAGGTACCCGAAGCGCGCGGCCAGATCTGGCGCCCGGTCAACAATGTGGGCGAGGCCTTCGCTGACGTCGGGAGCGGCCGCAGCCTCGCGGCCATGATCGCCATCGAGAACTCGGTCGACGGCGGTGTCACGGCCACCCAGGATGCCCTGGCCAGCGTGCCGAACCTGCGCATCATCGGCGAATACCTGGTGCCGGTGAATTTCGTGCTGGTGGCCCGCCCCGGCACGACGCTGGCCGACGTGCGCGTCGTCAACGCGCATCCGGTCGCCTACGGCCAGTGCCGCAACTGGCTCGAACGCACCCTGCCGAGTCACGGCCACATCCCCGCCTCGAGCAACGTCGCCGCCGCGTCTTCCCTGCTCGACACCATGCAAGCGGATGCCGCGATCGCGCCACCCGGCATCGATAAACATCACGACCTCGTCGTTCTCGCTTCGAATATCGGTGACAACCCGAACGCGGTCACCCGCTTCGTGCTGGTCGGCCGCGGCAACGAGCTCACCGCGCCGACGGGCGCCGACAAGACCAGCCTGATCATCGAGCTGCCGAGTGACCGTTCCGGTGCCCTGCTGGAGATGCTCGAGCAGTTCGCCACGCGCGGCGTGAACCTCAGTCTGATTCAGTCCCGGCCGATCGGTGATTCCCTCGGCCGCTACCGTTTCGTCGTCGACGCCGAGGGGCATATTCTCGACGAGCGCGTCGCCGATGCGCTGTTGGGCCTTCGACGGTTCAGCCCCAAGGTGATCTTTCTCGGATCCTATCCGCGGGCCGACAAACGCCCGATCGAGTTCACCTCGCGCTACGACGACGGAATTTTCATCGAAGCCCGCGACTGGTTGCGCGGTTTAATTGCGGGGGAACCCGTTGAATAGGCACATCGCGGGGGAGCCCACCGAATGACCGTCGACCCGAACAATGATGCCCGCTACCAGCGTGGCTACGAGCCCGACGCCCAGGCGGCTGCCGCCGCGTCGGACCGTCTCGCGCCCACCTCGAACGGCGGGCCCGCGGCATCCGCTGCCCCGACCGAAACCGCATCGGTGCCGGCGCCGGACGCCGCCGCGCTGCTCGACCAGTTCGAGCCGCGCAATCCGTTCGTCGTTGCCCTGTGGGTTGTTGGTCCAGCCCTCACCATCGGCGGACTGAGCGTGCAGGTGCGAACATTTCTTGATTCGATAGGTGGCTCAAGCTACATTAACTCTCCCGACGGCGAGGTGCCGTTCGATATGCTGATGCAGCAGATTTCCTGGTCGCTCGGACCGGCAATGACCTCAACCGGCCTTGCCACTGTCGTCGGTCTGCTCTTCTACCATGCACTGCGCTGGCGGTCCCGGCCGTCACGCCGTTCAGACACCTGATTCAGCGGGCACGCGCACGATGAGCGCGCCGGCATCGGCGTTCAGCCGCACCTTGCGCACGAGGCCGAACTCATCGCCGTCGAGCTCGAAATCCTGCGCGTGTTCGAGCACGATGCGAATATCCGGCCCGCGCAGGGTCGTCATCACCCGCTCATTCGACGATTCGGTGGCCTGAATCATGCGTCGGCCCACCGCCGAGCGCCGCAGCACCCCGTTTTCCCAGGTCACCCGGCGCCAGATGGTCAGCCAGCCGAGCACGCCCTTGGGCTGCAGCACCGCGATGTCCAGAATGCCGTCGTCGAGGCGCGCGTCGGGCAGAAACTGCAGGTTGCCCGGCAGCAGCCCGCAATTGGCGACAAGAATCGCGCTCACCTGTGCCGGCCGGTCAACCCGCCCAGCAACGCTGTAGCGGATGCGAAATGGCCGCGCTTTCGGCAGTGCCCGCGCCACCCCGTCGACGTAGGCGAGCCAGCCCACCTGTTTCTTGAGATCGTCGCGGGTGTGCGCGATCATCTGAGCATCGAGGCCGAGGCCGGCCATGACCAGGAAGACGTGTTCCTGCACTTCGCCGGTATCGGTCGTCAGGGTGGCGACGCCGAGATCGATCGGCCGGTCGACACCACTGAACGCGATCTCGGTGGCGGCATCGATACTACCGAGCGGCAACAGCAGGTTGCGAGCGAGCAGGTTGCCGGTTCCCGACGGCACGATGGCCATGCGCACCCCGGACTCACGAAGCGCCTCGGCAACGGCCCGCACGGTGCCGTCGCCGCCGGCCGAGATCACCATCGAGGCGTGAGCGTCAAGTGCTCGTTTCGTGGCTGCCTGGCCGACATCGTCGACGCTGGTTTCAAACCAGTGCGTCTCGCCCCAGCCGGCGGATTGCTCGGCGGCGGCCACGCTCGTGCGCAACCTGGCGAGGTCGACCTTCACCGGGTTGTAGACAACGGCGGCGTGCTGGTCGAAGTTTTCGGAGGCGCTCACGAGGCCTAGGCTACTGGGTCGCCCCGCGTTTGCCCGCCAACTAGCGCTTGTAGACTTGGCGGGTGATTGATCCGGTGCTGTTACGCGAAAACCCTGACCTCTTCAAGCGTTCGCAGGAGGCTCGTGGCGACTCCGTTGAAGCGGTGGATGCCGCGCTCGCCGCCGACGCCGAACGGCGTTCGACGATCACCGCGTTCGAAGACCTGCGCGCCGCGCAAAACCTGTTCGGCAAGCGCGTCGCCGCAGCGCCCGGGGCCGAGAAGAAGGCGCTCGTTACCGAGGCGCAAAGCCTCGCCGCTGAGGTGAAAGCCGCCGGAGTCATCGCGGGCGAGGCCGACGCTCGCTTCACCGCGATCGTCAAGACCATCGCGAACCCGATCATCGACGGAGTTCCGGCCGGCGATGAGGCCAACTTCAAGACCCTGCGCACCCACGGCGATGCCCCGGTGTTCGACTTCGAGCCGCGCGACCACCTCGAGCTCGGCGAACTGCTCGGCGCCATCGATATGGCCCGCGGCGCCAAGGTCTCCGGCACCCGGTTCTACTTCCTGAAGGGAATCGGCGCCCGCCTCGAAATCGCGCTCATGAATATGGCGCTCGACCGGGCGCTTGCGGCCGGCTTCGTGCCGCTCATCACCCCCACGCTCGTACGCCCCGAAATCATGGACGGCACCGGCTTTCTCGGTGAGCACAACGATGAGGTCTACTACCTTCCCACTGACGACCTTTACCTCACCGGCACGAGCGAGGTCGCGCTCGCCGGGTACCACAAAGACGAGATCCTCGACCTGTCCGAGGAACCCCTGCGTTACGCCGGCTGGAGCACCTGCTACCGCCGCGAGGCCGGCTCGGGCGGAAAAGACACCCGCGGCATCATTCGCGTGCACCAGTTCAACAAGCTCGAAATGTTCACCTACGTGCTGCCCGAGAACGCCGAGGCCGAGCACGACCGCCTCGTCGCCCTCCAGGAGGGCATGCTGCAGTCCCTCGGCCTCAGCTACCGTGTGATCGACGTCGCAGCCGGTGACCTCGGCGGAAGCGCCGCCCGCAAGTTCGATATCGAGGCCTGGGTGCCCACCCAGAACGCCTTCCGAGAGCTCACCAGCACGAGCAACTGCACCACCTACCAGGCGCGACGGTTGGACATCCGTTACCGCACCGACACGGGCAAGACCGCGCCGGTCGCCACTCTCAACGGCACGCTCGCGACCACCCGCTGGCTCGTCGCCATGCTCGAAACGCACCAGCAAGCGGATGGCTCGGTGCGCGTCCCCGAGGCACTGCGACCCTACCTCGGCGGCCTCGAGGTGCTGACGCCGCTTCCCCTGAAGGGGGCGAAGTGACGTCACAGGTCACGACCGAGCCGTGGCTCGTCGCCCTCGACATCGACGGCACCACCATGCACGAAGACGGCTCGATCAGCCAGGCCGTGATCGACGAGGTCGTGCGGCTCGCCGAGGCCGGGCACGAGGTCATGCTCGCCACCGGCCGGTCCGCAGCTGCAGCCCTGCCGGTGCTCGACCGCCTCGGCATCTCACCGCGCTACGTGGTCTGCTCCAATGGGGCCATCACCATGCACCGCGATGCCTCAGCGCCCCTGGGCTACCGACGCGAATGGGTCGAAACCTTCGACCCGAGCGACGTGCTCACCTCGATTCGGGCGCACCTCGGCTCGGCCCGCTTCGCAGTTGAAGACGAGCACGGCTTCTACCGATACACCGAACCGATTCCCGATGCCACGATCGGTATGGACAGCGAGCGGGTCGACTTCGACGAGCTGTTGAAGCACAAGGCGACCCGCGTGGTCGTTATCTCGCCCGACCACGACATGGAGGATTTTCTCCAGGTGGTCGAGCGCATGGGGTTGAATCGGGTGAGCTATGCGATCGGGTGGACCGCCTGGCTCGACATCGCGCCGGACGGCGTCAACAAGTCGACCGCGATGGAGCGAGTACGTGTGGCGGTCGGCGTTCCCCGCGAGCGGGTGATGGCCGTCGGCGACGGGCGCAACGATATTGACATGCTGAAGTGGGCCGCCGAATTCGGTCGCGGCGTGGCCATGGGCGAGTCGCCCGACGACGTTCTCGCCGCCGGGTCCGAGATCACCGGCAATGTGGAGATCGACGGCCTCGCCACGGTGTTGCGCACACTCTGACTCGCATCCAGCCGTTTATCAGGCCCCTCTGTCAGCCTGTGTAGTCTGCCATCGGCTAGAATCGGGCCAGTTCGCCCAATTCTTTCCGCGCTGCAATTCGCGCGGGGAGTGGGCAACCGGGAGGGCTGTCCGAGCGGCCGATGGAGCCAGTCTTGAAAACTGGTGGGCAGAAATGTCTCGTGGGTTCGAATCCCACGCCCTCCGCAGTACCAGCACAATGCAAATCGCCGGCGCACAACGATTGTCGCCTCAGGCTGACCAGCCAGCAACCCGATGAGAGGACATGAGTGAGCGACCAACTTCGCCCCCGCTCGAACGGTTCCAAGAACCTCAAAACCGTTGCCCGTCACGGCCGCCTGAAGAAGTCGAACGCCGCCGTCACCGTGGCCAGGTTCATCGCGGGCAGCCTGGCCGTCGTTTTGGTCAGCGGATTCTCGGTCGGCGCGATTGCCACTTACGACGTCGCCGCGAGCGTGCAGCCCAGCGTTCACCTCACCAATGAGACCAACGGCCCGGTTCCCTCGATCGGTGCCATCGACGGCGGCGTGAACATGCTCATCGTCGGCAGCGACAGCCGCGTCGGCCAGGACGCGGCCTTCGGCCCGGACGACTCCACCGGCGACCTCAACGACGTCACGATGCTGCTGCACATCTCGGAAGACCACAGCAACGCCTCGGTCATCAGCTTTCCGCGCGACATGTTCGTGGCGATCCCCTCGTGCCCCGACCCCACGGGTGGCTCGTTCCGTGCGATGAGCAGCCAGAAAATCAACACCACGCTCACCTACGGTGGCCTGGCCTGCACCGTGCTGACCGTGGAGAAGCTCACCGGCCTCTCCATCCCGTTCGCGGCCGAGGTGCAGTTCAGCGGCGTCATGGCCATGTCCAGCGCTGTTGGCGGCGTTCCGGTCTGCGTAGCCAGCCGCATCGAAGATGAGTACACCGGTACCTTTCTCGACCCGGGTGAGCACGTGCTCGAGGGATATGACGCGCTACAGTTTCTGCGCACCCGCCACGGCCTCGGCGATGGTGGCGACCTGACCCGCATCAACAACCAGCAGCTGTTCATGTCCTCGCTCGTGCGCACGATCAAGAGCGCTGACACCCTCTCCGACCCGACCAAGGTCTACGCCCTGGCCAAGGCCGTGACAGCGAATATGCGCCTCTCGGACAGCCTCAACAGCGTCACGACGCTCGCGTCCATCGCCATCGCTCTCAAAGACATCGACCTCAATCAGGTCGTCTTCGCCCAGGTGCCCACCGGCAGCACGACCGGCGGGGTCAAGGCCGTTCAACCGGCCTTTGACAACCTGTTCGAGGCGGTTGCGGCCGATCAGCCGCTGACCCTCAGCGGAACGACCGGCCGCGGTACCGAGGCTGACCCGAACGCTCCCGTCGAGGCAGCGCCGGTTCCCGTCGCAACCACCGACCCCTCGGCCGCGGCCGATCCGGCGGCAACTGAGGCCCCCGTGGCCACGGAAGCCCCCGGAGTCGTCCTGTCGGAGTCGGTGACGGGCCAAACGGCCGGCGACTATACCTGCACCAGAGGGCGCACGCTCGAGAACCAATAACCGGGCGCGGGCATCCGTTTTGCCTGCCAGGGTTTGCATGGTCAGAGCGGATGCCCGCCTGCGGCTAGGATGGATGAGTGTGTTTGCGCAAGCAGATGCCAAGGAGACGTCGCATAGTTCGGCTTAGTGCACCACCCTGCTAAGGTGGAGTACCCTTTACGGGGTACCGTGGGTTCAAATCCCACCGTCTCCGCAGCGAGGAGTTTACGTAATTCCGGCATTTAGTTTACGAAATTCCTGCGGCAACAAAAAACCGGCGATCGCATCGCCGGTTTTCTGCGTTAAGGCGCCGATTTCGAGAGTGCTAGCCCCAAGAAACGCTGTGATCGGCGCGCGGTCGGCGGTTAAACACCGCTTCGCCCTGTTTTTGGCAGGGCGAAGCGACTTTTACTGCAGGTAACAGAATTGTTGACGACCGGGCGGCTAGCTGGGTGGTGGTGACGGCGCCGTGTCGGTGGGTGGCGTCGCCGCCGTGATTTCAGCGCTGGAATAGTACGTGCTCGCGAAGGACTTGTTCTTCGAGGTGAGGGGCACTCGGGCGAGCTCGCTCTGAATGAACGTCAAAATCTTTCGGATATTGGCTGAGACGAGTGCGAGTGTCACGGCCAGCGACGCAAAGGTATTGCCACGTGCGCGCCGTTTCATGGGGGAGGCGATGTCTTCGGTTGCGGAGTCCTTGATGAATGCGTTCTGCGATTCGACGGTGTTGCGCAGTGCGTAGAAACCCTTCCACACTGGACTTTTGTGGGGGTAGGTCTGCCCGTACTTCAGGGCTTTGTCCTTGGCGGGGTCTTTCCCGGCGGGTATCACGACGGTCTTCTTGCGGATGGGCTCGATGAGTTCACCGGTCTTGTGGTCGAAGGCCAAATCGTCGTAGTTCTTAGGGTCAGGGTAGAGGTATTGGCGTGAGCCGTCGGGCCGGCGCTTGCCCTTGGGCTTGGCGCGGTACTTTTCACGTTCGGCGATTCGCTGGTCTCGCAGTTCTTTGGCTTGACGCACGGGGTTTGAGTCGCTGGAGAGGATGGCGTCGTCTTCCGGCGTTTCCTCGTCAACGGGCACGCCGGTGTCAGCAGCCTTCCGGTCCTTTCGGTACAGGTCGAGGGCGTGAATCAGGTCCTGGGGCATGTAGTGCACGTACCACTGGCCGCCGACTTGGATGAGGTCCTCGTAGAAGGTTGTCTGGCCTTGTTCGTCTTTGTCGTAGTCGAAGACCGGCTTGGCGCCAATTTCGGCCAGAGTGGAGGGTGTCAGATGGTCTGTGTAAGGGGTTGCGGATCTACTCGAAGGAGTGACACTGATGGTCATGACGAATCGAAGCGAGTTGCACAAGGCACCGCGGTCCCCGTCGCAGTTGGCGGCGGCGAAAGCGATCGATGAGCTCCGCGACAGCGGCGCCTTGGATTCCCTGTTCTCAAAGATCGATGCCGGCGAGCTGCAACTCACGGGAGAAGGCGGGTTCGTTCCCGGCCTGATCAAAGCGGCCCTCGAGCGGGGCTTGCAGGTCGAGCTGACCGAGCACCTCGGCTACGAGAAGGGCGACCCGGAAGCACGGTTCTACCCGAACTCTCGGAACGGCTCGTCGCCCAAGGTGGTCTCGGCCGAGGTCGGCGAACTGGATTTGGACATTCCCCGCGACCGGAGTGGGAGCTTCGTGCCGCGCCTGGTGCCTAAGGGGTCACGCCGTCTGGGTGGCCTCGATGACATGATCATTTCGCTCTATGCCGGCGGGATGACGATCCGCGATATTCAACAGCACTTGGTCTCGACGATCGGCACGGACCTGTCACCGGAGACGATCTCGAAGATCACTGACGAGGCGCTCGACGAGGTCTTGGAGTGGCAGCAGCGGCCGCTGGAGGCCCTCTACCCGGTGATCTTCCTCGACGCGCTGATCATCAAAATTCGTGATGGTGCTCACGTGCGGAACAAGGCCGCGCACATCGCAGTCGGCGTGGACATGGACGGCATCAAGCACGTGTTGGGTATCTGGGTGCAGCAGACCGAGGGCGCGAAGTTCTGGGCCGGCGTCTGCGCCGAGCTGGCCAACCGTGGCGTGAAGGACGTCCTCATCGTTTGCTGCGACGGCCTGACCGGGTTCCCCGAAGCGATCGAATCGACCTGGCCACAGGCGACCGTGCAAACGTGTGTCGTGCACCTGCTTCGCGCCGCGATGCGGTTCGTGAGCTACAAGGATCGTAAGCAGATCGCGACCGCGTTGAAGCCGATCTACACCGCGGCCACCGCCGACGCGGCCTGGGACGAGCTCACCATGTTCGCGGCTTCGCCGCTCGGCGTGAGGTATCCGGCGACGGTGAAAACGTTCGAGGACGCGTGGGAACGCTTCACCCCGTTCCTTGCCTTCCCGCCCGACCTGCGCCGCGTCATCTACACAACGAACAGCATCGAGTCGCTGAACTACCAGCTGCGCAAAGTGACCAAGAACCGCGGTCACTTCCCCAGCGATGAAGCCGCGATCAAGATGCTGTGGCTCGCGATCTGCAACATCGAAGACAAACGCGCCCGAGCCCGAGCCAAGGAGCGCGGCGGCACCCGCGAGACCACACGCAAGGCCGCCGGCCGCCTCGTCGAAGGCCAAATCGTGACGAACTGGAAGCTCGCCCTGGTCTATCCAGACCGAATCAACCCCCACCTCTAACAAAATTCCCAACACTTACACAAAACACTTGACAGGCTCCCAGAGTGGCCTGAAGGGTGTCTGAACTGGCCCGAGTTCCCCGACCGGTTCTACAGCCTCGCCGAAGCACGCTCGTTCTGCACCGAATTCTACGACTGGTACAACGGCGAACATCGTCATTCGGGCACTGGTATGCATACCCCGTTCAACGTTCACCACGGCCGCGCACCCGCTATCCATCACGCCCGCGCCCGCGTCCTCACGACCGCATATGCCGAGCATCCTGAACGCTTTGTGCGGCAGCACCCGCAGCCACCAACGTTCCCGACGACGACCTGGCTCAACGAACCCGAAAAGGAAGGAACGAACTCAATGACCGGCTAAAGAAACTGACTCACAAAGGTTGACATCTTCCCGGCATCGGCTCAGCCGCGGCGGCGACAGAGCGGGCCTCGTTCTCGGCGTTGAACTGCTTCACCCACAGGCCCAAAGGCTGATCCGTGATGCCGAGCTCGTCGGCGACGTGCTTGTTCGGCCGGCCCGTCGTGATGACGAGCTGCACGGTCTCCGCGCGAAATTGAGGGGAGAACGAGCGCTTGGGCTTTTTCTCGTTACTGGTCAATTCGTTCAACTTCCTAGATCACGATGCCGTGTCCAAGAACAGTGCAACGCGCCAAACGGCCGCCCACCCGCCTCGACGTTGCGCGTGCGATGTCGATGGTGCGTCGGACGAAATCCATGATTTGTCGTTGCCTGCGAGGTTGTTTCATGGGATAGACGGCGGCCCCGATCGCGAGGCCGCCGCCAGGCCTGGTTTAGAAGGGTTTGGTGGGCAAGTATTTTCCGTCGAGGGTGATCACGGCACGTGAACCGCCTTCGGGGTCTTCAACTTTCTTGATGTCTAGTTTGAAGTTGATGGCGCTGATGATGCCGTCACCGAACTGTTCGTGGACCAGGGCCTTCAAAGTGGAGCCGTAAACGTGCATCATTTCGTAAAACCGGTAAACGGTGGGGTCGGTCGGGATGCCGCCGGGGTTGCTGCCGCGCAGCGGAATAGTCTGCAGCAAAATTGCGGCGTCCTTGCCCAGACCCAGCCGATCAGCGACGATTTCCGCAGCGGCTTCGGGCAACGGATGCTGACCGAGCAGGGCGGCGGTGACGAAGACAAGGCTCAGGCCAGTGCCATCGGTCAGTTCCTGCCAGGAGAGGTCCTTGCGCATCTTGGCGTCGATGATGGCGGCGGTCAGTTCCTCGCGCGGAGCCTGGGTGTTCTGGGAATGAATCATGGTGTTTTCCTTTTCTTTTGGTGATGTGAGGTGGTTAGGCGGCCAGGCCGGAGACGGCTGGCGTGGCATGGTCCTGCGTATTGCCCGCAAGTGGGACAAAATGGCCGGTGCCACCGTGCAGGGTGTCCATGGAGCCGGTTTCGATGTCGTAGACCCAGCCGTGGAGGTTTAGCCGGTTTTGATCCAGGGCTAGGGCGACGGAGGGATGGGTCCTGATGTTGGTCAGCTGGGCGATGACGTTGCCGCGGACCATGGCCTTCAACGAATCCTGGGCCGATCCGTGGGTGCGGGCGGCGTTGACGGCCTTCGCCGCGTCGGCGTGGGCAAGCCAGTTGGCCACAGCCGGCAAGTGGTCCAGGTTCGTGTCGGTCGCGATGGCAGTCATCGCTCCGCAGTCGGAATGGCCACAGATGATGATGTCCGTGACGCCCAGGACGGCGACCGCGTACTCGACTGTCGCGGAGACACCGCCGGGCTCCGGGCCGTAGGCGGGCACGATGTTGCCGGCGTTGCGGATCACGAACAGGTCACCCGGTTCCTGTTGGGTCAGCAGCTCTGGCACGACCCGGCTATCCGAGCAAGCAATGAACAAGGCCTTCGGGTTCTGGCCGGTGGCCAGCTCCTTGAAGAGTCCAGAGCGCGCCGGAAAGGCTTCCCGTTGGAATTTCAGAAAGCCTTTAATGATGTCTTGCATGGGCTGTCTCCTCGATGTTTTGGGGGATAACTCAAGGATGACGGAAACTATATATAGTGTCCAAGACCTCTTTATGATGGAGTCAATAAGTAATTTCTATAGTTGGAGAATTGTGATGTTGCGCCACATTCGTTACCTGGCCGCGGTCGCGGAACACCAGAACTTCACTCGTGCGGCCGAGGCGCTCCACGTCTCCCAACCGACGCTGTCGCAACAGATCAAGCAACTGGAGAACTCGTTAAACGTTCAACTCTTGGATCGGTCCGGACGGACCGTGCGGCTGACAGACGCTGGCGCGACCTTCCTGCGCTATACCCAACGCGCGCTGCGGGAACTTGACGCCGGAACCCGGGCCATCCACGACGTGCAGGACCTGAGCCGTGGATCGCTCCGGTTGGCGATGACTCCCACGTTCACCGCGTACCTGATCGGTCCACTGGTCGAACGTTTCCGCACCCGCTATCCCGGCATCAACTTGAGCGTGCAGGAGATGACCCAGGACCGCATCGAGGTGGCGCTGGCCGAGGACACCCTCGATCTAGGCATCGCATTTGCCGAGGTGCGTTCGTCCGAGATCGAGGCCCAGGCGTTGTTCGTCGAAACCCTCGGCTTAGTTGTCGGCAACAACCACCCCCATGCCGGACAGCAGGCACCCATGACCCTGCGGGAGTTGGAACAGGAGCAGCTTGTGCTGCTTAGAAGCGATTTTGCGACTCGGCGCCACATCGACGGGTACTTCCGGGACCACGGGGTTGCCCCGCGCATCGCGATCGAAGTTGACTCCGTCAGCGCGATCATGGAAATCGTTCGCCGCGGCCAGCTCGCCACCATGCTGCCCGAAGGCATTGCCCGCGAACAGCACGGGCTCAACCCGGTTGCCGTACTGCCAGCCATTCCACACCGTACCGCAGCCCTGCTCAGACGAAAAGGCGCGTACATGAGCGCAGCCAGCCGGGCCTTCACCGAGCTGATATCGACGTGGAGCTAGCCGCCTGACCCTGCCGCGGCCAACGCAGCCACCCTCAAAAGACCTGTCCAACACCACCGATACGTCACAGAGAAAACCAACGAGGGCGCTGGGTGGCACGAAACATCATCGCGGGGATGTCCTGTCTCGGGACGTCCCTGAACTTTATGTCTCGGGACCTCCTTGACACTCATTTCTTAGGTCGTTTCTGGCGTTTCCGGGACACGTTGTGTTCGCGGCAGAATCGGGTCACAGCCCCTCGAGGGGCGTCGTTGGGCCAGAAAGCGATGATGAGGCGGAGGTCGGTGCGGGATGGGTTATGTGTCATTCCCTATCGTGCGGGTTCCGCGTCCCGCTGCCGAACCAAGCCCTCGAGACGGGGTGCAATAACGAAAGTCAGCGAGGTGCTGAGACAGAACTGTCAGATTGGCAACGAGACTTTACACGTGGGGTGTGACACCCCCTTGTTGGCCTTCAAAAACCACAGGCCGAACCCTTGGTAGCCGGAGCGAAGAAAGTCGCGGTCCTCCGCGTCCCAACTCCAGCATGACTAAGGTCCCGGTCGCGTCCTGGGCGAGGGTCTGGTCGATCTGCAGGCCGATTTCGGTACCCGGCACCATCTCCCCGGAGGCCAGGTGCGATGCGATGAGTTTCTGTGACACGTTGTATGCCACGGTAAGCGCCCTCCCTCGATAGCGGTGCCCACCGACATCCGTCGGTATGAATTGGCCTCCGGGGCATGCCACTGATCCGAGGTAGGCCACTCGTGGCACCGGGGCTAGCCTTCTCAGAGAGAATGGACATCCGCGATACCGGATAGATGGGCGACTCAAGCGGACTACACCGCTACCCGCTTGAGCGCATTTGAGTAGGCCGGGCGATCTTGATCATTCTGTCGACGGATGAGGTCCAGGACCGTGCGGCACTGTGCGCGCTCGCACGGCGCCTGGACCTCAGTTTTGAGCCGTTCGCTCGCAGCTAGTGCAGGACTCCGCAGGCAACCGGGTCAGTCGCCTCGGCAGGGAGGGTGGGGTCGAGCTCACTTGCACCCTCGGGAACGCTGAGGTTGTATGTTCCGTTGCCGTCGTAGTCGTTTCCGTGGATTACGACAACACCTTCACCGTCGCGGACGGCCTCGGCAATCTGCGCGGCGGTGCCGATCCCTTCGGCTCCCGGATAGCCTGTTCCCGCCACGTCCGTGAATCTGATGTTGGTCCGGAGGTAGTTATAGGAGCCATTTTTCGAGACAGGGAATCGGGAAACGTCCAGAAAACTGGCCGGCGTAGTGTCTCCACTGGTGTTCAAGGACACCACAACGGGGCCGTACGCCGGAACACCCTCAACGGTGTTCAGTCGTCCGTCACCGTTGCTGTCCAACGCGAGCGTGGGACACTCCTTCAAGGCCTGTTCGCCGTAGTGGATGTGCTGTGCGTGCGGAGCATCGGGCGTCAAACCCCTCGCGCGGATCCCGATCGCCCGGATCGTCTCGCCGCGAACGACCGCGACCGCCGTTCCAGACGCTCCTGAGCCGTTAAGCTCTGTGAGGTGGGCGGTCAGCACCACGTTGCCGCGCACCGATTTTGGGACATGCGCTGATGCCGGCGCAGCGCCCAGTGACATGGCGATGAGCGCAGCTGCACTCGCGCTCAGCACCAGTCTGATGTTCTTCTTCACGATTCACTCCTATGTGTCCTCGCCCATCGGGACGATCCCGACGGTAAATGCGACAGCGTTGATACGTAACCCTCAGCCGAATGCCTTGGCATTATTCGAACGTACGCACGCACGCATGCCTGCGGCGAAGAGTATCCGCAAATCGGGTTTCCGGACAGTGGTGATTGCTGACTCTGTACGCATGCTTGCGCATGCCCCTTGCCGCTCCTCGCCGCACGGGTCTTGCCCCACCCTGCTCCGTGTCGGCCCGCGGTATCTCTGTGTGACGTCGCTGTTTATCCAGATCTCGTCATCAGAGAACTCAGCGCTAACACAAAGCGCGCGATCGGCGGTGGGCGACCTCTCAGACGTTGCCGGCGTCGCGGCGCTGGGGAGCATGTGGTGCCACTGCAGGATCTGATGCAGCAGGCTCCCATCCACGAATTCACCCAATCCGATACCGAAGATGGTGCCGGGTAGACCGATCCCGCGGGGCTGTGCGCGCGTCCCCCCGATCGGGGTCGAGATGGTGACGAGCTTGGCGCTAACAATGGCCTTCCGATTCCACCCGTTCGTCATGGCTTCACGCTATATCCCGCGACGCCGGGGCCGAGTTCGAAGCTGTCAAGTCCTCGCGTTGGGCCCTTTTTGTTGCGTGAGTTTTAGCCGGTTGCACCGGTGTGTGAGGTACGTGCCGTTTCACGTGCGCGGACGATCTACTCAGCCAAGACTTATACCTCTAGGGGTATAGTGGAGATGCGGATCAGTAAACGAAAGGAAGTAACTCAGATGATGTGGGGTAACGGAAGTATGGGATGGTCCTGGGGGTTCGGCCTACTAGCTATTGCCGGTGTCGCCGTGCTTACTTATGTCATTGTTCGTTTTTTGTCGAACAAATCCGGAAGCGATGACACGCGATCTGCTCCGAGGCAAGCTAATTCGGCCGGTGCCAGGCAGATTCTTGAGGAGCGGTTCGCTCGGGGGGAGCTCACTGCGGAGCAGCTGCGTGATCAGCTGCGGGTGCTCGAGGAGGGCCGGTAGTGCCCGGTCTTAGTCGCCGTAGCGCCCTGATCCTCGGCGGGGTCGGGATTGCGTCGACGGCTGTGGGCGGAGCGGGTTTCTTTGTCAATCAACGGATCTCCTCGACGACGTCACCGGCTATACCGTCCGGGAGCGACCTCGTCGAGCCCCCGGAGCTACGAAGCGTCAGCGGTACTCTCACCGTTGATCTCGAGTCTTCCCCCCAACAGGTGACCATTGCTGGTCGTGATGTGCGTGCGCTGAGTTACAACGGTGGCGTGCCCGGCCCCACACTGCGCGTTCGAGCGGGAGACACCCTCAACGTCAGCCTTCGCAATGGGCTGGCTGATCCGAGCAACCTGCACGTGCACGGTCTCCATGTCTCGCCCGAGAACAACAGCGACAACATGTTCGTCACCGTCGCAGCTGGCGCCTCCTTTGATTATCAGTACGAATTGCCCGCCAATCACCCGCCGGGCGTGTACTGGTATCACCCGCACCACCATGGTTTCGTGGCCGATCAGGTATTCGGCGGGCTTTACGGCGCCATTATTGTCGAAGACCCCGACCCCATCCCGGCCAGCCGGGAACGTGTCCTCGTCATTTCCGACATCACCCTTGATTCCGCGGGAACAATTCCAGCGGCCACAGCGATGGAGAAAATGTCCGGACGCGAGGGAGACCTCGTCCTGGTCAACGGTCAGCTCACCCCCAGTATGACTTCCCGCCCTGGTGAGCGGGAACGATGGCGCATCGTAAATGCCTGCGTGTCCCGCTATCTGCGGCTGCGCCTCGACGGGCAGCAGCTGTCCCTCCTCGGAATTGACTCCGGACGGTTCGAAGCCGCGCACGACGTCGACGAGGTCGTGCTGGCCCCGGGGAACCGGGCCGACCTTCTCGTCACCGGCACGGCCGGCACCTCCGTGCTGCGTACGCACACCTATGACCGAGGTATGTCCGGCGGAATGATGATGGGAGGCGGAAGCTCCGCTGGAGCCGACGACGTCGCGCTGGCCTCCTTTATCGTGACCGGTGACGACGTCACGACAGTCGCCGCCATACCCGGCCAGCCCGTTATACGAGACCTTCGCACGGCTACCATAACCGCTCGACGCGAGTTGATCTTCGCGATGGGAATGGGCGGGGACACGGGCAGTGGCATGGGTGGAAACATGGATGGCGGAATGGGTGGAGGAGTGGGTGGGGGCATGATGTCAGCCACGATCAACGGCCAGGTATTCGATGCCACCCGGGTCGACACGACCGTGCAATTCGACAGTGTGGAGGATTGGTTGCTGACAAATACCAGCCCGCTCGATCACCCCATGCACCTGCACGTGTGGCCGATGCAGATTATCGAACAGTCAGGCCAGCCCGTCAAAACCATCATGTGGCAAGACGTCGTGAACATCCCGGCACGCAGCACCGTGCGAGTACGTATCGCGTTTGACGACTTCAGCGGACGTACCGTGTACCACTGCCACATTTTTGACCACGAAGACAGAGGAATGATGGGAGTTATCACCGCAAACTGACAGTAGCCGCAACCATCAATTCGAAAAAAATGGATTAGGAGAAATCAATGAACTACGCACACACCATCACCGTCTCGCTGCCCTACGAAGTAGCCGTCTCCAGGGTGCGGGAAGAACTAGCCAACCAAGGATTCGGCGTTCTTACCGAAATCGACGTCCACGCGACCTTCGAAACGAAACTCGGCGTGGAAAGTGCGCAGGCACTGGGCGACTACCTGATCTTGGGTGCCTGTAACCCCGCCCTCGCCGAACAGGCGCTCACTGCAGAGCCCGACATGGGCTTGCTGCTTCCGTGTAACGTCGTCATTCGACGAAGCCCGTCAGCGACTACCACCACGGTTCAAGCTATCAACCCACAAACCATGGTCCAGCTGAGCAATTCCCCGGGGATACAGAACGTTGCTGATCAAGCCGATCAGCGTCTTCTCGCCGCGCTAGCCGCTCTCCAAGGAGAAAGCAGCAGCAAGTAATACGCGGTCTAGCCCGCTGAAGCACGGCCAGAATTTTATGGCCGTGTCAGGCGCTAGCCGCGCTGATGGTCCGATTGGCGATCTGGCAGGCTTCACTAAAAGATGGGCCGGGTGCCGTTAGCGTCCGAGTAACCGGGACCAGAATGATCCGGTCGATTTTTCTTTGACATGCCCGGCGCATTGTTGGTTGCGTGGCACACCGCGCATGACCTGATCAATGTGCTGACCGCAGCCCGCCCACGTTGTCTTTTGGCACACTTTGCACGTTACGGCACGACACATAAGGATCTCCATTCAATTCGGTGAACTAATCATAAAATAATACACCAGGGGGTATTCTGGCCGGGTGGTGACAGGACGGGCCGACTGTGAGCCTGCTGCGAAGCGGTTTCGCGGGGGCGCGAGGTTTAGCGGGTGGCGATACTGGCGCGCACGTCGTCCATGTTGAGGTTCTCGACGCCGGCAATGAGCTCTTCCAGGCTGGCCGCGTTCAGGGCGCCTGCTTGGGAAAAGACGAGTACGGAGTCCCGAAACGCCATCAGCGTGGGGATGGAACGGATGCCCGCGGCTGCGGCCAGTCCCTGTTCCGCTTCGGTGTCGACTTTTCCAAAGGTGATTGCGGGGTGTTTTTCAGACGCCGCGCTGAATGTCGGGGCGAAACTGCGGCACGGGCCGCACCACTCGGCCCAAAAATCAACCAACACGATGGGACTCTGGGCAATGGTCGCGTCAAAGGTGGTCTCGGTGAGATTGATAGTAGCCATACACACAGACTATACCCGTAGGGGTATCTTGCATACCATGTGGGGTATGTGCGAGACTGGGGCGCATACCCACTACACGCCCCAACTCGTGTCGGCGTGGTGGGCCCCGACCTTTGGAGGCCACGATGATTTTGACCCAGTACTACCTCAACTGCCTGTCCCATGGCTCGTACCTCGTCGGTGATCCGACGAGCGGTCAAGCCGTCATCGTGGACCCCCGCCGCGACATCGACGAATACCTCGTCGACGCCCAGGCGAACAACCTGACCATCATCGGCGTGATCAACACGCATTTCCACGCCGACTTCGTCGCCGGTCACCTCGAGCTGGCCGCAGCCACTGGCGCCTGGATCGGCTACGGCACCCGCGCCGAGACCGAGTATGAGATCCGCCACCTCGCCAATGGCGAGAAAATCTCGCTCGGAGAGGTGGAATTGGAAATTCTCGACACCCCCGGACACACCTGGGAGTCCATCAGCATCGTTGTTCGTGAACACGCCGGCGACGCCGTTCCCCATGCTGTTCTCACCGGCGATACCCTCTTCATCGGTGACGTGGGCCGTCCCGACCTGGCCGCATCCGTCGGCGCCGATCCCGACCAACTGGCCCGCGCCCTGTACGCGTCGATCCACGCGACGCTTCTCGCCTTGCCCGATGCGGTGCGTGTTCTCCCCGCCCACGGCGCCGGTTCCGCCTGTGGCAAGAACCTCTCCGACGAGCTCGAATCCACCATCGGCACCCAGCGCCTCACCAACTCATCCGTGCAGCCGATGAGTGAAGACGACTTCGTGACAATGATCCGCAGCGGCCAGCCCGCAATCCCCGGCTATTTCGCCGTCGACGCGATGATCAACCGCAGCGCGCACGAAATCATCGGTTCCACCCGTGAACTGGCACCGCTCACCTTGACGGATGTTCGCAGATCCGTTGAAAACAAAGCCCGCGTTCTCGACACCCGCAGCCCCGAGAACTTCGCCCTCGGGCACCTGGCCGGGTCCATTAACGTGGGACTGGACGGACGCTTCTCCGAGACTGCCGGAATGGTCATCGAGCACGACGACAGCATCGTGATCATCGCCGACTCCGGCCGCGAAGCCGAGGCCGGAATGCGGCTGGCCCGCATCGGCTTCGACCGGGTCGCCGGATATCTGACAAACCCGGCGCAGGCGTTCACCGACCTCGGCCCGCTGGTGCAGGTCGGTGCACGGGTCGAGCTCGACGACTTCGAAGCTCTGCGCCGGGACACCGCCGCAACGATCCTCGACGTACGCAACCCCGGCGAGGTCGAGCAGGGCGCGATCCCGGGCTCGCTGCGCATTCCCTTGGCCGAGCTGAGCCAGCGCCACGCCGAAGTGCCCGCCGGACCCGTGCTCATCCACTGTGCCAGCGGCTGGCGTTCGAGCGTCGCCGCGAGTGCACTGCGGAATCTGGGCCATTCGGACGTCACCGACCTCATCGGCGGCTACAACGCATGGGCCGCCCAATACGCGGTGAAAGCCTGATAGAAAAGACGCCGCCGCCGAACACTTAACCAACGCTGGCTTCACGGCAGACACGATTGTCAGAGGCCTGCCCCAGGGGCAGGCCTCCGGGCTGCCCGGCATTGCTCCGCTCCCGCACCAAACTGAAACGGATCCACTATCTCTGACACCACGCACACCGTCAACCCCTCCCCGGCACCAATTGGGGCAGACGAATTCCATCAGTGGGTTCTCCATCATGACGACCTGATGATCATCGATGTGAGGGATGGCTCGGAATTTGAAACCCGGCATATCCGGGGTTCGTATCACGTGCCGCTCCACCTGCTCAAAGAACACACTGAAGAGTTTGCGGCGCAGATGGCCCCCCGGGTGGTGCTGGTGTGCCAGTCGGGTCGACGCGCGGAAGAAGCGCGAAAGAATCTTGACGCAGCCGGCCTGAACGGTGCTCGGGTATTGACCGGTGGTGTGGCGGGCTATGCCGCCGCCGGCGGCGATATCACCAGCGGTCGCTCCACGTGGGCCATGGATCGACAGGTACGCATGACGGCCGGATGCCTGGTGTTGGCGAGCGTGCTGGCGGGGAGGTTCATCCATCCGCAGTTCCGTCTTCTCGCCGGCGTCATCGGTGCCGGTCTCACGGTGTCGGCCGCCACCAACAGTTGCACGCTGGGGCGAATTCTGTCGTGGATGCGCTGGAACCGCCCGGTTTCCGAACCCACGAAGAGTGACATCCTCGCGCAGCTGGCGCCGCACGCATGATCGTGGCCGCGCTGCTTCTGGGAGTGATCGTGGGTGCGCTGCTCGGCCTGGTCGGCGGGGGCGGGTCAATCCTGGCCGTTCCGGCCTTGGTCTATGGTGTCGGGTTACCCCTCGAGGAGGCGATACCAACCTCGCTGATCGTCGTGGGAGCGGCGTCGGCGGTCGCCGTGCTTCCGCGGCTGCGCACCGGCGTGAACTGGCGTCTGGCCGGCATCATCGGCGCCGCCGGCATTCCCACCGCCTACCTCGGCACCCTCGTAAACCGACTGGTTGACCCTCAGCTTCTGCTCGGCGCTTTTAGCGTGATCATGGTCATCGCCGGCGTGCGAATGTTCTTTGCCACCCCCGCCGCAACCGGCCCCTGTGCGCTGCCAGGCGGCGGAACCCGGTGGCGCAGTTGTCTGCCCCGTGCGCTGGCAACGGGCGCCGTGGTCGGGTTCCTGACTGGGCTGCTCGGCGTCGGCGGCGGGTTCCTGATCGTTCCGGCACTGGCCCTCGTGCTCGGACTCCCCATGGGCGTCACGATCGGCACGTCCCTCGTGATCATCGTCATCAATTCGGTCGCCGGCTTTAGCGCCCACCTGAGCGACGTGCAGATCGACTGGGCCGTCACCGGCGCCTTCGCGGGCACCGCTATGCTGGCATCCCTAATCGCGGGCAGACTCAGCCGAAGACTCCCCGACCGCGTTCTCAAAACAAGCTTCGCGATCCTTGTGCTCTGCATCGCCGTGTACGTCGCGATTCGCGCCGTCGCCGGCTAGCTCTCGCGAATGGGGTCAGGCGAGGGACAGGAAAAGCTTTTCAAGCTCATTGACGCTGAGCTGCTTGGTTTCTCCATCCGCGCCGTTATCGATGAGGCACTCCTTCATCGCCGACGAGATGATCGTGAACCCTGCCCGGTCAATGGCACTCGAGACAGCAGCCAGCTGGGTGACCACGGCACGACAATCAGCGCCGGACTCAACGGCTGTGATGACGGCGCCGAGTTGCCCCTGCGCGCGCTTGAGCCGATTGAGGGTCTTGCGGAGGTCGTCGCTGGCGTGGGTCGCGGGTTCGGTGATCCCCATGAGGGTGTGCTCCTGTTCGTAGGCGGATGCGAGGCTGGTTTTGTCTAAGACCAGGATACCCCTTAGGGTATCAGTATATTCAAATATGACAGCAAGCGTTTCGCGATGAAAAGAAAATGAGGGCTATTCGAATGCGTGACCAGCGCACCAGCAGGGACGAATCATCACGGCGTGCCCCTTGGCGCGGCAAGCTGGCCGGGCTCGGCGGGGACCTGCGTCGCTGGCCCTCTCGCCGCTGGTGGGTTGCCCTGGCGACGGCATTGTTTACGGTGGTCTTCATTGCCATTCCGACGGACTTGATTGACACGCCATTCTTTTCGCGACAGATCCCGCCGACCGCCTGGTCGTGGCCGGTGCTCACCCTCAGCGCGGTCTTGACGGGCATGGTCACTGCCACCTATGTGGCGCACCCGGAAGGCGCCCCGCCCAGTAGGGCGGCCGGACGATTGGGCATGGCCGGTTGGCTGGTGACGTTCTTCGCGGTGGGATGCCCCGTCTGCAACAAACTGGTACTCCTCGCTCTCGGCACAACCGGAGCGATGCAATTCTTCGAGCCGGTCCAGCCGTATCTGGCCGCCGCGTCGATCGTCTTGCTCAGCTGGGCTCTCTATGCGCGCATGACTCGAGAAAATTCTTGCGGTCTTCCCGCTCGGACCACTGCCGCGACGGAAGTCCTTGATCGTGTTCTCTGACCTACAAACTTGGTCGACTCGACGCTGGATAATCACGGCCGCCGCAGCCGCAGCCGCGTTCATGGCTTTTGTAACGGGCTACGCGCCCCGGGCGGACGACGCAGACGGCGCCCTGTGGTGGACGGTCGCGGCCACCGCGCTCGGAGCGAGCTTGATCGGCTTGATCGTTGCCAGTTATGTCGAAACCCCCATCGGCGCCGACGTAACTCTCTGTGACACACGGTGGCCAGCTCTGGGTCTGATCGCGCTGTATCTGACCACCGAAGTCCGCTCCCTCGACCCGATAGTGAGCGGTGCTGCGCGCCCGGCCCTGGCCGCCGCCGCCCTCGCCCTATTGATCTGGGCCCTGCGCGAAAGACTGGTCAGCGAACGCCGAGCCACCACCCGCCGCGAATCGTCAGAGTCCACTGAGGGTGAGGTCTGCACTACCTGCATGCCCTTGTTCCCGCGCTCCCGGAAAGTCGGTCCCAAGCCGATCACACTGCCACCCACTCCACGCACCGGTCAGGATACCCAGCCATGAGGAAAGCACTCACCGGCATCACAATCGCCGTGGCGGCACTGCTCAGCATGGTCGCCTGCGCGAGCCCCGCGCCGGCGACCTCCATCGCTGTCACCTCCAGTACGGTCGTCGTCGATGTGCGCACCACACCAGAGTATGTCGGTGGACACCTTCAGGACGCCATCAATATTGACGTGCAATCCCCGGACTTCGACACGCTGATCGCGGCGCTGCCAATCGACGGGGACTACATCATCTACTGCGCCACCGGAAACCGGTCGGCTGCAGCAGTCACCCGCATGGCCGACCTCGGGTTCACCACGCTGACCGATGCTGGTGGCATCACGGACGCGTCTGCCGCCACCGGACTGGCCATCGTCGTCGACAAATAAGTTTCCTCTGTTCGCATTTAACTTAATACCCCACGGGGTATACTGAGGACTTCAGCTCGACCAACTAAGGAGTCACTATGTGCAGTCCCATGCGATGCAACAATTGCGGAAAAACCACTTGGACCGGATGCGGCATGCACGTCGATGAGGTTATGGCCGACGTCCCAACGAGTGAGCAGTGCACTTGCGCCACGCGCTCGAATTCCTAACCGCCCGCGGGTTCTAACCGAGGCGCTTCGTTCATGACGCGGCGGTACGCCTTGGCTTCACCAAGGTGGAGATTCCCTTCGCTGGCGTGGGCAACGATGCGGTCAGCAGCGAGGGCAATTGGTGGCGGGGCGGTGGTTGCTTGGAGCATGACTGGACTCTTTTCAATCAGAAAACCGGGAATGTTCCCAGGCTCGGACGGGGAGGCGGCTATAACTGTCTTTTTTACCCTAATGTGCGTACATTTAAGATGGTGCCGACACAACAGAACTTCACAAAAAATAGGCCGATCCGACGAGTCAAGGTGCGGCGACGCACGCTCCTGATGCTTTTAGGAGCGGCGGCAGTTCTCGCAGTCGTCATCGTCGGAGTGGTTGTGCAACAACCTGTCGAAGAATCCACTTCGGCCCCCACTGAACAATCCGGGGAAAAAAGCGGCGAGCAGACGCTCGATCTCGCCCGACGTGTCGATGGCGAGGTGACGGCACTCGGAGAGGTCGACGCGCCGGTCGTTTTGGTCGAATACGCCGATTTCCGGTGTCCGTTTTGTGGGGTTTTCGCGCGCGATACCCTCCCTGTCCTTGTCGAGGAGTATGTGGACAGCGGTCAAGTGCGCATCGAATGGCGGGATCTGCCGGTGTTCGGCGAGGAATCCACGGCTGCGGCTGTGGCTGCCCGCGCGGCCGGCGAGCAAGGTTTCTTCTGGGAGTTTGCGGAGGTCGTCTTTGCGGGTGCCCCAGAACGCGGACATGTGGCACTGCCCCCGGAACGTCTTTTGGAAATCGCGACGGAAATTGGTGTTCCCAACCTTGAGCAGTTCGTCTCCGACCTGGACAATGCTGAACTTTTGGAGAAAGTGAACATTGACGCGGCAGAGGCACGGTACCTCGGAATTACCAGCACGCCCATGTTCGTGGTGAACGAAACGCCGATTTCCGGCGCGATGCCGGTGCAGGTGTTTCGCGACACGATCGACAGCGAACTGGCGAAGGCCGGCCGCTAGACATGGATATTGGCTACGCCGGCGCCCTGATTGGTGGGATGCTGACACTTTTGAGCCCCTGCTCGGTCATGCTCCTTCCTGCGTTCTTCGCCTACGCGTTCGCGAAGCCGTCCGAGCTGCTTGCCCGTACCGGATTGTTTTATCTGGGTCTGATTACCACGTTGGTGCCGCTGGGAGTGCTGGCTGGCACGGTCGGAGTGTTTGTCACGCAAAATCGCACGGCTTTCGTCGGGATCGCCTCATTGCTCGTGGTGTTGATGGGTATTATCCAAATTTCTGGACTACGTTTTCCCGCCTTCACCCGCGGCGGCGCGGCCGAAGGGACCTCGGCGGTATCGGTCTACCTCCTCGGCGCTGTCTACGGAGTAGCCGGAGTGTGTGCAGGTCCTATCCTTGGCTCGGTGCTTACGGTGGCCGCCCTCGGCAGTAACGCCGTCTACGGGGGAGTGCTCTTAGCGATCTACGCGCTCGGCATGGCAGCGCCCCTGATCGTGCTCGCCTTGTTGTGGGACCGACTTTCACTGGGGAAGAGCCGCTGGCTGCGCCCCCGGATGCTCACTATCGGACGATGGGAGAACTCGTCGTTGATGATCGTATCCGGGGTCCTGTCAATCCTGATCGGAGCCTTCCTGTTCCTCACCGACGGTACCGCGAGCCTTGGCGGAATTTTGACCATCGGAGATCAGTTCGCTACCGAGGCCTGGGTACTCGATATGTCCTCACTCGTGACCAATTTGGGATTCGGGATCGCCGCGATCGTCGTGCTGGGCCTCATCGCGCTGGCCTACGCGGCTCGGAACCGTCGCACGCGCCGGCAGCGAATACCTCAAAAGCAAGAATGAGACGCGCTGCCGGAGCCGGAGCCGGAGCCGGAGCCGCCATGCTCGTTCGCGTTGTGTTGCTGGCCGCGTGTTCCGGACCTTCGTCGCAGCTCGGCGCTCATCGTGTCTCCGACGACGTCTCGCCCGCGGTCATGCTCAGCGCGCACGACGGTACTGTCAGTGTTGCCGAAGACGCGACGGGAGCGTCAGCGATAGAGTAGGGAAGCAATGGCACCGGCCTCATCGAGACGGCAGGCTTACTCACGGCTGTCGACACCACCACCGGAGAAATACGCTGGGGCGCGAACACACTCTCACGCCCCACGGACGTCGAATCTTCCTCAGCGGTCTCGGGTGCCGTCAACGCAACTTAGGGCGATATCGTCTTTCTGGACTGGGTCAACCCCGCGGGCGACACAGTCGTGAGCGCCCACAATCCGAGAACTGGCGCTATTCTCGCGGAATTTTCGGGACATCTGGCCGGACCGTCAATCAGTAACGAGTCATCAGAAAACCTCGCCGTGTCCTCCTTCCGTCCACCGGACGGGGCGACGATGCTCACCGCAATTGATCCGGACTCCGGAACGCTCTGGGAGCATGTTCTGGAGAGCGCCACTGCCCCGGTATCTGCCCCTGACAAAGTGATTACCTTCGTGGCGGGATGGGAAACGTTACGATCACCTGGTCCGACGGTCACCAGCAGCAACGCGGTCAGGAACGAATTCCGATGGCTGTTTTTCCTAACGGAACCGGGCTCTTCCCCACCCGGGACCCCTACGAGTACGTCCTGGCCATCCCTCAGCTCGACGGTCTTGAGGCTGAGAACCGATAAGACTAAAGATCACCGGGGTGAGAATGATGTGGTGACCGCGAAACGGTCGCCACGGACGACAGTCTCCCGCCATTCCACCGGACGTCCCGCCGCACGACCACACCGTTCAATGAAGAAAGCGGCAGTGCCGACCGGGCAGTCAAGAACTCGCGCCTGTTCGGCGGTAACGGTAATCGCTGTCAGGGTTTCCTGTCCGCCATCCAGCGTGATCCCACACCGGAGCGTCAGCTCCTGATAGAGAGCAGTGTTGCTGAAATCGACGTCGAGAAGACCGGCAGCGCGATCGGCAGGCAGCCAGGCGCTGTCAACGGCAAAGACATAGTCGTCAGCGAAACGACGGCGCTCAATATTGACCAGCGGAGCGTCGCCGGGCAGGTCGAGCCGGTCAGCAATCCGCGCGTCGACACGGATCTCGCACCGGATCAACTCGCTGTGCTGCCTCATCCCAGAGGCCTCAACTGCCGCAAACAAGCTGTAAACCGGCCCAAAGCGATGTTCTTCGCCGTGGTTGACGTGCACCACCGGGCGTTTACCCCGACTTGATGAAACCAGCCCCTCTCGCCGCAGAGGGTTCAGCGCAAGTCGAACGGTACTGCGGCTCACCTGATATTCCACGGTTAGTTGAATTTCACCGGGGAACGTGTCCGCGAATTCGCCCGAGGTTATCCGGTTGAGAATGTCGTCATGGACGCGCAACCAGAGTGGCTGGCCAGGCAATCTGGCCAGTCGTGCCCGGTCTGCTTCAGCCGCAGTTGACATGTGAGTTCCGCTTCTCCTCGGGCAATAGGTGCGCCAAAATGCCATTATCCCTTGCGTGCACTACGAGTGTGGGTCGGTAACACCTATTCGACGTTGCTGCCACGAAATGCCGGTCAATATCGTGGGATTGGATGGGTGGGCGTCACGGGCTTCGAGCTCTGCGTCGATCTCGTGCGGATCGAAAACAGGGCCAGTGCCGTGCCGCTGCCGCGGGTTGCCTGCCTTAGGGTCCGGTTTTGCAGCCCGCTGGTCCCCGGACTTTCCACAACCGGCATCGGGCGCTTTGGATGGCCGCGCCCGTGGAATTAATTCCGCGATGTGATGGAAAAGTGATCTGGCACGACCTCCGAGTCCCGCGCCAACAATGCGAATTAGGAATTACGTGAACTACCCGCAGCCATTCGAACCCCTGAATCCCGTGAACACTGGGACTCAGGGGTTTTCCTTTGCCCTGTTCACGCTCACCGAAATGCGTTGCTTGCGGCAAATCCTCAGACTCGGGTCAGTCGATCCCCGTATCCTCATATCAGCAAGGGGAGTATTCCGACACGGTCGGCTCGTCATTACGGATGCTTGGTGCATCCCGGGCCACCGGTTCTCGTTCGCGGGAATGGAAAAGACCTTGACGTCGTATCAGCGTCAAGATTGGAGCCCCCTGATGAACGTGTCCCTGCTCATCTGGATCATCACTATCCTCGTCACGATCGCCTTCTTCGTATTCGAGTTCTTCGCACATGTGCGAACCCCGCACGAGCCGACGATCCGGGAGTCCGCCTGGTGGTCGGCCTTCTACATCGGCCTTGCGCTGATGTTCGGTGTCGGAATCGGCATCGTCTCGGGGTGGACCTTCAGCGGTGAGTACTTCGCCGGCTACTTGACCGAAAAGGCCCTCTCGATAGACAACCTCTTCGTGTTCTTGCTCGTCATGACGGCCTTCGCCGTCCCGCGCGCCTATCAGCAGAAGGTTCTACTGATCGGCATCGCGCTCGCACTTGTCCTGCGCGGAGTCTTCATCGCGGTCGGCGCGACCCTGATCGCGAACTTCTCCTGGATCTTCTACCTCTTCGGCGCGCTGCTGCTGCTGCTGGCCTACCGCCAGGCCTTCACGCATAGCGAGTCGAACCCGGCCAACGGCCGTCTCATGCGGTTTGTCAGGCGTCACCTGTCCGTGACCGACGAGTATCACGGCGACAAACTCTCCGTCCTGAAGGACGGCCGCCGGTTCGTGACCCCCCTGCTGCTCGTGCTAGTCGCGATAGCCTTCGTCGACCTGATCTTCGCTGTCGACTCGATCCCAGCGATCTTCGGCCTCACCGACGAGGCGTACATCGTCTTTACCGCGAACGCCTTCGCCCTCATGGGTCTGCGCCAACTGTACTTCCTCATCGGCGGCCTGCTGCAGCGCCTGGTCTACCTGGCTCAGGGACTCGCGGTGATCCTCGCATTCATCGGAGTGAAGCTCGTGCTGCACGCGCTCAAGCTCAACGAGCTGTCGTTCATCAACGGCGGCCAACCGGTGCCCTGGGCCTTCGACATCCCGATCTGGTTCTCGTTAGTGTTCATCGGCACCACGATTGCGGTGGCTACCGTCGCAAGTCTCGTGAAGACCAGAGGCCAGCGAGCCCCCGTCACCGAACCCGTTGCCGCCGAGGTGAGCGACCGTTGAGCACCTAGGCAGCTCGCAAAACCTGCCAGCGAGCCCGCTACCCCAACCTGTTGAGCACATCCGCCTTCTATTCGCTGGACTACGCCATGTGGGCAGCAGGCACGGTATGCCACCCTCAATAGAAGAGAAAATGTTTGGCATTCCAATGATGTTCTCCCGATCCCTGCACGGAGGTCGACATCGGCTCCGAACCAGCATCCGTGTCTGGGTCATCGGTCGAAGATCTCGACCAACAATGGCGAGATAATTGCCAAAGCTGGGAGCTTGCCACGCTGATTGCACTATGTGCGTCGTTGCACTTAGTGTAAGCACGTGACGTTTCAGAACACCGCCCCCGACCGCCGTGCCGAACTCAAGGCACGGTACCGCCAGGCGATTCTGGATGCCGCTGACGCGCTCATCCGCGAACGTGGTAAACCGCAATTCAGCGTTGACGAGCTTGCCGAGCGCGCCGACGTCTCCAGGCGCACCGTCTTCAACCACTTTGCATCACTCGACGACGTGATCATGACCACCTGCACCCGGGTTCTCAGCGCCACCGTTGATGAATTCCGTGCAGCGACAGCATCGACTCCAGCAGGCGATGGCAGCCGCGAAGGCCTGTTCGACGAACTCACGACGGCCCTTCGCAACATCGATCTGCCGCCGGTCGTCGCGTATCTAGCGGGGGTACTCAACGCGGAGGGCGAGAACGGTCGATCCCAACACGGCATCAGCGATGTTTTCACGCGCACCACCGAACAGCTCTCGACCGAGATCGCCGCTCGTACGGGCGCAATGGACGAATTCGAAGTTGCGATTCTGGTCAGCTCGGTGATGAACGGCATCGCCATCGTATCCGCCCACTGGCTGGTCCGAACGGGCGGCGCACTCGACGCCTCGTCGCGCGCAGTGTGGAACGAACTGCTCGACCGCCTCATGGTCACCGTCCGCACCGGCTACGCACCTTCCAACTGAAGTACTCGACTTCCCTGCTCGACCCCACAGCTCGATTCCCGATGATGCGACGCGAGACGCCACTCCGGTCACCCGACCACAACCCGACCTGCAGAAAGAACTTGAGAATATGGCATCGCTTCTCTACCGACTCGGTCGGTTCTCCGCCCGCCGAGCGTGGTTAGTCATCGTTTCGTGGGTGGTCATTCTTGGCCTCGCTGTGGGTGCATTCGTCCTCTTCGGCGGAACCCTCACGTCGTCCGTCAGCATCCCGGGCACCGCGACTCAGAAGGTCAGCGACGAACTTGCCGCCAAGTTTCCCTCCGCCAGCGGCGGCCGTGGCACCGTCATCTTCACCACGACGGATGACTCCGCCTTCACGGACGCGCAAAAGACCGCAATCGGCGACCTGCTCACGCGCACGGTCGACCTGGCCGACGTGAAAGCGGCGACGAACCCGTTCGATACCCAGGCCCAGATCGACGATCAGACCCAGCAGGTCGTCGACGGTCGCCAGAAGATCGCTGCTGGAACGGCGCAGCTCGACGCGGGGCAGGCGCAGATCGACGCGGCGATGGCCCAGGCCAAGGCCGGTCAGACGCAGCTCGATGCCAGTCGCGCGCAGGCCGAGGCAGCGGGACAACTCGCCGCCGCCCAGTCGACGCTGGACGCGCAGCAGGCGCAGATCGATGCGGGCACAGCCGCGATTGCTGCCCAGCAGACGACACTCACGGCGAGCCGCACCGCACTCGCCTCCCAGAGCACCACGCTCGAGCAGGGAGCCGACCTGCTCGACCTGGCCTCCGGCATCCGTCAGGTATCGACCGACGCGACCACGGCGGTCGCGAGCGTGCAGTTCGACACCCCGCTCAACCTGATTCCGGCCGAGTCGAAGGAAGCCGTGGTCGCTGAGATGACCGACGCGGGGATCGACGGCGTCACGGCTGAAGTCTCCAACGACATTGCCTCCAGCATTCCCGAGATTCTCGGTCCGGGCGAGATCGGCGGCGTGATCGTTGCGGCCATCGTGCTGTGGGTCATGCTCGGCACGCTGATCGGCGCGGGACTCCCGCTGCTGAATGCCCTCGTGGGCGTGGGCGTCGGAGTGCTCGCCTCGCTCGCTCTGTCGGGAACCGTCGAGATGCTCTCGGTCACACCTGTTCTGGGTGTGATGCTTGGGCTCGCGGTCGGCATCGACTACTCACTGTTCATACTCAACCGGCACCGAACCCAGCTGCGCAACGGCCTGCCAGTGCAGGAATCGATCGGGCTGGCCAACGGCACCTCCGGCAACGCGGTCGTGTTCGCCGGTGCCACCGTTCTGATCGCCCTGCTCGCACTCAACCTCACCGGTATCCCCTTCCTCGGCCTCATGGGCACGGTTGGCGCCGTCTGCGTCTTCGTCGCCATTCTCATTGCGATCACGTTGACGCCGGCGGTGCTGGGCCTGGTCGGCGCGAAGATTCTCACTAGGAAAGCCCGCGCCAAGGTCGGTCACGCCGAGCACCACGCCAAGGTTCCGTCCAAGCCCATGAATACGGTGCGAGCGGTCGTCACCGTGGTCGTGGGCATCATCGTGCTGCTCATCGTGGCTATGCCCGCGCTGTCCATGCGCCTCGGACTGCCCGCCGGCTCGTCGGAACCGCTGAGCTCGAGTGCGTACCAGGCCTACAAAATTGCTGACGAGAAGTTCGGCGCCGGCGTGAACGGCCCGCTGCTCGTGGTTGCAGACCTCGAAACCGCTATAACGGATGACGCGCTCCTCGCGGAACAGGTACGTATCGGAACCGCGCTGAAGGCGGAGAACGACGTGGTCGCGGTCGCGCCGATCGGAGCCTCCGACGATGACCTGCTGCTCGCCTTCCAAGTCATTCCGGCTGAGGGGCCGACCAGCGAATCGACCGAGCAACTCGTGCGGGACCTGCGCGGTCTGGACATCGACGGTGTCACCTCCCTCGGTGTGGCCGGCAATGCGTCGGGAAATATCGATGTGAGCGAGAAGCTGGCCGCGGCGCTTCCGCTGTACCTTCTCGTTGTCGTCGGGTTGTCGTTGATTATCCTGATCTTCGTGTTCCGGTCGATCCTGGTACCGATCACCGCGACTTTGGGTTTCGTGCTGTCGCTGTTCGCAGCGTTTGGCGCCATCACGGCGGTCTTCCAGTGGGGCTGGCTCGGGCCGGTGTTCGGCATCCACGACCCGGGGCCTATCCTGAGCTTCCTGCCCATCCTCGTCGTGGGTGTTCTGTTCGGGCTTGCCATGGACTACCAGCTGTTCCTGGTCAGCGGCATGAGGGAATCGTACGTGCACGGTGCCTCGTCGCGCCTGGCCGTGCAGCGCGGGGTTCATGCCGGGCGCACCGTGGTGATCGCGGCCGCGCTCATCATGGCCTCGGTCTTCTCCGGCTTCATCTTCTCGAACTCGGTGATGATTCAGTCGATCGGCTTCGGGCTCGGCATCGGCGTACTCCTCGACGCGTTCGTGGTGCGGCTGCTCATCATCCCGGCCGTAATGCATCTGCTCGGTGACGCGGCCTGGTGGCTGCCGAAGTGGCTCGACCGCATCCTGCCCAACGTGGATGTGGAGGGCGCGTCGCTCGAGCGAACGCACCCGGTGCCCCTGCCGAGCGAACCCGAGCGCGTCACGACACCGATCGTCTAGCCGGGCGGTCGGGCGACGGACCTGAGGTCTGTCGCCCGACCTGCACGGTGTCTAGAGGTCGACCTTGTCGTTCTCGCCCCCGTCATAGGGCTGGCCCGTGACTTTCGCCTTGACCAGGCTGATCACGGAGGCGATGCGCCCGCCGGGGGTGTCCCAATATTCCGCGCCGTCTGCGGTGAATTTGATGAGCACAATGTTGGGGTCCTCGGGACCCTCCGGGAACCACGCTTCGACCCACTGGTTCCACAATTCCGCCACCTTCTGCGAATCGTCGATCATCTCCGCGGTTCCCGAGAGGGAAACCCAGGTGTCGTTGGAGGCGAAAGACACTCCCACGACCGGATCAGAACCAATCTCCGTCACGGTGTGCGAATCGCGGGTAGCGATAAACCACAGGTCGCCGTCGAACTCGACCTCTTGTACCGTCATCGGGCGAGCCACGAGCTTGCCGCCCGGGCTCTTCGTGGTGAGCATGGCGAAACGAAACTCCTTGACCAGTTTTGCTACCTTCTGCACATCACGCGGGTCACTCATCGTTGCTCCTTCTTCATCGGTCGTAGCGCACCTGCGCCATCGGCGTCCACCGTACCCAGATTGTGCATTTGCGCGAGAGCGGGGGATGGCGAAGTAGTCGAGTGATCTGGCGGTCGGAGGCGATTCGCGGGGCAGGATAAAATGAAATTCACCTGCACGAGGAAGTGGTGGCGCAATCATTTGGAACCGGTCCCGGCGTCGTGCTGACGCTCACGAACACGTCAGTGAACCCGACGTGAACGCTGAGCTGCCCGACCTCGAGCGCACGGTTGACGAAGGCCTGCTGATCGCATTGTCGGCCGTACGAATGGCCGTGAAGAATGACATCATCGTAGGGGCTCTGCGGGAGCACTTCGACTACGACTCCGGGCGGTACGCCGACAACGCCCGCAGCGAACTGCATCGGCTGGCTCGGCAGAACGAGGAGTATGCCCGGCGGGTCAGCCGAATGGGCCGCGACCTGGCAGCGATGAAGTGGCGCCTGAGCTTTACCGATGACCAACGCCACGATCTCAAGCAGTTCGCCCTGAGATTTCGCGTGCACGAACGGTTGACGCTCGCCCTCGACGCTGTTGCCGATGACAACGACCAGGTGGCCCGCATCGTGTCGAGTGCGCAGCGGTCAGCAAGCGAAGAGGTCAGCTCGGCGGTCTCGTCGAAGCTCATCGAGCTGGCCGTCGACCAGCGCGAGCCCGACTATGCCGAACATCGCGGCGAACGCCTGGAAGCGTTCGTGCTGATCAACCTCGCCATTCTGAAGGCCAAACACGACGCGGCGACCAGCCCGGAGTTCAACGAATACTAGTTGATCGCCTGGGCGACCAGCCGGTCGAACGTGGGCGTACTGACGGCGACGAAGAGCACGACGTTGAAGAAGACCGTGACCCAAAACGCCTCGCGAAAGCTCTTCTTCTGGGTTTTGTGGCGCAGTACCTGCTGCGCCACGATGGCGCCGGGCCAACCGCCGATGAAACCCCAGAACAGCAGGGTGCGTTCCGACACCCGCCACCCGCCGAACCGCGCGCGACGCTTGTCGATCGCGTAGACGGCAAAACAAATCATGCTGGTGACCAGGTACGCCCCGGCCACCCAGAGCGGCCGGGGCCAATACACGGCGCCGACCAGATAGACGACGGCAAAAGCGGCAATCGCGAGGTAGCTCCCGCGTCCCGCAGCACGGCGGGAGCGGGTGATGGCCATGACCCCATGCTAGGTGCTACAGGTTCGGCAGAAACCGTTGCCAGACGCGCCGGCGCTCGCTGCGGGGGTCGACCTGGTCGAACAGGGCATACATTTCAATGCCGTGCGTGGCATCGAGCCCGAGCTCGAGCAGGTGCATGAGCCGCGGAGCGATGTCGAAGCGGTGGAAATGCACGGGGGCGAACCGAGAGTACAACCCGGCGACGACGATGCTCGGATACCACAAGGCATAGTCACCCCCGAAATCGGCGGCGGCGCGGCTGATCGGCAGACCAGGATAGGCGGCCCGCATCTCGTCGGGGCTATCTTGGGGGCGTGGTTAAACAGGGCCTGGATGCGCCACGGCGAGCGGGGGAGCACGTTGGCCCGGCCGCGAAAAAACGCACCCTCGCGATCATTCGTGCCGATGATCAGCGGTACCCGGTGGGCACGGCCGTCGCGAAAAGCGTCGAACGGATGCTCCGGCAGGAAGGTGCCGCCAAATGAGCGGATGTTCGCTCGCACCCACTCGAGGGCGGCCACCTGATCGCGCAACCCCAGATTGTTCTCAATCGGGCGGTCCGGCGTGGAATACCGGCTGAAGTCGAGGTATCCCAGGGCGCCGAGTCGGTAGTTCAAACTCACGTAGACGACGCGGGCACTGCTCACGAAGCCCTCGCCCTGGCCAGGAAAATCCTGGGCAGAACCGGTGCTGTAGCCGCCGCCGTGCACGAACACCATGACGGGCTGCGGAGCGCGAAAGCGTCGATCACCGACCGGCGGAGCGGCATAGGGGATGCCGCGCCACGCCAGAACAGCACCTTCACGGATGCCGCGCACCATGCCGCCGGTGACGCGCACGTCGAGCGCGCTCGGCGCGGGTACAGGTGGAACCGGGGAAGACTCTGTCGAAAGTGTTTGGAGTGCCACTGGGTTCCCCGATCTGTTGAATTTTGCTGCTGACTCTTACCTATATTCCGGGTTCGGCTCAAACCCGAAGCGTTCGCCGCGGTCCCAGTCCTGGCGCAGGTTGCCGAAAGCCGGGATGCCGCCGTTCTTCTTCAAAATTGAGGCGAGGTGCATGAGGTTCCAGCTCATGAAGGTGGTGTTGCGGTTGGTGAAGTCGTTCTGCGGGCCGCCGGAGCCCTCGTCGAGATAGCTCGGACCTGGGCCTATTTCGCCGATCCAGCCGCTGTCGGCGGCGGGAGGAATCGAGTAGCCAATGTGTTGCAGGCTGTACAGCAGGTTCGACGTGCAGTGTTTCACGCCGTCTTCATTGCCGGTGATGATGGCGCCGCCGACCTTGCCATAGAAGATGTACTGGCCCTTGTCATTGAACTCGCCCGAGTGGGCGTAGAGCCGTTCCACGATGCGTTTGGTCACCGAGCCGTTGTCGCCGAGCCAGATTGGCCCGGCGAGAACGAGGATGTCGGCAGCCTGCACCGTCGTGAACAGAGACGGCCAGGCATCCGTTTGCCAGCCGTGGTCGGTCATGTCGGGGTAGACGCCGGTGGCAATGTCGTGGTCGATGGCGCGAATCAGGTCGACCTGCACGCCCTGCTCCCGCATGATGCGGGCGCTGAGGTCGACAATTCCCTGGGTGTTGCTGACCTCCGGGCTGCGCTTGAGGGTGCAGTTAATGAAGACGGCGCGCAGGCCGGAGTAGTCAAAGGGTGCCCGTTCGGCGGGGCTCGTCTTGTTCACCGGCTTATTCAATCACTCGACTCGAAAGGATGACAGGGGTTGATTTTGACGTCGCGGGCGCGCCACAACCGGGCGCTTCTACCTGGTGGTCGAAGCGTCCGGCGGCTATGAGCGGATGCTGCTGGCTAGGCGGTGCCACCTCCACGCGCAATCAGGCCGCGTGCAATCCGGCCAGGCCAGGTCCGGCCAGGTCCGGCCAGGGCGAAAAGGAGGCCCAGTGCGAGGAATGGCAGTGGCGTTGTTCCCGTGCTCGCCAGGGTGGAACCGGCCAGCGTTGACCCGAACAGCGGCGTCAGTCGCAGCGCGGCGAGAGAAGAATTACCCGTGCCTCGTGCGGATGAATCGGTGCCGAGGAGCGTGAGCGGCACGACCTGAGTGCCACCGAGAAAGCTGTCGGTTCCCGTGGTGGTCGGAGCGACGGAGACGGTAGCCCCGCCCGGGGTCGATGAGGCGTTCGTTGCCCCCTCGGACTCGGAACCGCCCCCACGCTGATCGCGTTGCCCTGCACCGTGACCGGCGCGGCCAGATTCGCGAGAATCTGTGTGCCGCCGAGCGTGCTGTTTGAGCCGGTCGTGGTCGGCGCGACCAGGTCGGTTACGACCCCCTTTGTAGGTATTGACTTGGCCTCAGGTGAACACTTTTCCCCGAAAAGCGCCATCGAATCTGAGTCATTCCCAGAAATCTCTTGAACACCGACAGCCCAATGGCGCTAAAAGATCGGCGCCGGCACCCTGCTGCCCGCCCGGATGGAACGGGAAGCCCTCGATAGCTGGTATAGTTTTCAAGTTGTCTCCGGGCGTTACAGTTCGCGAGATTGGCATGCGCTCGTAGCTCAACGGATAGAGCATCTGACTACGGATCAGAAGGTTGGGGGTTCGAATCCCTTCGGGCGCACAAGAAAACCCCCGCAATCATTGGGATTGCGGGGGTTTGGCCGCCTTCCTTCACGACCTCATTTCCGGCGTCAACGGTCACGGGTTCCCCTGGGCTGTCTGTGGGAACAGGAGGACAGGCCGCTGGTTTCAGGTCTTCGGGGAACCGAACGCCTGCACCGTCGAGCTTTCGGTTCCCGGCGCCACAAATGACATGTGGGTGCTCGGGATTCCTGGTGGGAGCTCCGAGCAGGTCACAGTTTTCGGTAGGGCGCACGTTCTCGTGGTTGAACGTCGGCAGCTGTTGACGTTGGCCGCGGCACACCTGGCTCTGGATTCTTGGGTCCTCGGGCCGGGAAACGTCCCGGAAGGCGTCGATGTTCGAAGAGTGCATAACTGAGCGGTTCGAAAATGCTGAAACGGTCGTCGCTAAAACGGTCGATTCTGAGACCGCGGCGGCTGACGACTGATCTGCTGTGGTTTTTCGATTGAGATGGCGGCATTTCTTCAGAAGTAAATGGCGGCATGGTTGCCCGCGTCGCAGGACTGGATGGTGTCAGATGCGAAACGTTTTTCGGGCGGACATTGGTTCACGGAGCGCCCGTCCGGCTGCTTCGATCACCGCGGCAGCCTGCTGCATCGGCTCGGAGCCGAGACCGCCGGGGGTCCCGAGATCGACGGACAGGTCGCCCGCCCGATGAAGCCACGTCGAGCGACGCCCTTGCCGAGTCGATGTCCTCGGCGTAGTCGGCAGGTTTCGAACTGCCCATTGCCAACACCTCCGAGTTGACGAATTACAACACCCGGCGGGACGTGACCAGAGGTGAATTGTTCGTTTGAGGCCTTGCCGGCCGCTGGTCTCATCGAAAGTGGAGAGACCCGGGGTTGGAACTAGGTAGCCTGATTTCTGCCGGCGCAACCATCCGGCCGCCAAATCTTGGCGGAGTCAAAGGCGGAGCAAGATTATCAAGCTATTTGCTTACCAGGATATGGACATTACTCGAGCCATAGACGAAGGTCAGAAGTCGATCTTCCTGGCGTACGAGCAGGCTCTGGGTAAAACCATCACAGCCGTCGAGTTCGCCAAACGCCTTGGCCTTAAATCTATTATTGTCGTTGCGCCGCTTAGTACGCGTCGTTCCTGGGAAGCGACGGTTAAGTCGCAAATTCCCGACGCTGTTTTCTATCACCTAGAGGACTCCATGAAATCTTTTCGCTCAGGGTCTTTCACCCGTCTGAAGAAAGGTGAACCTGGCTGGTATTTCATCGGCTGGGAGTTCATGCGAACTGGCGCGATCACGGGCAATCATGCGGACTTGATTATTGCTGACGAGGTACATCGAATTCAGAACCGCGAATCATGGACGAGGCACACGCTTCAATGGATCTCCAGCGACTACAAGATTGCATTGTCAGGTACTCCCTCAGCAAATAAGCCAGAGGGTCTTTTCCCGCCCATGAACTGGCTATGGCCAGAGCGGTACAAGTCCTACACCCATTGGGTTAAGACCTTCTGGCACACCCTCGGCAACCGAGCTGTCCCTAAGCTCGATCGAGAGATCATTCCGGGGGGCGTGATCCGCGATATGCCATTTTTCATTCGTCGCCTGAAGAAGGACCACCGCGGGGACATGCCGCCGGTGCTTCCAACGATCGAAGTATCCTGCGAGATGGCACCCCTTCAACGGAAAATTTACAATCAATTCCAAGAGCTCGCTCTTGTTTGGTTGGGAGAGCATCCGCTGCTTGCTGCCGTTCCGTTCACGCAAAGCCTGCGACTTCGCCAGCTGACACTCGGCGTTCCCATAATCGTGGACCACCAGGTGACTTTTGCAGAAAATGCAAAGTCTTCAAAGATAGATGCCCTAGTTGAAATCATCGAGGATCGTTCCCCAGAAGAGACGTACTTCGTATTATCGCCAAGCGCCCGATTTATCCCCGTGGTGATTTCTCGGCTTCGGAAAGCGGGCATAACAGCCGAGGCGTACACAGGGAAGACCGAGCAGAAAGAAAGAGAACGGCTTCTCCGCGAATTCGGAGGCTCCTTCCGTGTGTTGGTCGCGGGAATCGCTGCCGTTGCAGAGGGCTTAGACGGCCTGCAGCACAAGTGCAGCAATGGCGTCTGGCTTTCTAAACACGTAAACGCTCTTCTAAACACTCAAGCTGGAGAGCGTCTGGATAGACCAGGCCAGTTGGAGTCAGTTCAATGGTGGAATCTAATTGCTCCGGACACGATCGATGAGGGCACAGAAGACCGGTTGCGGGCGATCGGTAACAAATTGTCCGATCTCTACGACCCTCGCTAGAACATCGAGCGACGGTGCAGAGGGTTCGTCCTCGCGTTAACTAGAATTTGAGCCGGAAACGATCCTTAGCGAGCGGCCGCAGAGATGCCCTTCGATGGGTGGCCAAAAACGTGCCACAACTGCTGTCAAAAGCAAGACCTCAGCAAGGGTTTTGAAATGAACAGGGGTAGCAAGGCCACCCGGAAGCTTCACGCGCTGACTGATCGGGAGTGCTGGCTAACCTCTACATATGACCGACTTCCTCCTCCGGTTCGGCAAGCCGACCGACGCCCCTGTTCTGCTCGACTACGAGCGGGCCTACTTTCCCGCAGTTCCTGGCCAGCACCACGCTGGCTACTTGTACGCGGACGCCGAGCTGGCCCGAATCATGCTGACCGAGGAGCTCGCGGCGCCCCTCCGGGCGTTCACGATCGTCGCGGAGAAGGATGACAAGATCGTTGGCTTCGCCGCAGCCGCGCCCTGGTCATTGCCCGGTACCGGACAGATCGATCCCGCGCACATCCTATTGCAGTACCTCGTGGTGGGTCCCGCCCACCGCCGCTCCGGAATCGCCAAGGCTCGGGTGGCGGAAATCGAGCGTAGGGCTCTAGGCGCTCGGCAAAACGTGATCGTCGCCCACGTGCCGCCGACCGAGTCGGACTTCTACCGGGCGATCGACTGGGAGGTGGTTGTCGACGGTCGCGGGTACGCGTGGCTGCCGTTCGGGAGCCACCTCCGCGCGGACATCGGAGATTCGAGCGTCGGATTTCCGCTCATGGCCGCAAAGGTGCTGCGTCCGAGGGCGATCCGCCGCACCTTCGACTTCGCGATCGTGAGCGGGCGCCCGACGCATGACGCGGCAACCGAGCTGATGCATATAGTCGACAGTGGCGACGTGGACCTTCGCGATCTCGACGAGGGCACGCGCTCCATGGTTGACCTGGCACGGAAGGGGCCGGTGCCACAGAAGGTTCTCGACTTCTTCGGGTCCACCAGGGGGCGACGGTAGTTACCCTGAATCGGCGGGATTCCAGAAAAGCGTGGGCCGGGCCGCACGTTAATTGCTCGCGGGGGTGCCCTAAGTGCAACATGCTCAGCGGCGGTTTGAAGCTTGGTACAGAACTGTCGGGGTCCTCCAACGACGCAGCTCGCATCCAGAACCGATCGTTTCTGAGTGGCAGCGGACGCGGCCCCGAATGGCCGCCCACAAACGTGTCGGAAGTGCTGTTCACGGAACTGCGCCTTTACTACTCGAGGCGGCCTTGATGAGTGATGAAGCAGCGGACTCATAAACCGTTGGGCACGGGGCTGAATCCCACGCACGCGTTCCAGATCCTTGGAAGTGGAACGCCTCTTACAGCGGAGTTAGCTGGCCGCGATTCACAGAGAAGAGGTCCCACGTTCGCATGAGCTGAGAATACGGCCTCCCTTGGGAAGTAATTTCTGCCTGATGACACCAAGGAGGATCCCGATGGAGCCGTCTATGAGCCGGACGTAGGCAGGCTGCGAATTACCGTTGCCGGCAATCAGCCATCGTTTCCACGAGGAATTGACGTCTCGACGTTGATCGGCAGCAACAGTTGGTCGGACTGCTTGTCAAGCCTCAGCATCCCAGGCTTGCCCACAATCAGGTCTTCGATGAGCCAGGCGGCGAACATGGCGGCCATTGCTGCCACGTATGTCGTGTTCACGCCGTGCGGGTCGTCCGGCACGGGCGCCAGCGTCATCTCGTCGCCGTCTATCTTGACGAAACCCGTCGTCGAGCTGCTCGTGACGTGGACCAGCTGAGACTGCTGCTTGTAAACCATTTCCAGCATCTGGCTCTGATCGATCGCTCTGAGCCTGTCTGCCACTGGTGGCATCCCTTTGCCGAGTCTGCCGAGCCGTTCGGTCTCTGCTTCCACAGCGTCAATGAGCTGCGTGTTCTTGAGCCAGGCCGACATCTTGCTGTAAAAGTCGATGTGAGTGGCTTGGAGAGTCGCGACGAGCTTCTCCAGACCGCCTTCTGTGAAGCGCGCCCATTGTGCTGTTGCTGCGTGCTCGATGGCCTGCCGCGCGAGGACGACAGCTTCGCGCGGTCTGCCGGCCCTATGCAACGTGGCGAAGGCAGCCGAGTAGCGGATCGCCTGTGCGCAAACACCGTAGATCACCTGGAACTCGCCTGCATCCGTTCCTTTGATGTCGTAAGCACGGTTGAGCAGCCGTGCTTCCTGCTCCTCGATGAACGCAAGGAGATCTTCGACTGGTGGGATTTTCTGTTCGAGGCTCACGGTTGAAAAGGTACAACAAGACCGCGACCGCACGGGGGCTTCCGCACCAGCAGACAGTGCCTAGTTGTGGTGTACCCCAACTAGGCGTCAAGCGTATATATTTTGCGCCGTCAGGATAGGGTCCAATTCTTATTTGTTGACAGCCCTTCTCGCCAGGTCTTAGAGTTCAACCTGACAAAACAGGTAGGAGATCCTCATGACGGGTCAACGAGTTGGATATGTGCGAGTCAGCACTCTCGATCAGAACACCGTCCGCCAGCTTGCTGGCGTCGACGTCGACCGGGTGTTCGAGGACAAGGCGTCGGGAAAGGATCAGAACCGGCCCGAGCTGGAGGAGATGATCAAGTTCGTCCGAGATGGCGATACTGTTCTCGTGCATTCCATGGACCGCCTGGCCCGCAACTTGGATGACCTTCGCGTGATCGTGCGCCGACTCACCGCGAAGAAGGTCCGGGTTGAGTTCGTGAAAGAGCAGCTCACCTTCACTGGCGATGACAACGCGATGGCAAACCTGCTCTTGAGCGTCATGGGAGCCTTTGCTGAGTTCGAGCGTTCCTTGATCCGTGAACGTCAGCGCGAGGGCATTGCCCTGGCTAAGAAGCGTGGCGTGTACCGCGGCCGCACCCCATCCTTGGACGCGGCCCGCGCCGCGGAGCTGCGCGAGAAGGCCGCCTCTGGAGTGCCGAAAGCTGCGCTCGCTCGACACTTTGGGATCAGCCGAGAAACCGTTTACGCCTACCTCCGCGCCGAGGCCTGAAGGACTCTCCCCTGACGCAGATGCTATGCCTGCAGCTGGGGGAGTGGGCGAGTTCGCGGTGCCTCGTCTGCTGGCGCGGAAAACGCGCCAGGGCCAACGCCGCGCAGGGCACCGCCGAAAAGTGCAGGACTAATGAAAAACTCCGGGTCCGCTAAGGCGAAGTACCGGAGTTCTGAGCTGCTGCCCAGCCGCGGTCACGTTTGTGGGCGCGTGGGCTATCCGCGCTCGCGCCCACAAGCCTAGGTATTACGAGGCATAGACGACCTGCTCCGTGTTGCCGGAGATGATCGCCTTATCGATCGTGGTGGCGACGCGCACCGCATCCGCGGCTTCTCGCATCGTGACCGGAATCTCGATCTCTCCGCGCACCGCGCGCAGGAACGCGTTCAGCTCTTCGTAGAGCATGCCTTGCGGGGCTCCGTACACCGACCCGCCGGCGGGCACCGGATAGGTGAGGCGGCTGCTGTAGGAGCTCATTCCGAAATCGTGGACGTCGATGCGCACTTCGCCGCTGTTCCCGATCAAGCGTAGCCGGGCGTCGATGTCGGTGGGATATTCCTCGGGGAGCCCCCATGCAGCCTCGAGTGCCACTACTCCGCCGCCGGCGAGGCGGAGGTTTCCGGTGACTGCTACGGCCTGTCCGCCGTCCGGAGTGCGCTGTTCGGACTCAAACGCCTGCACCGCGACGACGCGTTCGCCGGCGATCCAGGTCAGAGCATCGATGTCGTGGATGCCGAGGAAGAACGTCACGGATGTGCGGCCGTTGACTCGGCGCGCGACGCCGACCTTGTTGTTGCAGCGGACGTTGCCGTGGATGACGGAACCGATCGAACCGGAGGAGACCAGATTTTTAGCGGTGATGTACTGGTTGGCGAACCGGAGCGTGTGTCCCGGCATTGCGATGACGTTGGATTCCTCCGCGACGCGCACCAGATTGTCGGACTCCTCGACGCTGGTCGCGATCGGCTTCTCGAGCAGGAGGTGGACGTCGGCCTGCATGATCTTCACGGCGTCGTCGTGATGCAAATGGTCGGGGGTGCTGAGCGTGACCGCGTCGACGACGCCTGCCTCGAGCAACTCAGTTGCGCTGCTGAACGCTGCGCAGCCGATCTCAGCCGCGACGTCGTCAGCGACATGGCGGACAAAATCTGCCACAGCGGTCACTTCGACGCCGGGGATGTTGCGGTAAATGTCGAGGTGCTCGCGGCCAATAGCGCCGAGACCGATGACTCCTACACGGACCATGATGGTTATCTCCTTAGGTTGATCTATTTGACGCCGCCGAACGACAACCCGTGAGCCATGTGCTTGCGGACGACGATGGCGAAGATGACGATGGGCAGCGCTCCGATGACACCGGCCGCGGTGAGGCGGGCCCAATTGGTGCCGTAGAAACTGAGGAACCCGGAGATGGTGATCGGGACGGTCTGAACCTTCATCCTTGATGCGAACAGAGCCCGTTACTTAACCGCGCCAGCCGAAAGACCTCGTACTAGATAACGCTGCGCGAAGATCGCGAACGAGAGTGGAATGACGAGCGACACGACCACGACAGCGGAGACATTGCCCCACGCAATCCCTGCACTCGTCACAAAGAACGCCGCTCCTACAGTGACCGGCGTGGCTTGGGAGCTCGAAAGGATGACGGCAAAGAGGTAGTCGGACCACGTGAATAGGAAGACAAGGATTCCCACTGCGACGAGTCCTGGGGCCAAAAGCGGAAGAACGATGGATCCGAGCGTGCGATAAGCGCTTGCCCCGTCGATCACCGCCGCCTCCTCGACGTCGATCGGCACTTCCCGCACGGCACCGCAGATGATAAGCATCGCGAGCGGCAGGTTCAGGAATGTGTTCGCCAGAACAAGCGCTGGAATTGAGTCGTAGAGACCAAATGCAGAGAGCATTAGGAAAAACGGGATAGCGAAAAACATCGCCGGCACGAGCCGGAGAGAGGTGATGAAGTTCAGTAATGCGCTTCCGCCGAAGCCGAGTCGCACGATTGCATAGCTCGCGGGGACTGCGATGACCATGACAAGCACGACCGTCCCAAGCGCCGTGAACGCCGAGTTCATGAGGAATTTGGTGAAGTCGTAGCCTGAGCCGCCAAAGATCGCGACGTAATGGTCCAAGGTAAAGCCGCGCTCGAACGAGAATGGCGAGGTTGCAATGTCGCCGTCGGTCTTAAACGAGGTGATGACGGCATTGAAGAGAGGCAGGTTGATCAACAGGCCAACGACCACGACAATCGCGGTACGCCACCAGCCTCTTTTCGTGCGGCGACGCGCTCGGTCCTGTGTGATCGGTCGGGGGGAACTCAGTGTCGCGTTCATCACTTCTTCTTCGCTACTACATCGCCGTTCAACCGGCGCACGACGATGGGCACTAGAGGCAGCATTACGATCGCGACAATTGCCGCTGCGGCTGAGGCAGTACCAAAGTCACCGCCGGAGAGGATTTTGTAGATGTAGATGCTGAGAGTAGTTGTGGAGTTGCCGGGTCCGCCGCCCGTGAGCACGTATACCGTGTCGAAAGTTCGGAAGGCGTCGATGGCACGAAGGAAGCCTGCGATGAAGATCGTGGGCATGAGCAACGGTATGACGATCGATGTGATGACACGCGCATACCGAGCACGGTCAAGCGAAGCCGCCTCGTAGAGTTCCTCAGGCACTGACTGCAGTGCGGAATAGAAGAGCAGGAACGTGAACGGGGTCCACTGCAGCAAGTCAAGGATCACTAGGACCGGAATGATCGAGTCGGAGCTGAAAAGCGAAACGCTCTGCCCGAGCGAGCTGAAGATCGCCGGCACCAGCCCGATATCTTGGTTGAGGATAAGACGGAACATGATGCCCATAAGAGCCGGAGCGATCATGACTGGCAGGATGATGACGCTCAGCAACCATTTCTTGCCAGGGAAAGCGCGATCGAAGACTAGCGCGAGGAGGAAGCCCAGCACGAGCTCGATCGCGGTGACGACGACCGTGTAGATCACGGTAAAGCGCAGCGCGATCCAGAACCCACCGTCGCCGAGCACGCGGGCGAAGTTGTCGAGTCCGACGAAGCCCGGCTCGGGGTTGAGCAGTGTGCGGTCAAGGAGCGCCGTTTGCACACCAGTGATGATCGGGTAGACAACGAGGATCGCCAGGAACACTAGAAGGGGCACGCTGAGGATCCAACGCGCCCCCTTGTTCCCCGTCGAGAAGCGAGGAGAGGACATTGCTCGCTACTTATTGATCAGGTCGGCTAGCGCGTCGTCGGCCGCGTCGACGGAGTCGTCAATGTCCGCTTCGCCCACCCATGCGGCCGATAGCTTGTCGGCGATCATCGTGTAGATGTCGAACGCGCGAGGCACATTCGGCTCCGCGAAACTATTTTCAGTCATGTCGCGTGACAGGTACGGGAACAGCGGGTTCACCTCAGCGTTGGCGTCGAGCACTGTCGGCATCGCCGCGATGCCTCCTGCCCCTACGTAGGTCGTCATAGTATCTGCCATGGCGAGGTACTCGATGAATTTTTTCGCAGCGTCCTTGTTCTCACCGTACTTATTGATACCCACGGACAGAGTGTGTACATGGGTCTGGTGGATGTCGCCGGGGATCGGCGCCACGCCGATCTTGCCCGCGGTAAGCGGCGACTGGTCGGGATCGTTCAGTCCGGCGAACGCCGCGCCCCATTGGATGGCGAAGGCCGCGTTACCCGATGTGAGCGCCGCCTGCGTCTCCGGGTACTCCGCCTGTGAGGAGTCGGCCGAGACGACACCCGCCGTGTAAGCGTCCGAGTACACGGCCACGGCCTTCTTAGCCGCATCGCTGTTCAAGTCGGGCTTGCCGTCGGAGTCGAGCCATCCTCCGCCGAAGCTCCAGAGCACGTCATCCCAGACCATGGCGTTGTAGACGAGGTTCTTGGCCTGGAGAATCGTGCCGTACTCGGTGGGCGAGTCGGCGTTGTACTTCTTCGTAAAGTACGCCGCCGATGCGAGGTAGTCTTCCCAGGTCCAGTCGTCCGGGCTTTTTGGCTGGAGCGCGGTCCCGAATGCCTCCAGGCTGATCGCTTCGAACCCCGCTTCGTCGGCCAGCATCGTGTCGATCAAGTCGATACGGTAGTAAAGGAAGTGATTGCTGACATCGAGCGGCACGCCGTAGAGCTTATCGTCCACTTTGAGCGAGTCGACGGCCGTCGTGAAGTACTGCGACTCGTCGATATCGATCGGCTCCAGATAGGGAGCATGCTGTGCGACGAGATAGCTGGCGGTGCGGTACAGATCGTAGTCCGACGACTTTGTGGACATCACCGCAGCCTCCTTGGCATACGTGTCGGTGCGGCTGAGCTGCGTTATCTCGACCGAGATGCCATCGTCTTTACCTGCCCCGGCGTTAAACGCGTCGACGAGGACGCTCATCGCGTCGGCCTCCGGTCCGGGTTCGAACACCATTTTGAGCGTCGTAGTGTCCGATCCCTCGCTTGCAACCGGAGCGCATCCCGAGAGGATGAGTGCGATGGCGGTCACCGCTCCAACGGCGATGGCGGGCTTGACCGCCCGTAATGCAAATGTCATGAGATCTCCAAGGTGAAGTGGCGCGTTTGGGAACTGTTTACTTTTGACAATTTAGCTTTTGGTTCAAACCAACGTTACGCAGGTCTAGACCTGATACTGTAGCCTAGCAGGAGTTAGGACGATTCTCACTACAGATTTTGGAGGCGGTTTATGGGCCAGGCCATCGTTGATGCCGGGCAAAGCGGCATCCGCGTCTATCTCTCGAAGGCGGGTCGAACTGATGTATCGCTCGAATTTCCCGGCGTTCGCGCGCACGATAACGTCCTCCTCCAGGTCGCGCAAGTTGTCGCCGAATCGATCGGCAATTTTGGCAGCCATGATGATTGGACAGTCGCGGCGGGAATCACCGGGCTCACCGCGATCCACGGCGGCGCCAATACCCTGTTGTTAGCTTTGCCGACATCCGTCACGCGCGTGGTCATCGGACACGACTCGGCGACAAGTTATCTCGGAGCTCTGGGCAATGCACCTGGCGCGGTCCTAGCCGTCGGAACCGGAGTCGTCGTAACAGCATGCGCTGCGGCGACCACAGCACGCGTCGACGGCTGGGGCCACCTCTTCGGCGACGCCGGGGGCGGATTTTGGATCGGCTCACGAGGCCTCACCGCAGTATTGGAGGCGGAGGACGGTCGAGCACTATCGACAAGTCTCACTGCCGCGGCCATTGCACGTTTCGGCGCCATCGACACCCTGCCGAGCATCGTCTACGAGAACCCCGACCGCGTCGCCGCGGTCGCTGCCTTCTGCATCGATGTCGTCGCCTGCGCGGAACACGGGGACTCGCTCGCTGACGGGATACTCACGGAAGGCGCACGCCAGCTCGCCCGCTCGGCCCAGGCAGCATTGGAAGCCGTCGGCCTCGCGGAGGACAGCCGTGTCGTGTCCTGGTCAGGCAACCTCATTCAAGGCAGCAATTACGTGCGACGCCTCATCCGCACGGAACTCGCGTCACTCCCCGTCGCTGCCAGCCTCGTCGCCCCGGTGGGGACACCGCTTGACGGCGCCCGCGCTCTCATCAACCTTCCCGCAACCCATCCACTGTACGGCGAGGTCACCCGCGCGTACCGTAACGAAAAGTGACCATGCACCCTTCGCTCCTGTCCATCAAGAACGGTCTCGTCGTTTCCTGCCAAACCTCTGCCGGCAACCCAGTGATGGGCCCCGAATCCATGACACTCATGGCGATTGCCGCTGCGACGGGCGGGGCTGTCGGATTCCGCGCAGAGGGAGCGATCGATATCGCCGCTATCCGCGCCACTACCGCGCTGCCGATTATCGGTATCCGCAAGACCAGTCGTTCGGCGGCCGGCGGCGTCTTCATCACACCGACCTTCGAAACGGCGACCGAGATGGCGGCGGCAGGCGCGGACGTCATCGCGCTCGACGGTACCCCGCGACCGCGCCCGGGCGGTCAGACCCTCGCCGAGATCATCACGCGAATTCATGACGACCTCGGACTCCCTGTGATGGCAGACACGGACAGCGTCGACTCCGGCCTCTACGCGGAGGACGCGGGAGCTGACGTGATCGGTACCACCCTTTCTGGATACACGGCCGCCGGCCCCATACCCGACGTCCCCGACGTCGACCTAGTGGCGTCCCTTGTTGCCCGGCTCGACCGCCCGGTTATCGCAGAGGGTCGATACTGGACGCGTGAAAATGTCGCCGCGGCCTACGCTGTGGGGGCCTACTCTGTAGTGGTTGGCAGTGCCGTCACCAACCCGATGATGATCACCCGCCGCATGGTCGCCGTGACCCCGCGTTCAGCACAGTAACCAGCCCCGCACTACCACCCCAGGAGTTCGACGATGGCGCCCAAACATCTTCTCATCCGCGAGCAACTGCTGGCCGAAATATCCGCCATGCACAGAGACGACGCACTTCCGCAGGAACGCGAGCTCGCGGAACGATTTGACGTGAGCCGAACGACTGTGCGGCAGGCGTTGCGAGGTCTGGCCGAAGACGGTCTGATCTACTCCATTCGAGGAATGGGCACATTCGTCTCCGGCGGTCGAATTTCGAAGGGACTCAAGCTGACGTCATTCTCCGAGGATATGCGCGGCCGCGACATGGAGCCGTCGTCGCGAGTTCTGAGTGCCACAGAGATGATCGCGACCAACGAAGTCGCGCTAAAGCTCGAGCTCGCACCGAAGTCCGCAGTCTTCGCGATCGAGCGCCTTCGGCTCGCGGACGGTGTTCCTATGTGCCGAGAAACGATCTACCTTCCCGCACACTTGTTCCCCCATCTGCTTCAGTTTGACCTAAGCAGCTCGTTGTATAAATTGATGGCAGAGCAATTCCGTGTACGGGTGGAGAACGCCACTCAACGGGTGTCGAGTGCGCTTATCTCCGGCGCCGACGCGGACCTCCTGGGCGTTCCGCATCGCGCGCCAGCCCTCGTCGTGAGCCGCCAAGGAGTGGACGGGAAGGGGCGTCTCGTTGAGTACGCGGTGAGCATCTATCGCGGGGACCGATACGATTACAGCTTTACTGTGCAACGCTGAGTGCCCAACTCTTCCGCTGCGCCCGCATCTCGTGGACGTACGTCTAGCCGCGAACCGGATCCGAATGGCGAGCAAGCGACCTGATCGGTTAGTTTGTCGATGACTGCGTCCTCGCGGCAGTATCTTTGGCCGCTCCAGCTGTGTGGGCGCAGGTGTCGACTGTCCAGGCGCCGAGGGGAAGCACGGATAAAAGTAGGTCGAAATCATTTGCGTCGGCTTGGACTGTGGACTTCGGCGCTCTTTGGCGGCGTTCTGTGATCGCTCTGTGTCCCTATTTCCGATGACGCCGCCGGTGATTGTGGTTGCGTCGTCCGTCGTATCGTCGCCGGGTTGAGACTTGGCAGGGAGAAGGAGGGTTGGAGTTCGGGAGGTCTGCCGGCGTCGCCGGTTCTGTGTGGGTCCGTAACGGAGACCACTTGGTGTCTTAGAAAACTAAAGGTTTACAAGACACGAGACCTACCCAAATCGAGTCGTGGGAAAAGTGCAGAAAGGCGCGGAATCGCGGGCTCCGATTTTGTCTCGGAAAGTCGTCTCGCCATTCGTGGTGTCTCACTATCCTCGAAGGGATTTTTTGAGGCAGAATGAGTTTATGAGGATGCTGGGTTACACGCGAGTGAGTACGGCGAGTCAAGATGCGCAGTTGCAGCTCGATGCTCTGGTTGCCGCCGGGGTGCAGAAGCGCGACGTGTTTGCGGATATCACCTCGGGGAGCAAGACGGCCATTGAGCGTCCAGGGATGAAGAAGCTCCTCGGTTACGCCGAACCCGGCGACATTATTGTCGTGTGGCGGGTGGACCGGCTCGGCCGGTCGCTCATCGATGTCCTCAACACGGTGAACCTGCTGCGGGAGCGTGGTGTGCTCGTCCGCTCGATCTCGGATGGGATCGACCCCGCCACGACGAACGGTCGGCTGATGCTGAATATGCTCGCGACACTGGCGGAGTATGAGCGCGAACTCATCGTCGAACGCGTCAATGCGGGCATCGCCGCCGCACGCACTGCCGGCACCCGCTTCGGCCGCCCAGCCGTGGACCCGACAGTGATCGCCGACAAGCTCGGGATCGTCAACGCCGCACGGAAGGGCGGACGCACTGCCGCCGATGCCGCCCACCTCGTCGGATGGAGCCGCGCGACCCTCTATCGCCACCAACATGCCCTCGCCGCCCGCGAGGGCCAGTGATGTAGCCAACCGTGGACGGCGACGAGCGGTGGCGGGTTCCTGGACTTCACGTCGAGGACCAGGTACCGCTTGCGGCTGTCGCCCGCGACACTGGGTCAGTGCGCGGACGTTGCAACGTTGGCACCAGCTCTACCGGGTCGGCGGTATCGTGGCGCTTGACCCTCGCCCGCGCGCCGACACGGGAACGCGACGCACCGCGGCGCTCGCTCGATAACGAAGGATTCCGAGAAGCTAACTAGCAGGCCAGCTGGCCTCCATTAGCGTTGAAGAATGAGCTCTCTCGTTCCCACGGACTACGCCACCACACTCGAGAGCATTAAGCGGCTCGTGCATGAGGCGCGCTACATCGCCCAGCGCCGAGTGAACACTGAACTGCTCCGGCTCTACTGGCAGATCGGAGCGATGATCATCGAGCGACAGAAGACAGCTCCGTGGGGTAGCAAGGTCCTCTCTCAGCTGTCCGTGGATTTGCGTGCAGAGTTCCCCACCGCGAAAGGGTTTTCGCCGGCCAACCTCAAGTACATGCGGAGGTTCGCCGAGGCGTGGCCCGATCAGGACGCAATCGGTCAACGATCCGTTGGCCAATTGCCCTGGGGCCACGTCATCGAGCTGATCGAGAAGCTCAACGACGCCGAGCTGCGCAATTGGTATAGCGCTAAGGACGTCGCGCAGGGCTGGAGCCGACCCGTCCTGGCACACCAGATCAAGTCCCTCCTTCACCTTCGTGAGGGGGCAGCCCCTTCCAACTTTCCGCACGCTCTCGAACGCGCCGACTCGGAGCTCGCTCAGCAGATCACGAAGGATCCGTTTACGCTCGAGTTCCTCGCCATCGACGGGGACGCTGCCGAGCGACAGCTGGAGGACCGGCTCGGCGAGCGCATCATTGACACGCTCCGTGAGCTCGGCCCTGCGTTTGCGTTTGTTGGCCGCCAGGTCCACTTCGATGTCGACGGCGATGACTTCTTCGTGGATTTGCTGTTCTTTCACGTCGATCAACTTCGGTATGTGGTTATCGAGTTGAAGACCACGAAATTCGAGCCGCGCGACGCCGGTCAGCTCGGTTTCTATGTCGCCCTCGTCGAGGACCGGCTGCGGGGGTCACAGCACCAGCCCACGGTCGGGATGCTGCTGGTTGCCGACAAGAACGAGTCCGTTGTGCGGTACGCACTCGCTGGCACCAGCCAGCCGATCGCCGTCTCTCGTTACGATCTACTCGCCTGCCGAGCAGGCTGCGCTCCCCGCCGAGGACGCTCTCACGCGCGCGGTCGCCCTTGAGTTCGACGACCACGCCCCAGAGTCGGCGTAACCATCAGTAAACAGGCTTGATGTGGACCCCTCTCGGTTTCCATCACGCAAGCTCAATTAGTGACCTTTGGGACACGCAGAATAGATGACTGGATAAGTGACAACTTTGAGTTCTTACGAAGATCTGATCGTGGTGTCACGTAATCGAACGTATAAATGACAGGGGTTGAGCATGCTCGTCGGATACATGCGCGTTTCCAAAACTGACGGCTCCCAGAGCACCGACCTGCAACGCGATTCCCTTGTTGCATCCGGCGTCGACCCGGACCACCTGTACGAAGACCACGCCTCCGGCAAGAAGGACGACCGTCCTCAGTTGCTGGCATGCGTGAAAGCACTTCGCAACGGTGACACTCTTCTTGTATGGAAACTTGACCGGCTGGGTCGTGATCTACGCCATTTGGTCAACACAGTTCATGACCTCACCGACCGAGGCATCGGCCTTAGAGTGCTCACCGGCGAGGGTTCGGCGATCGACACCACCACCGCATCCGGCAAGCTCGTCTTTGGGATCTTCGCCGCATTGGCCGAATTTGAGCGAGCACTCATTTCTGAGCGCACCGTTGCTGGGCTCGCCGCCGCGCGAGCACGGGGAAGGACCGGTGGGCGTCCGTTCAAGATGACGCCGGCAAAGATTCGCTTGGCGATGGCCGCGATGGGTCAAAAAGAAACGAAGGTCGGCGAACTCAGCAAGGAACTCGGGATCAGCCGGCAAACGCTGTACCGCCATGTCTTCCCGACGGGGGAGCTTCGACCTGATGGTGCGAAGCTACTGGGCAAAGCTAAGGTGCGCGCTGCGGTCCAAATATCAGGTCAGCTCTAGGCTCTCGGCCGGGTGTCAATCGAGAATTCGACCCCAGCGCCCCATAGTTTCCTGACTGTTCCTACCGTCAGATCACGTTCGAAGTTATGAAGCGCGATCGCGGCTCCGCCGACAGTACTGGCGAGTAGCGCTTGATGGTAGCGCCAGTCCAGGTAGTTGGTAACAAAGTTCTGACGAGGTGGTAGCGGCCCGGGAGTGGTGCCCGGGCCGCCTTGGGGTTATTCCCAGTAGCCTTTCTGGGC